>NZ_CP012600.1:310369-620550 GCF_001278705.1 Bacillus gobiensis
AATACAGGGTTGATTGAAAGAGAGGCGAAAGCTAATACATAGTCAGATTGGCATACAAAGAGGTGGTAAATTTGACCGCGGAAAAAGTCATTGAAGTGAAAAGCCTATCTGCAGCATTTGGAAAAAAGAATAAGCTGACTCAGGTAGTTAAAGATGTATCGTTTAGTGTAAACAAAGGTGAGATTCTGGGAATTGTCGGAGAATCAGGATGCGGGAAGAGCGTAACCTCATTATCAATGATGGGGTTAAATCAGCAGATGACTGTGACGGGACAAGTTCTTTTTGGGAAACAAAACCTGCTTTCTTTAAAAGAGAAACAATGGAGAAAAATCCGCGGCAATGAATTCTCAATGATATTTCAAGAACCTATGACTTCATTAAATCCCCTTTTTACAATTGGAGATCAGTTAACAGAATCAGTCACCATACATAAGAAGATCTCTAAAAAGGCTGCTCAGCAAAAAGCGGTAGAAATGATGGAAATCGTTGGTTTGCCAAGACCCGCGCAGCTATTAAAACAATACCCCCATGAATTATCCGGCGGAATGAGACAAAGGATTATGATCGCTATGGCCCTAATGTGTGATCCTAAGATGCTGATTGCCGATGAGCCGACAACAGCACTCGATGTGACGATTCAAGCGCAAATATTAAAATTGCTGAAGCAAATGAATGAACAGCTCGGGACAGCAATTATGCTCATCACGCATGATCTGGGCGTTGTCCTGAATGTGTGTCAAAGGGTAGCGATTATGTATGCAGGACGGATTGTAGAGGAAGGCGATGTAAAAACGATTTTTAAGCATCCGAAGCATCCATATACGCAAGGGCTTTTTCAATCTATACCGACGTTAGAGAGCAAGAAGAAAAAGCTCTATTCCATAGAAGGAAACGTCCCGAAGCCAGGATCGATAAAAAAAGGCTGCACATTTGCGCCGAGGTGCCCGTTAAGCTTTGATCGCTGCTTCCAAGCGGAACCACCTCTATATAAAGCGGATACAGGACAATTGGCACGCTGTTTTCTTGTTGAAGAAGGAGGCGAGCAGCTTGAAAAAAGAATTGCTGAAGGTACAACATCTTAAAAAATATTATTCGGCGAAAAAACCCATTTTCAGCAAGGCAAATCAAGACATCAAAGCACTGGATGATGTATCATTTTCCGTTTATGAAGGCGAGACTCTCGGAATTGTGGGAGAATCCGGTTCAGGAAAGTCGACACTTGGAAAAACCATCTTGCGTTTAACCGAAGCGACAGCGGGTGAAATCGTATTTTCAGACAAAAAACTGCTCGATCTGAAACAGAATGAACTCCGAACGATGAGGAGGCATTTTCAAATGATCTTCCAGGATCCTTATGCTTCTTTAAATCCACGGATGAGAATCAAGGACATATTGGAAGAACCGCTCATTGTCCACAAAATCGGTACAAAGGAAGATCGAAAACAACAGGTGGCAGAGATGCTTGATGTTGTCGGCCTAGGTTCTGGCTTTGGAAATCGCTATGCCCATCAGTTCAGCGGCGGGCAGAGGCAGCGCATCGGGATTGCGAGAGCGCTAATTATTAGGCCGAAGCTGATTGTACTAGATGAACCAGTTTCGGCGCTGGATGTGTCTGTTCAGGCGCAAATTTTGAATTTGCTCGCTGACCTGCAAAAGAAATTCTCACTTACATATTTGTTTATTTCTCATGATTTAAGTGTCGTCAAATATATTAGCGATCGAGTGGCGGTCATGAATAAAGGGAAAATTGTTGAATTAAAGGATTGCGAGGAGCTTTATGAATCTCCAGAGCATCCATACACAAAAACGTTATTGGCTGCTGTACCTGTCCTGGAAATAGCAGAGTAGCAGTTCATTATACAAATAGGAAAGGGGAAAAACGAATGGGAAAAAAGCTTGCAATCAGCTCGGTAATACTCGTATTCATACTTAGCATTGCTTTGCTCGGCTGCTCAAGCGGCACTGGCGGTAACGAGAGCAGCGGCCAGAATAATGAAAAGAAAACATTAATTTACGGAAGGGGCGGAGATTCAACTTCTCTTGACCCGATTACAACGACTGAAGGCGAAGCATTTAAAGTTACTCAAAATATTTTTGAAACACTATTAGAATATGGTGAACAAGACACTACGATCCAGCCTGGCCTAGCAAAAAAATGGGAAGTGTCAGATGACGGATTAACGTATACGTTTGATTTGGAGGAAGGCATAAAATTCCATGATGGAACAGATTTCAACGCAGAAGCAGTAAAGTTTAACTTTGACCGCTGGATGAACGGGGATGAAGAGAAGTTTCCTTATTATACGATGTTCGGCGGCTATAAAAAAGACGAAGGACACGTCATTAAAGAAATTAAAGTACTCGATGACTACAAAATTCAATTTATTTTAAAACGGCCTCAGGCTCCTTTCTTGAAAAACCTGGCTATGTCTCCGTTTGGAATTGCCAGCCCTGCTGCAATCGAGAAATCCGGTGATAAGTTCCGCGAGCAACCAGTCGGCACCGGTCCGTTTAAATTTGTGGATTGGAAGCCAAATGACAGGATTACAATTGAAAAAAATGAAGACTACTGGGGAGAAGGCGCAAAGTTAGATGAAATTATTTTCAGGTCAATTCCTGAAAACTCTGCCCGCTTAAATGCATTGCAAGGGGGAGAAATTGACATTATGGACGGCGTCAATCCTTCAGACCTAAAAACCATCGAGTCAAATCCGGACCTTAAGAAGCTTGAACGTCCGTCAATGAACATAGGTTATCTTGGATTTACTGTTAACAAAGAACCGTTTAATAACAAGCTTGTACGCCAGGCGTTGAATTATGCGGTGAACAAACAGGAAATCATCGATTCTTTCTATGGAGGCCTTGCTGAACCGGCAAAAAACCCGCTTCCTCCGTCCTTGGAAGGGTACAACAACGATATTGAGGAATACCCTTACGATCCTGAAAAAGCAAAGCAATTGCTAGCAGAAGCAGGATATCCTGACGGCTTTGAGATGGATTTGTGGGCGATGCCTGTACCAAGACCTTATATGCCTGACGGAATGAAAATTGCTGAAAAAATACAAGCTGATTTTGAGAAAATTGGTGTGAAAGCTGAGATTGTCACATACGAATGGGCTACTTATCTTGATAAGCTTACTAAAGGGGAAGGCGAAGCCTATCTTCTTGGCTGGACCGGTGATAATGGAGATCCGGACAACTTCATTTACACTCTTTTAGATAAAGACAGCATAGGCGGCAATAACTATTCCTATTACAGCAATGATAAACTGCATGATATTTTAATTAAAGCACAATCTGACCCTGATCAACAGAAACGTAATGAATTGTATATGCAAGCCCAGGAAATTATCCATGATGAATCTCCTTGGGCGCCTCTTGTTCATTCAACGCCAATCCTGGTGGCAAGGTCCAACGTTGAAGGATATATGCCGCATCCAACAGGATCCGAACCATTGACAAAAGTACAATTTAAAGAATAAATACATGAGAAGGGAGGAAAGCTTCTCCCTTTTTTCGTTTTTCTCATGCTTAAAACTTAAAAAGCGCGGTGATAGATTTGCTTTCATACAGTTTAAAACGAATAGGTCTGCTCCTGCCCGTATTATTCGGAATGACGCTTGTTGTATTTTCGATCACCCGGCTGATTCCGGGAAATCCGGCCCAGGTCATATTAGGCCAGAGGGCAACTAAGGAAGCTATTGAAGAACTGAGCATTCAGTTAGGGTTAAATAATCCATGGTATGTACAATACGGAAATTATATTATGGATCTTTTAAGAGGTGATCTTGGCACCAGTATAAAAACAAAAGCAAGCATATCAGAGGAAATGATGCCTTATTTGCTTGCTACCATTGAGTTAACTGCTGCAGCAATGATTTTAGCCGTTATTATAGGAGTAAATGCCGGCATTATCAGTGCCTGGTTTCGAAATTCATTTTTTGATTACACATCAATGGTTATCGCATTAATTGGCGTTTCCATACCGATTTTCTGGCTGGGACTAATGATGCAATGGTACTTTTCCTTGCAGCTTGATTGGTTTCCGATTACCGGGAGAGAGAATGTCAGGGATCCAGTCCAATCGATTACCGGCCTGTATTTGATCGATACACTGGTTCAAGGAAGATTTGATCAATTTGTTGAAGTACTCAGGCACTTAGTGCTTCCAAGTGCAGCGTTGGCCACGATACCTACTGCGATTATCGCCAGAATCACAAGGGCAAGCATGATTGAAGTTATTCAATCCGACTATATGAGAACAGCGCGAGCCAAGGGAGTAAAAATGGTCGTAGTGATTTACAAGCATGGGTTGAAAAACGCAGTTATACCCATATTGACCATCATTGGGTTGCAAACAGGGTTATTACTTGGAGGCGCGATATTGACAGAGACGATATTTGGCTGGCCGGGAATTGGCAGATACATTTATGAGGCGATCGGTGCCCGCGATTACCCTGTCATTCAATCCGGTATTTTGGTCATAGCGACGATTTTTGTCTTGATTAACTTCATTGTCGATCTTTTATATGCTTTGATTGACAAACGAATTACATATTAGGGGGTAATTATGCAGCCTACTGTTGAGAATCAGAAGATCCCTGTTTCGATTGAAAAAGATGAACGTCTGATCATTGGGCATATGAAACAATTTTTTTCTAACAAATTAGCTTTAGCCGGTACGATTCTTGTGGCATTTTTTGTCCTGCTCGCGATTTTTGCTCCTTTTATTGCACCTTATGGACTTAATGAGCAGATAATGGCCAATCGTTTGCAGCCGCCTTCTGGAGAGCATTGGTTTGGAACGGATGATTTTGGGAGAGACATTTTTTCACGAGTCGTTTATGGGGCAAGAATCTCGCTATGGGTTGGATTCTTATCCGTATTGGGTTCAATGATAGTAGGTACTTTGCTTGGCGTCATTGCCGGCTATTTCGGCAAATGGATTGATATAATCATTTCGAGGATATTTGATATTATGCTTGCATTTCCAAGCATTTTGCTTGCGATCGCAGTTGTTGCAATCTTGAGGCCTTCTTTGGAAAATGCTCTGCTCGCCATCGCGATCATAAATATTCCTACGTTTGGCCGGCTCGTTCGATCAAAAGTGCTTAGTGTGAAAGAAGAAGAGTATGTACTTGCAGCAAGATCAGTGGGTATGAAGCATTCCCGTATTTTATTGCTTCATATATTTCCGAACAGCCTGTCGCCAATTATCGTTCAAGCGACGCTAGCCATCGGAACAGCTATCATCGAAGCAGCTGCACTTGGCTTTCTCGGACTTGGCGCAAAAGCCCCTGCCCCTGAATGGGGAAAGATGCTTGCAGACGCTAGATCTTTCCTTGTTCAAGCCCCTTGGACGCTCATTTTCCCGGGGATAGCCATTATGCTTACGGTATTAGGTTTTAATTTGATGGGAGACGGATTAAGAGACACACTTGATCCGAAGATGAAGGATACACGATAAAGAAAAGGAGCGATAGGTTAACCTTCCGCTCCTTTTTCTCATACTTTAAGCTCGCTGTTCTTTGTATGGTAATTTTGATAACTCGAAAGCAGTATTTCCATATGTTCGAGATGCTCACGATAGTCGACAACACTTGCAATCACTAGCATTAGGCTTTCATTTATTGTGTCATCACCGTGGTTTTTGCGATGATTTAAAAAGGTAACGATATTATCTTTTTTCAGCAGGATGCTTCTTTCAATAATTTCTCTCGGTTTCGTAGATTTTATTTTTCCTGTGAGTGAGAGGAGAATCCGCTCGTGAATGAGAAGGAGATCCTCAATCTCTTTAACAAACGTTCTATTCATTTCCTCTGGCAAATCATGGATTTCATTCTCGAGCCGGTGTACTTTTTGTAACAGATCCAATGCCCGATTCGAGGTAGAAATGGAGTGTCTGAACAAAACCAGCTTCCTTGACTTAACAAAAGCTGCCCGTTTGGAATAGCTTCTTTCTTCTTTGTATCGCATAAAGAGCTGCTCCAGATCCACCATTTGTTCTTTCAGCTTTTCAATGTCTTCCTTTAGTACAGAATGCATCGTTGAATGGTTTGTTATATGTCTCGTCCACTTAATAATCTCCTCTGTTGTTTCAACTGTTGTTCGAATAAGCTTCGTTTCGTATTTCGGAGGGAAGAATAAAAAATTTACAACAAATGATGATAAAACTCCAATTGCTACAGCACTCGTTCTAAGAGCGGCATAATACAAAAAATTATCTCCGGGACTTTCCAAAATCGCAATAACTGTCACAAGAGTAATTGGAATGGTGTGCTCAATCTTCAATTTTAAATTCAAAGTAATGACGATAAGAGCTGTGAAACCAATAACGAGTGGACTTGGCCCAAATAGCAACCCAAAAGTTGTGGCCAGAACTGCCCCGATTACATTTCCTTGCAGCTGGTCAATGATCGTTAAAAAAGAACGATAAATTGTAGGCTGAATTGCAAAAATGGCCACTATTCCCGCCAACAGTGGATTGGGTATTCCGATTAATTGTGCTATCCAGAGTGCGAGCGTAATAGCAATTCCTGTTTTAAAAATACGGGCACCAAGCTTCATTAACTCGTTACCGTCCTTTCTCTAAGATATTTCTTTGAAATCTTAATTTTCCCTTAGCAAAGCGGTACTAAACAATAATGTAATATATAGTGTGCAAGGAGAAAATATACAAGATATTAAAAAAATAGCGGGGATCGGCTCCCCGCTTGATCAACGAAACCAAATTTTTTCCCTTAAAGCTCCTTAAAGGCATTTTTCACAGCAGCGAGTGTATGATCAATGTCTTCTTCTGTATGTGCGATCGTAAGGAACCAAGCCTCGTATTTCGAAGGCGCAAGGTTAATGCCTTGCTCAATCATGAGTTTGAAAAACCTTCCGAATTTCTCACCATCAGTGTTTTCTGCATGCTCGTAATTTTCAACCTTCTCGTTTGTAAAGTAAACAGTTAAAGCACCTTTTAGCCGGTTTATCGTGATTTCTGTTCCAGTATTACGCGCATGTTCTAATATTCCGCTTTCAAGCTTAGCGCCGAGACGATCAAGATTTTCATAAACGCCTTCTTCCTTTAATACTTCCAAGCACGCGATTCCGGAAAGAATAGAAGCCGGATTTCCAGCCATTGTTCCTGCTTGATAGGCAGGGCCAAGAGGAGCAACCTTCTCCATAATTTCCTTGCTGCCGCCATAAGCTCCGATTGGCAGTCCGCCGCCGATAATTTTTCCAAGCGCAGTTAAATCCGGTTTGACTCCCAATAAATCCTGAGCACCGCCGTACATAAACCTGAAGGCTGTAATGACCTCATCGTAAATAACGAGTGCACCGGCTTTATGAGTGAGTTCATTGACTGCTTCCAGAAAGCCTTCTTTAGGCTCGACGATTCCAAAATTCCCGACAATCGGCTCGACAAGCACTGCAGCAACTTCATCGCCCCATTTATCAAGCGCCGCTTTGTAGCTTTCTATATCATTGAAAGGGACGGTAATGACTTCCTTAGCGATATTTTTTGTCACACCCGCCGAATCTGGAGAACCTAATGTTGCCGGACCTGAACCTGCAGCGACGAGCACAAGGTCAGAGTGCCCGTGATAGCACCCGGCAAATTTGATTATTTTGTCTCGTCCTGTATAAGCTCTTGCTACTCGGATGGTGGTCATAACAGCCTCCGTACCGGAATTTACAAAACGTACTTTATCCATTGAAGGAATGGCTTCTTTCAGCATCTTTGCAAACTTAATCTCATGCTTTGTCGGTGCTCCGTAAAGAACCCCGTTTGCCGCTGCTTTTTGAATTGCTTCTGTAACATGAGGATGTGCATGTCCTGTAATAATCGGTCCGTAAGCTGCAAGGTAATCTATGTACTTATTGCCGTCCGCGTCCCAAAAATAAGCTCCATTCGCTTTTTCCATTGTGACAGGTGCTCCGCCTCCGACCGCTTTAAAGGATCTCGACGGGCTGTTTACTCCTCCTACGATGTGTTTAAGCGCTTCTTCGTGAAGCAATTCGGATTGCGTATGATTCATTGAATAGGACCTCCTGTTTAAATCTAGCCTCTATTTTAACATGCTGTTCAGTAAAAGTGTCTACAGTTGTCAGATCAGACGATTTTGGGTACGCTAATATAAAAGGGAGGCAAAGATGACATGAGTATTCAAATAGGTGAAAATGTGCCTGACATCGAGCTGGTAAATGAAAAAGGAGAAAACGTAAAGATTTCAGATTTAAAAGGGAAATATGTTGTGCTTTACTTTTATCCGAAAGATATGACCCCTGGGTGTACGACTCAAGCTTGTGATTTTCGTGACAGGGTTGAGAGCTTTTCAGAGCTTGATGCAGTTATCGTCGGGGTAAGTCCAGATGATCAGGGAAAGCATCAAAAATTTATAGAAAAGCACGATTTGCCTTTTACACTGCTTGTTGATGATGAGCATAAGCTGGCCGAGGCCTTTGGGGTTTGGAAGCTGAAAAAAAACTTCGGCAAAGAATACATGGGCATCGAGCGATCTACATTCCTGCTTGATAAGGAAGGAAAGCTAATTAAGGAATGGCGAAAAGTAAAGGTAAAAGATCATGTAGCTGAAGCGCTCCAGGAATTAAGAGAAACCGTTCAAGTGTGAAGGAAGCTAACTTTTCCAGTTAGTTTCTTTTTTACCATAAGGTTCGCAATAAAAATAATTGACAATAATTATTCCTAGGAGTTACACTAATTATAAACGTTATAATGTAAGAATTTCTTTTAGAAAAGAGGTGCATGACGGAATGGCTGAACATCATTTGAAAGAAGCCTTGGATACGTTGAAGGATACTGGAGTTCGTATTACTCCTCAACGTCATGCGATTTTGGAATTTCTCATAAATTCAATGTCTCACCCTACTGCTGATGATATATATAAAGCCTTAGAAGGCAAATTTCCAAATATGAGCGTGGCAACCGTTTACAATAATTTAAGGGTATTTCGTGAAACGGGTTTAGTTAAGGAGTTAACTTATGGCGATTCTTCTAGCCGGTTTGACTTTGTCACATCGAATCATTACCATGCGATCTGTGAAAATTGCGGTAAAATCGTTGATTTTCATTACCCCGGCCTTGATGAGGTAGAGCAGCTCGCATCCCACGTGACAGGCTTTAAAGTAACCCATCACCGTCTTGAGATATACGGAGTATGTCAAGAGTGCGAGAAAAAAGAAACCCATTAAAAAGCTGGTCGCTAACTATCTGCGAGCCAGCTTTTTTGCTGTCGAAAAGAAAGCGCAGCCAAAACAAGGCTGCTTATTTCATTTTTCGGTTATAATTTTCATCAAACTCTTTTCCTTCCAGGTTCTTATCCAATGTGAGCGGCTCTCTGCAATGCATGCACATATCCACCCGGCCGAGAATTTTCGTTTCCTTATTGCAGGACGGGCATATAACTTTGACAGCCCTTGTTGAAAGCATGCCGATCCAAAAGTAAACGGCCGTGCTCAAACAAATGGATAACAGCCCGAGCATCATAAGAATGGTGACGAGCCAAATGTTATTCATGAAAAAGAGTCCCACGTACATAATGATAAAACCCACGAATATTAAGCTTAAAGCAAACGTACGAATTTTATTAATTTTACTCGTATACTTTGCCATCTCTCATCCCCCTGATTTAAATATAACATATCCAAAATACAAAAGATTACAAAAAAAGTCTTGCGGAATTGCTGAAGTATTTGCGAAAATAAAGGAGTTTGTTTTTAGTTGTAGAAATACACAAAGAGCCCCTGAACACCATACATATATTGGAGGAATTGATTATGGAAAATATACTCCGTCCTATTTATCAAGAAAGAGCTAGTCATTCGGACACGTTAGCAGTTATTTTAATTGAAAGAAAAAATCAGACTTCACCTGCTACAGACAACTTTGATGTGGCATTGCTGGTCATTTCAAAAAAGTCCGAAGCGCCGATATTTGTTAAGCATTATGAATTTGAAGGGAAAACAGCTTCATTACATGTAGTGTCAGAATCTCAAATTCAGGAATGGATTTTGTTAGGCACAAATAGAAGGACTATTGATTGGATCATGAATGGCAAAGTTCTTTTTGACCGAAACGAATACGTTGCGAATTTAGTGGATTGGCTCTATACATTTCCTTTTTCTGACCGCAAAATGAAAATTGGGTTGGAGTATGGAAAACTGATAAGAAGATATATAGAAGGAAAAGCTTTCTTTGAATCGAAACAATTTTTGGACGCCTATAATTCGATTGTCCATGCGCTGCACCATTTGGCAAGAATTGAAGTCATTGATAAGGGGTTTCATCCTGAGGTAACAGTTTGGAATCAAGTTCGCCACATGGAGCCGCAAGTGTATAAGCTCTATCTAGAATTAATTGAAAGCAATGAAAGCCTCGAAAAAAGACTTGAATTATTATTTTTAGCAAGTGATTTTCTGATTCACAGTAAAGCGGAGGTCGGCTCTTCCTATATTCTAACGATCATGGAAGAAAAGCCGGTATGGCTTTTTGGAGAGCTTTTGGAGCATCCGGAATTAAAATTATTCATAACAGATTTGGGTGTGTTGATTGAATTTCTTGTCTCTAAAGGCTTCGTAGAAGTAAAAAGAATAGAAACAAAGGGACAGCATATATATCATAGAGGATATTCTGTAAAAAAAGGTGTTGACTCTTTTTAAATGCGATGGTATATTAATATGCGTCGCTGAAAAACAAAGTTGATTGCTTAAGTTGAGGCGGCAAAAAAACATTGAAAAAAGTATTGACTAAGATCTTTTGAAATGTTACATTAATAAAGTCGCTTCTGAAGCGAACGAATAATGATCTTTGAAAACTAAACAAGACAAACGTACCTGTTAATTCTAGATTTTGTTTTAAAAAATCGCATAGGCGACTATGCGTAGTCAGTCAAACTTTTATTGGAGAGTTTGATCCTGGCTCAGGACGAACGCTGGCGGCGTGCCTAATACATGCAAGTCGAGCGGACCTTTGGAGGCTTGCCTCCGAAAGGTTAGCGGCGGACGGGTGAGTAACACGTGGGTAACCTGCCTGTAAGATCGGGATAACTCCGGGAAACCGGGGCTAATACCGGATGCGTCACGAAACCGCATGGTTTTGTGATCAAAGGTGGCACTTGTGCTACCACTTACAGATGGACCCGCGGCGCATTAGCTAGTTGGTGAGGTAACGGCTCACCAAGGCAACGATGCGTAGCCGACCTGAGAGGGTGATCGGCCACACTGGGACTGAGACACGGCCCAGACTCCTACGGGAGGCAGCAGTAGGGAATCTTCCGCAATGGACGAAAGTCTGACGGAGCAACGCCGCGTGAGTGATGAAGGTTTTCGGATCGTAAAGCTCTGTTGTCAGGGAAGAACACGTGCCGGTTGAATAAGCCGGTACCTTGACGGTACCTGACCAGAAAGCCACGGCTAACTACGTGCCAGCAGCCGCGGTAATACGTAGGTGGCAAGCGTTGTCCGGAATTATTGGGCGTAAAGCGCGCGCAGGCGGTTCTTTAAGTCTGATGTGAAAGCCCCCGGCTCAACCGGGGAGGGTCATTGGAAACTGGGGAACTTGAGTGCAGAAGAGGAGAGTGGAATTCCACGTGTAGCGGTGAAATGCGTAGAGATGTGGAGGAACACCAGTGGCGAAGGCGACTCTCTGGTCTGTAACTGACGCTGAGGCGCGAAAGCGTGGGGAGCGAACAGGATTAGATACCCTGGTAGTCCACGCCGTAAACGATGAGTGCTAAGTGTTAGAGGGTTTCCGCCCTTTAGTGCTGCAGCAAACGCATTAAGCACTCCGCCTGGGGAGTACGGTCGCAAGACTGAAACTCAAAGGAATTGACGGGGGCCCGCACAAGCGGTGGAGCATGTGGTTTAATTCGAAGCAACGCGAAGAACCTTACCAGGTCTTGACATCCTCTGACCACCCTAGAGATAGGGCTTTCCCTTCGGGGACAGAGTGACAGGTGGTGCATGGTTGTCGTCAGCTCGTGTCGTGAGATGTTGGGTTAAGTCCCGCAACGAGCGCAACCCTTGATCTTAGTTGCCAGCATTCAGTTGGGCACTCTAAGGTGACTGCCGGTGACAAACCGGAGGAAGGTGGGGATGACGTCAAATCATCATGCCCCTTATGACCTGGGCTACACACGTGCTACAATGGGCAGAACAAAGGGCTGCGAGACCGCAAGGTTTAGCCAATCCCACAAATCTGTTCTCAGTTCGGATTGCAGGCTGCAACTCGCCTGCATGAAGCTGGAATCGCTAGTAATCGCGGATCAGCATGCCGCGGTGAATACGTTCCCGGGCCTTGTACACACCGCCCGTCACACCACGAGAGTTTGCAACACCCGAAGTCGGTGAGGTAACCATTTGGAGCCAGCCGCCGAAGGTGGGGCAGATGATTGGGGTGAAGTCGTAACAAGGTAGCCGTATCGGAAGGTGCGGCTGGATCACCTCCTTTCTAAGGATAATGAACGGAAACGAGGGAGCTCTCCCGAGAGCTTCCTCGGGACAGGTACGTACGATCTTGTTTAGTTTTGAAGGATCATTCCTTCAAATGAAGATGATGTTCTTTGAAAACTGGATAACGAAAGAGTAAGACATTCACATTGATTTTTTTGTAGTAAGTTCGATCTAACGGTTAAGTTAGAAAGGGCGCACGGTGGATGCCTTGGCACTAGGAGCCGATGAAGGACGGAACGAACACCGATATGCTTCGGGGAGCTGTAAGCAAGCTTTGATCCGGAGATTTCCGAATGGGGAAACCCTCTGTTCGTAATGGAACAGAATCTTATCTTGAATTCATAGAGATAAGAAGGCAGACCCGGGGAACTGAAACATCTAAGTACCCGGAGGAAGAGAAAGCAAACGCGATTCCCTAAGTAGCGGCGAGCGAAACGGGATTAGCCCAAACCAAGAGGCTTGCCTCTTGGGGTTGTAGGACACTTGATACGGAGTTACAAAGGAACGGGGTAGATGAAGAGGTCTGGAAAGGCCCGTCAAAGAAGGTAACAACCCTGTAGTTGAAAGTCCGTTCCCTCCCAAGTGGATCCTGAGTACGGCGGGACACGAGGAATCCCGTCGGAATCCGGGAGGACCATCTCCCAAGGCTAAATACTCCCTAGTGACCGATAGTGAACCAGTACCGTGAGGGAAAGGTGAAAAGCACCCCGGAAGGGGAGTGAAAGAGATCCTGAAACCGTGTGCCTACAAGTAGTCAGAGCCCGTTAACGGGTGATGGCGTGCCTTTTGTAGAATGAACCGGCGAGTTACGATCCCGTGCAAGGTTAAGTTGAAGAGACGGAGCCGCAGCGAAAGCGAGTCTGAATAGGGCGCATGAGTACGTGGTCGTAGACCCGAAACCAGGTGATCTACCCATGTCCAGGGTGAAGTTCAGGTAACACTGAATGGAGGCCCGAACCCACGCACGTTGAAAAGTGCGGGGATGAGGTGTGGGTAGGGGTGAAATGCCAATCGAACCTGGAGATAGCTGGTTCTCTCCGAAATAGCTTTAGGGCTAGCCTCAAGGTAAGAGTATTGGAGGTAGAGCACTGATTGGACGAGGGGCCCCTACCGGGTTACCGAATTCAGTCAAACTCCGAATGCCAAATACTTATCCTTGGGAGTCAGACTGCGAGTGATAAGATCCGTAGTCGAAAGGGAAACAGCCCAGACCGCCAGCTAAGGTCCCAAAGTATACGTTAAGTGGAAAAGGATGTGGAGTTGCTCAGACAACCAGGATGTTGGCTTAGAAGCAGCCACCATTTAAAGAGTGCGTAATAGCTCACTGGTCGAGTGACTCTGCGCCGAAAATGTACCGGGGCTAAACGTATCACCGAAGCTGCGGACTGTTCTTCGAACAGTGGTAGGAGAGCGTTCTAAGGGCTGTGAAGCCAGACCGGAAGGACTGGTGGAGCGCTTAGAAGTGAGAATGCCGGTATGAGTAGCGAAAGAGGGGTGAGAATCCCCTCCACCGAATGCCTAAGGTTTCCTGAGGAAGGCTCGTCCGCTCAGGGTTAGTCGGGACCTAAGCCGAGGCCGAAAGGCGTAGGCGATGGACAACAGGTTGATATTCCTGTACCACCTCCTTTCCGTTTGAGCAATGGGGGGACGCAGGAGGATAGGGTAAGCGCGGTGTTGGATATCCGCGTCCAAGCAGTTAGGCTAAGGAGATAGGTAAATCCGTTTCCTTATTAGGCTGAGCTGTGATGGCGAGTGAAATTTTAGTAGCGAAGTTCCTGATTCCACACTGCCAAGAAAAGCCTCTAGCGAGGAAAATGGTGCCCGTACCGCAAACCGACACAGGTAGGCGAGGAGAGAATCCTAAGGTGATCGAGAGAACTCTCGTTAAGGAACTCGGCAAAATGACCCCGTAACTTCGGGAGAAGGGGTGCTTCTTAGGGTGAATAGCCCCGAGAAGCCGCAGTGAATAGGCCCAGGCGACTGTTTAGCAAAAACACAGGTCTCTGCGAAGCCGCAAGGCGAAGTATAGGGGCTGACGCCTGCCCGGTGCTGGAAGGTTAAGGGGAGCGCTTAGCGTAAGCGAAGGTGCGAACTGAAGCCCCAGTAAACGGCGGCCGTAACTATAACGGTCCTAAGGTAGCGAAATTCCTTGTCGGGTAAGTTCCGACCCGCACGAAAGGCGCAACGATCTGGGCACTGTCTCAACGAGAGACTCGGTGAAATTATAGTACCTGTGAAGATGCAGGTTACCCGCGACAGGACGGAAAGACCCCGTGGAGCTTTACTGCAGCCTGATATTGAATGTTGGTACAGCTTGTACAGGATAGGTAGGAGCCTTTGAAACCGGAGCGCCAGCTTCGGTGGAGGCATCGGTGGGATACTACCCTGGCTGTATTGACCTTCTAACCCGCCGCCCTTATCGGGCGGGGAGACAGTGTCAGGTGGGCAGTTTGACTGGGGCGGTCGCCTCCTAAAATGTAACGGAGGCGCCCAAAGGTTCCCTCAGAATGGTTGGAAATCATTCGCAGAGTGTAAAGGCACAAGGGAGCTTGACTGCGAGACCTACAAGTCGAGCAGGGACGAAAGTCGGGCTTAGTGATCCGGTGGTTCCGCATGGAAGGGCCATCGCTCAACGGATAAAAGCTACCCCGGGGATAACAGGCTTATCTCCCCCAAGAGTCCACATCGACGGGGAGGTTTGGCACCTCGATGTCGGCTCATCGCATCCTGGGGCTGTAGTCGGTCCCAAGGGTTGGGCTGTTCGCCCATTAAAGCGGTACGCGAGCTGGGTTCAGAACGTCGTGAGACAGTTCGGTCCCTATCCGTCGTGGGCGCAGGAAATTTGAGAGGAGCTGTCCTTAGTACGAGAGGACCGGGATGGACGCACCGCTGGTGTACCAGTTGTTCTGCCAAGGGCATCGCTGGGTAGCTATGTGCGGACGGGATAAGTGCTGAAAGCATCTAAGCATGAAGCCCCCCTCAAGATGAGATTTCCCATTCCCTATGGAAGTAAGATCCCTGAAAGATGATCAGGTAGATAGGTCTGAGGTGGACGTGTGGTGACACATGGAGCTGACAGATACTAATCGATCGAGGACTTAACCAAATATGAATGTCATTTGCTTAAAACGTTATCCAGTTTTGAGAGAATATTTATTTTCTCTATTGAAATTTATATAATACATAGTATAATTGATTTTGTCCCTATTTTGTCTGGTAATGATGGCGAAGAGGTCACACCCGTTCCCATGCCGAACACGGAAGTTAAGCTCTTCAGCGCCGATGGTAGTTGGGGGGTTCCCCCTGTGAGAGTAGGACGTTGCCAGGCAGACATATTCCGCAGTAGCTCAGTGGTAGAGCTATCGGCTGTTAACCGATCGGTCGTAGGTTCGAATCCTACCTGCGGAGCCATTTTTGGAGAGCTGTCCGAGTGGCCGAAGGAGCACGATTGGAAATCGTGTAGGCGGTTTTCCCGTCTCAAGGGTTCGAATCCCTTGCTCTCCGCCATATTGGATCTTTATACATACATACTTTATATAAGGGGCCCGTTGGTCAAGCGGTTAAGACACCGCCCTTTCACGGCGGTAACACGGGTTCGAATCCCGTACGGGTCACCATTTAGTCTCAGTTTTTCGGAGGATTAGCTCAGCTGGGAGAGCATCTGCCTTACAAGCAGAGGGTCGGCGGTTCGAGCCCGTCATCCTCCATCATTGGTTCTTAATACAATGTTATAGCTTTTCATTACGGAGTAATTATCACACCGATTGAGAGGCTGAATAAAGCAAGTGGAATTTTTATCATCGCGGGGTGGAGCAGTTCGGTAGCTCGTCGGGCTCATAACCCGAAGGTCGCAGGTTCAAATCCTGCCCCCGCAACCAAATATGGTCCGGTAGTTCAGTTGGTTAGAATGCCTGCCTGTCACGCAGGAGGTCGCGGGTTCGAGTCCCGTCCGGACCGCCATTCATATAAGACAATAAAATACGGCTCGGTAGCTCAGTTGGTAGAGCAACGGACTGAAAATCCGTGTGTCGGCGGTTCGATTCCGTCCCGAGCCACCACTTGTGTAAAGCAAGTTCCTATCATTTATTTTGCCGGTGTAGCTCAATTGGTAGAGCAACTGACTTGTAATCAGTAGGTTGGGGGTTCAAGTCCTCTTGCCGGCACTGCTTTTCGGAGGGGTAGCGAAGTGGCTAAACGCGGCGGACTGTAAATCCGCTCCCTCAGGGTTCGGCGGTTCGAATCCGTCCCCCTCCACCATTTTTATTAAAGGGGCATAGTTTAACGGTAGAACAGAGGTCTCCAAAACCTCCGGTGTGGGTTCGATTCCTACTGCCCCTGCCATATTATTTTTCATATTCTTACCATGGCGGTTGTGGCGAAGTGGTTAACGCACCAGATTGTGGCTCTGGCATTCGTGGGTTCGATTCCCATCAATCGCCCCATTTATTTATTGGGCTATAGCCAAGCGGTAAGGCAACGGACTTTGACTCCGTCATTCGTTGGTTCGAATCCAGCTAGCCCAGTTTCTTTTTTTTATTATTTTGCATATAATATATATAAAGTCTTTGCGGAAGTAGTTCAGTGGTAGAACATCACCTTGCCAAGGTGGGGGTCGCGGGTTCGAATCCCGTCTTCCGCTCCAACTTGCTAATTTAGTGTGGCGGCATAGCCAAGTGGTAAGGCAGAGGTCTGCAAAACCTTTATCCCCGGTTCGAATCCGGGTGTCGCCTTTATGCCGGGGTGGTGGAATTGGCAGACACACAGGACTTAAAATCCTGCGGTAGGTGACTACCGTGCCGGTTCGAGTCCGGCCCTCGGCACCAACATTATTTAGTTCACATCTTGCCGGTGTGGCGGAATTGGCAGACGCGCACGACTCAAAATCGTGTTCCTTTTGGAGTGTCGGTTCGACCCCGACCACCGGTATCTTTAGAAGTTTTTTGGAGAATATAAGAAATTCTTAGAAGCTCACAAACGTTGTAATATCAATGTTTTGTGGGTTTTTTGTTTTTTAGAGGAGTCGATAGAAAACGATATAAATTATTTTCGTTTTACACATTTTTTACACAACCATTGTTTCAAATGTCTTGATTGTTCCTTCCTCGTCTTCTTCTCTAAGCTCTTTGATAACATGAGAATAATCTCTGTGTGTTGTTTCTATATCTTTATGTCCTAAACGTTCACTTACATAGTATACCGATATTTTTTTATATAGCAGTACGCTAGCATGAGTGTGCCTTAATCCGTGTACGGTGATTGACTCTATCTCTAACTCAAGCAAAAGTTTTCTTAACAATTTATTAGCATTCGTATTACTAATTACTTTGTACTTTGAGCTAGGACTATAAAATACAAGGCCATACATGTTTGGTGTTAAAAGCTGAAATAGTCCTTTAAATGCGTTCATTGTTGGCTTGTCCATTTTGATCACTCGATTCGACGCTTCATTTTTTGTCGGACCAAATCCTTCTTGCGATCGCTCCATATAACCCCACGTCTTATTAATTGTAATTTTATTATTTATGAAATCGAAATCTTTTCTTGTTAGCCCAACCAATTCTGCAAATCTCATGCCTGATGTTAGAGCCAGTAAAAGTAAATAATAGCCTAATCCTTTATCAAGTCTTTTGTGTAATTCTCTGAGTAGTAATTGGCTGTCCATAAAATTTAAATGTTTTTCCGAGGTTTTTTTTGCTGGAGTTGTCCACGTTAATTCCGCTTTTCTCGTAAAATCTACTGGTACAATACCTTCTTCAATTGCGTCTTGTACACAGGCCCGGATGTGAGTGTTTAGTTTTTCCACTGTCTCTTTTGCTCTGGTTGAGCCAAATTCATTTAAAAAGAGCTGATAGTCGTGTCTTTTAATATCCTGGATATGCTTTGCACCAAAGTAACTTTTAAGCTGATTAGATGTATAATGGTAATGCTTTAATGTGGTATTGCTTACTTTCTTCTTATACAGATTTACCCATTTATCGAAATAATCAACAAGCGGTACAGGGGTTAAACTTGGTATGGTACCTTTTCTTATTTGGGCTTCTATTTCAGTAGCTGCAGCTTTAGCCTCTCCTTTTGTACGAAAACCACTTTTTCGGATAGGCTCAGATTTTCCGTTTACCATACGACTGATAGTATACTGCCACGTTTTTCCTCGCTTTTGATAGCTAGCCATTTTCTTGCCCACCTTTAATATTGTTTAAATGCACCAATCACTTTCCCTATGACAGTGACTTCATTTTTTTCTAAGTCGATTACTTGAGGATAAAATGTATCATCAGTACTCAAAGGTATTAGAGTTAATAAATTGTCTTTTAAGTTTACTTTCTTAACTGTTGCTTCATCACCATTTACCAATACAGCTGCAATTTCTCCATTTTCAACTTGTGCATCACGTTCAATTAAAACAAAACTTCCATTATCAAATTCTCGATTCATACTTTCACCTTTAATTTTTAAGTAAAATGTATCTTTATCTTTAACTTTCATCATTGGTGGGCCGGGCGCATAGCCCAATATATTTTGTTCGGCAAAAATTGGAGTACCAGCAGCAATCGTTCCGACAATTGGGATTAAATCACTAGGGGGGTGAACTTCGTTTTTATCAACGTTTAAACCTAAGATTTCATCCAGGTCTACACCAAAATAATTAGCTAACGTACTAGCTGATGATACAGTAGCATCTTTTCCGTTTTCCCATTTGGAAATCATTCCTTTACTAAATTTCGTGTTGTACTTTTCATTTACTTCTTTAACTAATTGATCCATAGTTAAATTTTTTGACTTTCTTAATTTCCTCAAATTATAACTGAAATTACTCATAATTTTCCATGCCCCTACCTTTTATTATATTTTCTTTATTATATAGGATGTGTTTCTATATAGCAACATTTGTTGTATAATTCGACACAAAAGTTGTTGACAAAGAAACTGGTTTATTTTAGTATGAAGTTACATCAAGTTTCGACATGGAAACAAGAAAGATGGTGAGGGTATGGCAGGTTACAACAAATTTAAGGGTTTTTTGGTTGAAAGAGGCATTAGACAACAAGAGATAGCTGATCTATTAGGCATGAATAGGACCAGAGTTAATCTAATCCTAAACGGTCAGCAGGGTAAAGATTTTAAGGTTCATGAAGTCAATAAAATTTGTGAATACTTAAATATCAGCGCAGACAAATATTTTTTTAATCAAAAAGTTTCTATTTAGAAACTAAATAAAAAGGGGGTGGTACTATGCAACACTTAAACGTAAACCTAACTATTCCGATTCCGGAGGATTCTGTACTTATTTCTAAAGTAGAGTTGAAAGAATTGAAAAAACAAGAACTTGCGGGTGTTTATTGGAACATGAAGGACTTAGAACAGCGCATCCGTCGCAAATCGGAATGGATTAAAGAGAATATTCTTTATCCTACTCAATTTCGAAAAGTACTTGATAGTGAAAATGGCGGATTTGTTTTTTATCCGAAATCCAAGGGTCAGTCCTGGAGTTTTCAAGCAAGTAGAATGGCAGATTTTTTGGATATGCATTTCAATAAAATATTTTAGAAAAAGGTGATAGGGTGAATCCATTAACTAAAGATAAAGCTCTTCTATTATCCCAATTTTTTATCCATCTAGAGATCGTCATGGTCCTAAAAGGAGAAATAACATCGCTTCGTTTGCTAGGAGGCAGCATCAACGATATTGGAAAATTAGTCAAGGCCTTTAGGATGAGGAGAATAACTACACCATTGTATGAAATAAATTGTGAGGTTGTTGATTTAATATGTCCGAAGTTAAGTGGATTAAATTAAGCACCCATATGTTTGAAGACGAGAAAATCAAACTAATCGAGCAGATGCCTGAATCTGACACCTTATTAATCATATGGGTGAAATTGTTGACACAAGCTGGTAAGACCAATGCTTCAGGGTACATTTTTTTAAGTGAAAATATTCCTTACACTGAGGAAATGTTAGCTGCAATATTTAATCGTCCAATACCAATTGTTAGATTGGCGTTAAAGACATTTGAACAATTCGGGATGATTGAAATCAATGAAAATCAGTTTATTTCTATTTGTAATTGGGAAAAACACCAAAATATTCAAGGTATGGATAAAATCAGGGAGCAAAATCGACTCAGAAAACAACGGCAGCGTGATAAACAAAAATTTTTACAAATACCTAATAATAGTCACGTGAAGTCACGTGACAGTCACGTAATAGATAAAGAAAAAGAATTAGATATAGATAAAGAAAAAGATAATATACCTTTTAAACTAATTATCGATTTCTTGAATAAAGTTGCTGAAAAAAATTTTAGAGAAACCACACAAAAAACTAAGGACCTTATCAAAGCTCGGTGGAATGAAGGATTCAAGTTTGAAGACTTTAAACAGGTCATTCTTGTAAAAAGCAATGAATGGAGAAACACCGATATGGTAAAATTCCTTCGGCCTGAGACTTTATTTGGTACCAAGTTTGAATCTTATCTAAATCAAAAAGGAGGTAGTCAATTTGCAAGCAATCAAGGATCAGTTAAAGACGATGACTACGATGACCTTCCTTTCTGAGACATGCAACAAGCATAAATATTTTAAAAACGGTGATTGGCATACAAAAACAGTTTATAAAATGTCCAATGCCAAAGGCGATGCTTTTTGTCCTATCTGTGCTGCTCAAGAAAGCACTAAGAAATTAGAGAAAGAAGTTCAGGCTTCAATTGATCAAGCAGAAGCAGCCAGAGCTGAAGCTAGTAAGCTCGAACATGTTTTGCTAAGAAAAAGCATTGTACCTGATCAGGAATTACTAAATGCTTCTTTTGACAATTACATAACGGATTGCCAAGAGACATCTAGTAATCTCAAAAGTGCCAAAGAGTGCTTTGCTCATTACAAAGAAAATCTAACCTTTAACATTTTTTTTCAGGGGAAACAAGGTGCTGGCAAGAGTCATTTAGCTTATTCCATTCTGAGAGAAATAAACGATGATAAACAAATGGACAAGTCTTCTCTGTTTGTCTCCGTTGAAGAAATGATGCGACTCATGAAAGATTCGTTCGGAGACAAAAAGAGCAAGTATACCGAGCGATATTTTATAGATCTTCTCGCAAGTGTCGATTATCTCGTATTAGATGACATAGGGGCTGAAACAGGCGCTATCGATAGCGAAAAGCAAGCTACCGACTTTGTACAAAGAATCATATACGCTGTCCTCACAAAGCGTCAGCACAAGAGCACCATCATCACTACAAATTTGAACAAAGAGTCAATTTTCAATATGTATGACAAAAAGCTTGTTTCCAGAATGCTCAAGCGTCCGAAATACATTCTCTTTAAAAACGCTAAGGATCGGAGAAAAGAAGACATCCCATTTTAGGAGGTATGCAAATGAAACACGGAAAGAAGCCAACACGTGCCCAAATGGACATCATTAAAATGAACGGTCTGAATCCTAATAATTGGTTGGTTGTTAAAAACCTATCTGAGCAGATGCAAGTGATACATCGGGAGACTGGCCGGTTAAGGAAGTTGATCGTGTAATGGCAGCCATTGAAGCTTTAGACAGACTGGAAATTGCTCTGGAAGATACGAATTTCGAATGGTCGCTTGTACAGATGCGGAAAACGTTGACCTATTGGTACGAAGGCAGAAGCATTCGAGAAATGTCAGAGCTATTGATACGGCCATTGGAAGAGTTGCTTTTGTTGATTGTTGATTTCGCGAAGCAAAGAATCCTTCCCCATCGTTCGAATGGACTTGGACCATGTGAGGCAATCTGGATAAGCAAAAATGATTTCGAACTGAAAAATAAACGAATCAGAGAGTTACTTAAAGATGGTCCTGTATATATTGTTTTTCTTGAAAGCAACTTCCTCTGGTATGAATACGAGATTAAGCAGTTTCAGTGCATGTGGGATAAAGGGGAATCAATCGTCGATATTTCGGAGTCATTCATGAGAGAAATCGAAGAAGTTCTCTTTCTTACCATCCATTCAGCGAAACAGGGTTTAATCGATCCCAGGGAATCAGGGTTGCTAGGTAAGGAGGCAAGTGATCGTGAACGAAAATGCCAAGGGATTTACTTTTGAGAATGCCACGCTGCAGCAGCTGGTTACAATTATCCGTTTTGAACCTTGCTCATCCTTCCTAAAAAGACAAGCATTTCTAGATTTAGTTTGCAGAGCTGGGAGGTGAGAATTTGAGCCAAGAAGAACGTGAGCTCATGATTGAATGGCTTTCTGTTATCGGAAATTTCGGTAAAGAATATCTCAACAGAATGTCAGATGAAGAGCTAGAGGTAAACTACATCAATCATTTAGAAGTTTGATAGGAAGGTGAATTGATATTGAATGAAAATAAAAATTCTAGGTTTCCAGGCAAAGTTGAAACTTGGGTCATGACACCTGAACAGTTAGCTGAATACAAACGGAAAAACCCTAAGCAAAAAAGCCAGCCGCAATCATCCCCGACCAAAGAGATTCATTGGGACTGGCCAAAAGCAAAAAGGGCATAAAAAAAACAGGATTTCTCCTGCTACCCTTAATTTCATTATATCAGGGGGAGTCCTCGTTGGAAATAGCAAACGACTTGAATTATGACCTAAATACACAAACCGTTACAGGAAAACTAGAAAAAGGAAAGATTCAAGTGATCGTTTTAGATGGTATTGGCGGCAAAGTGAAATCCATCGATGCGCGGCACCACGGCGATATAGTCATCAAAACGGTTAACGGAAAATTAAAACAAATCACACGCGAGGAAAGCGAACTCTGGTAGTCTCCTTTCCTCAAGGGAGGAGAAGAGACTTGTCTGATAAATTACAGGAAATCATTAATGAAGCCAGCATCCGTACAACGATATTTGAGGATTCGTACATTGTAGAAATCAGGAAAGAGTCTTTTGATCATCTTGTTGAGAAAGCTGAAAAAGCCGAAAAACTCAAATCAGCTTCTTCAATTTTAAACGATCTAGGAACGTTGTGGATTAAGGAAAATAATAAATTAAATGCACATCTGCAGCAGGCTAAAAAAGAACTGGAAATATACAGATCGTACTTCAAAAAAGTGCATGATGAACTAGAAAATGAAGATTTTGTCGGTGAGGCAACAGAAAATATTCTCTGCTTCAATGGTCAATTGCTAGTTGACTTGGCAGAAATGGAAGGTGATCCTGAATGATCCCTTTGTAAACTCAAATTAAACATTCTGTTCTTGCATCTAAGAATCAGGTGCTGACAATAGACTACTTGTCAAAGAAATATAAAGTTCCTGCAGAATATGTTGTCGCTTTGGCTGAAAGAAATAAGGATTTGGTTGTGACAAATGACGTGGTCATGGCGAAAAGGGAAAAGACTCTAACAGCAGCATGCGCTGGCGCCGGGGCTGTGGCGCTTTTAGCTGTATTGATTCTGCCGGGGTTGGTTGGATGAGTAAGTGCAACATATTTAAAAAAAGGAGTCGGAGCTAATGAAATATTTTGAAGTATTAGATCCTTATTATGCATTGTTAAAAGCTAAAGATAGAGAAGATGCAAAATTGCAATATAATGCTACTGTTGCAGACCTGGAAGATATAGAAGAAATTAAGGAAGTTCCAGAGGATTATGCTTTAGTCCGATTTAGTCAAGCGCCTGGTGAAAATAAAAAGTTAGTGCCTCCTTCAGAGATATTAAAAGATTTTAGAGATCCTAAACATTCTTTGTTAATCATTGACGGATCATTGCTTTAAAGAAAAGTAGACACAAATTGCGAAGTAAATGGAGGAATGAAAATGAAGGATTTAGCTTTTTATATTAAGGATGACAAGTCTTTGTGGGAACGAATGGATTACCCAAATGTCGGTGATGTTTTGTTAGTTGAAGAAAGTTATTATGACGGAATAATTGAAGATTTAGAAAAGCAGAAAAAGCAATTAGCAGAGGTTATTGCTCGTAATTTAGTTGCTTGGGATACATCAAAAGACAAGCGAGAAGGGTTGCTTCCAGAAGTCTATTTAACAAACCGGTCTTGGTATAAACGATTAACTGGTGAAGAGTACGTTTTCCATAAAGCCTTGAAGAAATTTAATATTGGGTAGTGAACAGTTCGTGTATATGTGGACACAAATTGCAAAGGAGGAATTAATCGTGGAAGAAAAAATTATCTACAAATATGCATGCGTTGAATGCGGTGCGGAGTAACAAACTGAAGGAGAAAAACTAACATATTGCGATTCCGATAAGTGTTTAGATAAAGACCATCGTTTAATTTTTCTTAGTGAATAGTTCGTGAACAAACTAGATCAATAGGTCCAATAGGGAAGTCCTGAGGATACTGATTAAGACACAGATTTTCTGTGCTTAATTGGTGTCCTTTTTCTTTTCATAAAAAGGGGAGATTGTGATGAAAGAAAAGGAAAAGAAGAAGAAAAAAGAAGAGTGTCTTTCTCGAAAAGACATTGAAGAACTGATGGGTGTTAATCGTCCGACTTACAAGAGATACAAAGGTGCTATTAAACAGAAAAGGAATGGTGTGAAATGAGTCAACTTGCATTTGTTTTACCTGAGATAAATCGAGATGCTACCCGTCAAAAGGTTGAATCCTTGCTGGAAAGATACCGCATTTTGTTACTGCAGGTGGATTTGGATTTTTTGCCAAAAATCACTTCCAGTTACACCATGGTTGCTCCATCAATTACTAACGAATTCCATTCCTCTACTGAAGATGCAGCAACAAAAAATGTTGATCACCAGAGGCAACGGGACAAATTTTTGAAACGGATGCAGCAGGCCGTCAATCGTCTTTCGCTCAACGAACGTTCAATCATCATCAAACGATACATGGACCAAGAAGAATATTTTGATTATGAGATTTACTATGAGTTAGGCATGTCGGAAAGGAAATATTATCGGATTAAATCCCGCGCTTTTTATAAGCTTGCCTTTGCTTTGAAAGAGGAAGTTTATATAGAACATGAGGGGGTGAATTAAATGAATTTTGTGCAGCCGATTCGGGATCCAGAGCATCTTTTTTATATGAAACGATTTTTAAGAGAACAAAGCGAAAGAAATTATATGCTTTTTGTTACTGGGATTAACTCAGGTCTTAGGATTTCGGATATTCTTCCATTAAAAGTGAAAGACGCCAAAAAGCCATATTTTGATATTCGTGAATTAAAGACGCGTAAGCAAAAAAGAATCCAAATCACTTCTTCTTTAAAGAAAGAATTGAATGCTTTTATTAAAGGTAAGGAGGACCATGAATACCTCTTTAAAAGCCGAGAAGGTGTGAATAAACCGATTGGTCGTAGCCAAGCATATAAAATTCTTCGAGCTGCCGCAGAATACGTTAATTTGGACGGAATTGGCACTCATACGCTGCGCAAGACGTTTGGCTATCACTTTTACCTTCAGACAAAAGATGTGGCTATGCTGCAGGAGATATTCAATCATTCTAGCCCTAACATCACCTTGAGGTACATTGGTATCAATCAGGACAGCATGGACAAAGCAATGAAAGGCTTCAAAATTTAGGCTCATCGCCAATAAACGGATGGGCTTTGTTTTTTGCTGTTATATCTAGTTCACCATAAAAAACAGATGTGTAATTCATTTTGTGGTATTGCTGTGAGAATATGTGTATCAAGGCTTTCAGCCTTTTAGTGAATTCAACACAATATAAGATATGGGTAATTTTGAAAAAAAAACAATACTTTTCCCCCGTGTTTTTTGGCATAATAAGTATGATAATAAACTGAGAGGGGAACACTGGGATGAATTGGGATAATATTTTTAAAACCTTAGAAAAATATACTCAATATAAACATTATCTATTACTTTTTGATCAATATAAACTGCCTAGGAAACAATCGCGTGACGAAATGTCTAAGGTTTTACACGAAGCAGTTACCGATGAAGGTTTTATAGGATCAATAATGTCCGAGACAGCAATGGATGAGTGGTTAGCATTACATCAAAAAGATGGTAATAATTATTCCTTCGTCTACAATCTTCAAGAAAAAATTCAAGATGGTTTGTTAAATAATTTATATGTGAGCAGAAATAAATATATAAAACTAAGGTTATGGGACATCAATCCGCATAATGAGTCCGAAGACTTAAATTCTGTAATGCCTAATTTAACAGATATTACATTGGTTGGAATTCATCGGAATGAAAATGCAGGTACATATACATTCTCTTTTGTCTCTCCATGTGAAGTTACTGGTTCTAGAGCTGATGGATCAACAAGAGTTTTTAAGAAGGTATTTTTTAGTCATTGTGTTTTTTTTGATAATTCCAATGATGTAAAAGTGATTTTTAATCCTACGAGTAATCTTCAACATGTAAATGGTGTAAGGAAAGAACGGTTTGATTGGACACCTATAGCAAATATGGTTTTTAACAAAGTCCAAGAATATATTGGAGGTGTTTTAATTGTTGCCCCTAATTGGATTCCCCAAGCACTTTATAAATTTGCAGAGGAAGCAACAAGCCATAATAATCCTAAAATAACTGCAGCTTCTTTTAATGCTCAAGAAATGATTGAAGAATTTGCTGCAGAAGTCCTAAAACAAGCTGGAGTTGATACAATCAATGAACCAGCGCTTATTAGTCGCCTTATACAAGATATTCAGATTTCTTTTGAATCACAGTTATTTGAGATTTACTCTGTAGAAGAGGAAAAAGAAAATTCTTTAACAATTTTCAAGCAAAGATCCGATGGTATCACACACATAATTAGTGTAGAATCAACTGAAGAAGGTTTTAAAATTGGACCAGCTGCCCAAGCAGCGAGAAGATCTAGACAGGATGGAGATATTGATTTATTAGGCGTTAACCTTAAAACAAATGACAGAATGTACAAATTCTTGGTCGAACAAGGTACTGACGCATATTTAATAAGAGGAACCAATACTTTTATTGAAGAGGAGGTGGTAAACATTGTTATCCGTAGACTTAACGAATATCGAACAAAAATACAAGTTGCCGCCGAGCGTCATATTAGGAGTGAAGAAGGAACTTCTTTCCCTGAGGCCAAGTGATGTTTTAACAAAGAATAAACTCGCTTTGGTCACTTCAATTCAAGTTGACTTTGCAGAGCAAATTCTAATCGAATTGTTTAAGGAAAAAAAGCTTCAATTAATTATAAGAGTAGGTTGTCTAAATGAGGAATACTCTCATTCTCTCTGGTTTAATTCTCTTCAAGAATATTATGAATCTAAAGACGAATTTTGTGTTCATTGTGGTGCTCCTCTTGATTGGAAAAATGCAAAGGTTGGATTTAAGAGAGGTATTTACAATTGATGAATAAAATGAATTTAGAACAATTTACACTTCTTCAAACATTATTAGAACAGTGTGAAAATTCTGGAGATGAATTTGACAATATTATTTGGAAGCCTGTGAATGTAGATAGTGCAACAATTCAAGAATTCGATCAGCATGTTAAAGTAGTTGAAGAGAGTAAAGATTGGCCAACCAATTTAAATTGGAAAAAAGGAAGAGTCCTTGAAGATCTTGCTGTATTCCTATTTGAAAGATTCAGTGGTGTAGTGGAAGTCAAAAAAAATAAAAGAGGAGATAATGAGACTGATATTGAGACAAAGTTAAGTGATAAAGCGTTACCTACATTTATAAAAGAATGTATTGGTCTTAAAATTATCTGCGAGTGCAAAAATTACAAGTCAAAATCAATAGATGTAGGAATGGTAACAAAGTTAGCAGAAATTATTCCTGATAGAGGTTCTAGGTTTGGTATATTCATTTCTATAAATGGCATGGGCGGATACGGTTGGAGATACGGAGAAGGAAAAAGGAAGAAAATAATGTATAGTGAAAAGATTCCTATAATATCCTTTACGTTAAATGAACTTAAACCACTTAGAGAAGGTAAAAATCTCTATACTTTTATACAGGAAAAATATAACCTTTTAGTAGATGATGTTGATGATGAGAGTGCGGAATTACCTAATGAAAGTCAAGTGGAATATTCTAAGAGACTGCATGAAATTATAGAACACTTCTACAAATGTGAGTTAATAGATCATACGCAATTTAAAATAATTAAAGAAAATGCAATTAAAAGATATGGATCTTTACATAATGATTAATTTTTTAAAACATTCTTTTTGGAATGTTTTTTTGTATATAAATTTTGGCAGATGAAAGGCAGAATAATTGCAGAAAGTAAGCAGACCATTTTGTTTTTAATAAGGTAATATGATAGTAGGTCAATAAAACGGACATGCGTTCTCCAAAAGGAGGACGTTTTTTTACAGAATTGAAACCTATTTCTTTTTATATTACTTGGCCATCCTCTCGGAGTATTGTGGATTGCATGATTATATTTATGCTATGGGGTAATAATAGGTAATTTGTCATAATTTGACGAACGATAGAGATTGTGCTTTTAATAACTTTCTTCCATAATGGATTGGATGAAAGGAGATAATATAAGATGAAATTTTCTTTATTAGATAATGGAGCTGACTCTTTAAAAGGTGCCTTCAGTTGCTTAGAAAAAATTAGTGATCTACAAGAAGGTGCTAATCATAATCTTAAAGATGTAGTTATATATCTTAATCATGGTTTAGAAATATTATTTAAGCTAATATTAAAGAGTGCAAGTCCTGCATTAATGTTTTCAGATATTAAATCTTATCAAAAAGCTAAAGAAGATATGAAGAAAAAGGGAGCAAAAAATGTTTTTGAAATAAATCCATCTCTACATACAGTCACATTAGAAGAAGCGCTAAAAAGAGTAGAATTTTTATGTGATATTGAAATTCCTGATTCTTTAAAAGCTACTATATATTATATAAACAAAATTAGAAATCAACTTATGCATTATGAAATTGAACTTAACGAAGGTGAATTAGATGAATTAGTTGAAAAATTGAAATATTGTTATGAAGAATCAATTAATTTTTTAGTAATTCATATTAATAATCTTGAAGAAAAGATTGATGAAGCAAGGTTTGAATATACAAGGGAAGATTATGAATCAGATATGGGAGAATGGTACGCTGAAATGCGTATGGAAGATGCACGTATGGAATATATAGAAGAAGGCTATGAAGATTTAGGTGAGGGGAAATGGTAAATAAAAATTATTCTTTTCAAAAAGAGATAGTTTATATATACATTAGCTACTTAAGGATGGGGAGAATACAAAAATAAAAATCTAATCCTTTACTTAACTCAAAATTCGTATTACTCCAATAACATATATAGGAGTGGGAAATTTAGAATGGATGAATCTAAGAAAAAATTAATTGAAGGTACCGCCTTATTCTTATCTTTTTTAATAACATCAATTGTTCTATACTTCATTCCGGATTTTATTGGTAATCAAATAGTTACTCGTTCCATTGGTATAATTTTTGGGTTAATCGGAATTATGGGCTTCACGGTAGAATTAACTAATTTGAGGATAAGCTCAAACGAAGAGATAAAAAGTGCATTAATGGATATGGTTGTTGGTCTTTTCTTAGGTATAATAATATTTTTATTGCTGTATTTCTTTGCAAATTGGTTCGTTCATATAGTAGTAACTCTGCTTATGTTACTTGCTATTTATGCAGCTTTACGAAGTGTTATTAAATTGATATTTTTAACTGATTTTCTAAATCGCAATATATTAATTAAGTTACCGGTAATCATTTTAAACATTGCCATATTCACCTTAACTCTATTGCAGGTATTACAGATATTTAAAGTTATTAAATAAGTAGAATGGGACACTCACATAGTGGATGATTTTTATTTGCAAGAAGCAGGATAAAATCTCTTTTTGTCGAATTATAGGACGTAAGGAGGCGGAAATATGATATATATAGAAAAATTAATAAGTTCATTACAAGAATGGAATAAAAAAGTTGGAGAAGAAAGAATTACTCCATTATCAGGATTGGTTAGTTTAGCTTTATTACAATTAGGTAGTGAGGAATATAAAGCAGAAGATTATCAAAATAATCCATTAAGTACGTTAAAAAAACGTATTGAATACCTTCAAAGAAATGAAAGTATTTTTGAAGAGTTTTTAGTTAATGGAATAATCTTTTTAATCAAAAATTACTTTAATGACCTGATTGTTAAGAGGGAAGAACATATTTATAATAATGAATCTTTACTTGAAAGAATAAATAAAAATGAGTTAGAAATATCTAGTAACTTTGTGGAGGATACCAAAAGAAAAGTTCAATTTCTTAAAAGTGAGGAATATGTTCGTTTTTCGAAAATTGAATTTGATACATGGAATGAGATTATTTCTGTTAATTTTAGTCCTTCAGAATTAGAAGTGATGGATAGGGAAATGGCTTTAGAAGCTCATAGAAGACATGAAGAACAAATGAACCCGGAAGAAAAAAGAGTATTTCAAGATATTATCAATAAAATGAAATAACAAGCATCCCTTTTTGAGGGTGCTTTTCTATTGCTTTAATTGGGGCAAAAATAATCCCTGTCGTTAGTTAGCATAGGGGTGGGAATGCTTGGGGATTAATAAGTTATTGAAGTAGGAAATTTGCACCTCCCTGTCGAATAGAATCGATAAGGAGAGTGAGCATATGAAAAGAGAAAGTCTTCCAGATCTTCATAAGGATATTTATAATTGTCCATTATGTAAAACCTATTGTGAACAAGAACATTTTCATATTCAGGAGGATATGGAAGGGAATAAGGAATTAGTATATTTGCATTCTATTTTACCAGTAGATTTAGCTAGAATAATTGCAGAACGGCAAGTGATATCGGTTTGTACAATATGTGAGGATTCTTATATGTGGGTCAAAGGAAAATTAGTTTATCCAAACTATGGAGAAGTTCCTGAGCCTAATGATGACTTACCTGAAGAGATTAAAACGCTATATCAAGAAGCTGCTAGTGTATTTAATTTATCTCCTAGATCTTCAGCAGCTTTATTAAGATTAGCAATTGAAAAATTTCTTGAATTAGAGGGTTATCAAGGGAATCTAAACAAAAAAATCAGTACGTTAGTAACAAATGGTGCTTCCGACATTATACAAAAAGGACTAGACGCAATTAGGTATTATGGAAATAAAGGTGTTCATCCTGGTGAATTAGATCTAAGTGAGAACAAAGAAGATATAACATACCTGTTTGACTTATTGAATGTTATATCTGAGGAGTTTATAACTAAACCAAAAAGAGTTAATGATTTTTATTCCAAATTACCATTTGGTTTTAGAGAACATATTGATAAGAGAGATAGACAGACACTCAAATAAATTGGGTGTCTTATTATTTTTTGAAAAAAGAAGGGCGTAAGAGTGTGAAACCATATGCCAAGAAATTCTATAAATCAACAGCATGGAAGAAATGCAGAGATTCATACTTCCGGTCACAACATGGTCTATGTCACTGTTGCGATCCTAAGATGATCTTCTCTTCTGGAATCAATTTGGAAGAGGTGAACTAAATGACACTAAAGAAACTTTGTCCTAGATGTAGCACCTTAATTAATGTAAGCTCTCAATACTGTGAAAGTTGCCAGACAAAGTATAATGAGCAGCAGAAGCAAAGACATAAGATATACAAAGCTAAACGTACCGACAATAAAGAGCAACGATTCTATAACTCTCGTGGATGGAAACAGATGAAGCAATTCTTGGATTCAAAGTATAAAGGACTGTGTCTTTATTCGTACTACATCTATGATCGTATCGTACCTTATGATGTGTTCCATCATATTATGCCAATCAAAGATGATTGGAATATGAGGCTGCATTTATATAACCTCATCCCACTGACAAACAGTGTGCATGAGAAGATTCACAAGATGTACGAGAAGGATCAAGAGCGAACCCAACGAGAGCTTCAGCAATTGGTGGAAAAATGGAATGGATTTGGCAAGTAGGGGGTACCAAAAAAGTACGAGATAAAGCCTATGGGGTCGCAGGTGGGCCCTTTCTCTCGCAAAAACTCCCTAAATGAAAATTTTTTGACTATGTAAATCCATTTATATACAATTATAGAGAAACTTCGATTATATAAATGGGGGTAAGAATTCTTATGCGTGAAACAATTGAAGATGCTATCGACTACTGTTTGGATAAGTATGCTAAGGAAATTCTGAGTGATCTGCAGGAATACGGAGTAATAATTGAGGGTCCTTACGGTTTCTCTCAATCTATGATTAAGTGTACAGATTATCTCGAAAAGAAAGTAAAGGAATACAACAAAAAATTCGGATTACATTTTGAAGTTGATTTTCTGGGTAGTTTTTACGGTTTAAATGAAGATCTTCCTGATGATTATTTTCATTTTGTAATGAATTTAGCTGCTGACTTAAATTACAAAGAATTCTCTAAAAATGCTATTTTACTGCGTGAACAATACATAGATACATTAGGGTGAAAGGAGGGCACCCAATGGGTAGACCAAGACAACCGGCAGGTTTACTTGTGGTGAAAGGTAAAAAACATTTGACCAAGAGTGAAATTGAAGATCGAAAAGCCAAAGAAGTTCGGGCGCCGGCTGATAAAGTCGAGGCGCCTTCTTATTTGCCCGATGAATTGAAAGCGGAATTCGATCGTATTTCCGAAGAGCTATTAGCCATCGATATCATGACGAATTTGGACTGTGAAGCCCTCGCTCGATTCATTGTGGCTGAAAATCAATACCAAAAAGTAAGCATCAAGCTGATGAAAATGAAGTCAATTGGTGCGAGATACATGGATCTTTTAAAAATACAAGAAAAGCTCTTCAAACAAGCCAGGGCTTCTGCCAGTGATTTAGGATTAACTATAAGCTCTCGGTGTAAACTTGTTGTTCCTAAGCAACAAGATGAGAAACCGAAGAATAAATTTAGTAAGTTTGGTCCATGAATCGCGTTACACAATATGCTCTTGATGTCGTTGAGGGCAGAATTGTCACTGGTAAGTATGCAAGACTAGCTTGTGAAAGGCATTTACATGATCTTGAAAGTGAAAACTTGGCTTCGTTCCGTTATAGTTTCGATGAGGAAAAAGCTAATCGGATTAACGAATTTGCTGAAACCCTTGTGATTGCAGAGGGAGAAGGTAAGGAACAATTACAACTCGCAGACTTCCAGGCATTTATACTTGGAAGTCTTTTTGGTTGGGTTGATAAAGAAACCGGATATCGCCGTTTTCGTAACAGTTATATTCAACTTGGCCGACAGAATGGTAAGTCCTTGCTAAATGGCATTCTTGGAACGTACTGCAGCGGATTTGATGGGTACAATTACGCACAGATTTACTGTACAGCGACCAAGTCCGATCAGGCAAAGATCGTCTTTAATGAGATTGTGAAATTCATCAATGCGGATCCTGATCTTGAGGAATTATTCAAAATCAAAGACTATGAAAGTACGATTATTAGCAATCTGACTCATTCAACAGTGCGAGCTCTCGGAAGAGATACTAAATCGATTGATGGCTTTCGCCCCTACCTCGGCATCGTGGACGAATACCACGCCCACAAAGACAACCAAATGTATAAGCTTTTGGAAGGCGGTACTGGGAAGCTCAAACAGTCACTTATTAGCGTCATAACAACAGCTGGTTTTGATTTAAACAGTCCATGTTATGAGTTGTATAACGACTGCTGCAAACTTTTAGAAGGCGCATTTTCGAATGAGACCCAATTTGTTTACATCGCTCAGCTGGATAAAGATGATGATATTTGGGATTCAGAAAACTGGATAAAAGCCAATCCTCTAGTGTGTGCAGATTCTGACGGTGTGGACCGAATGAAGGATATCGCAGCCAAGGCAAAAAGAATCGGTGGCGAAGAGCTACGTGACTTTTTAACAAAACGGATTAACGCCTGGTTCCAATTAACTGATGATGATTATATCAATATCGAAAATTGGAAAAAGTGTGCTACCGAATTAACCCTTGAAGACATGCGAGGGAATGAATGTGTTGTCGGGTTGGATTTATCAAGCGGAGGCGATTTAACTTCATTGGCGCTAGAGTTTCCTGTTAGATTCAATGATCAACAAAAATATTTTATCTATTCGCATTCATTCATACCTAAAATGCGCCTGATGGAACATATACAGACTGACAAGGCTCCTTATGACATTTGGCTTAAGGAAGGATTGTTAACAGTCACAGAGACGATAGGCGGTGTGAAAACTGACTATAAGTACATCGTTCAACACTTGAAAAAACTTAAAGAGGAATACGATCTGAAATTTAAAGCAATCGCGTATGATCCACATAATGCGGATACGTTCCTGGTTGATCTTGAAGAATTCGGTTGCGATTGCATTGAAATTGTTCAAAGTGCCAAGAGTCTTCACCAGGCAACAGAGGATTTTAAACTTGAAGTTGATGCCGGCAATATCCTCTATCACGAGGTAAACGGTCTTTTGACTTGGAGCGTAACAAATGCAAAATTAACGTGGAATAGTTTTGGAGAATGTAAGATCGATAAGAACTACCGCATTAAACGAATCGACCCGATCGATGCGATCATTGATGCCCATAAAATCGTATTAATGAATAAAGAAAATAATATTGATATCAATGAATCAGCGGAAGAATATCTCAAAATGATGGGATGGTGAGGGAGGTGAGAATTTGAATTTTTTCAGTAGGATGTATCAAAAATTTAAAAACATGCTTTCCCCAGCTCCACAAGCTGCAGATATGCAGAGCGAAACACTTTTAGAGTGGCTAGGGATTAGCAAGACTTCTAAGAATATGCTCAGCGAGGTCACATATTTCACCTGCCTTAAGATGTTATCTGAGACGCTTGGAAAAATGCCATTAAAGTATTATCAGGAAACGGAAAAAGGTATTGAAAAAGCAAATTCAAATGCAGCTCATAAGCTATTAAAACTGAGGCCTAATCCGGTAATGACACCATCCATTTTTTGGGCGGCAGTAGAGCAAAATAGAAATCATAATGGGAATGCGTATGTTTGGCTTAGAAAAGTCTTTAAGCCTCAGAGGTTCGGTGGCAGCTATGAAATACAAGACATGTGGGTTATGCCTACAGAAAGTGTTCAAGTCTACATTGACGATGCCGGATACTTTGGTGCTAAAGGGCAAATCTGGTATGTCTATACGGATAAATATAGTGGCGAACGATATACATTGCGTTCAGATGAAGTGTTACACTTTAAGACCTCATATAGCTTTGATGGGGTACTAGGGGTACCTGTAAAAGACATTCTAAAATCTACAGTTGAGGGCGGACTCGAGAGCCAGAATTTTATGAATAACTTGTATAAAAGCGGGCTTACTGCTAAAGCCGCATTAGAATATACTGGAGATTTAAACGAAGATGCAAAGAAAAAGCTTGTTGCAGGTTTTGAGCAGTTTGCAAATGGATCAGAAAATAGCGGAAAAATTATTCCTGTTCCGCTTGGAATGAAACTGATACCATTAGATATCAAGTTAACGGATAGTCAATTCTTCGAGTTGAAAAAATTCAGCGCTCTTCAGATCGCCGGCGCTTTTGGAATTAAACCAAATCAGATTAATGATTATGAAAAGTCGAGCTATGCAAATTCAGAAATGCAGCAGCTCTCTTTTTATGTGGACACCGAGTTGTTTATCCTAAAGCAATATGAAGAGGAGATCAATTATAAGATTCTTACACCAGAAGAAGTCGAGCAGGGCTTCTTTTTTAAATTCAACGAGAAAGTAATTCTTCGTACTGATAGCAAAACGCAAATGGATACGTTGGCTTCAGGTGTGAATAATGGCATTTATAAGCCAAACGAGGCAAGAGAATTGTTAAATTTACCTATTGCTGAGGGTGGGGATGTGTTAATGGTAAACGGCAATTATATTCCAGCCACCGATGTTGGAAAGCAGTACGATAAAGGGGGTGATCAAACATGAAGAGGTTTTGGAATTTCAGCGTAAATGCTGCGACACCAGATCAAGCTGAAACCGTTGAATTGAGAATTGAGGGAGACATCGTAAGCGATGAGGATGTGTGGTTATATGAGTGGTTTGGTATTGAAGCTACTGCTCCGAACATTTTTAAAGATGAGCTTGCTCATTATAACGAAAAGGATATTACGGTTTGGATAGACTCATACGGCGGAGATGTGTTTGCCGCAGCCGGTATTTATAATGCCCTTAAAGAACATAAAGGCAAGGTCACAACTAAAATTGATGGGAAGGCTATGTCAGCTGCAAGTGTCATCGCCATGGCTGGAGATGAGATACTCATGTCGCCGGTTAGTGTCATGATGATTCACAATCCACTTACTACCGCACAAGGAGACATGAGAGAGTTAAGAAAAACTGCGGATGTCTTAGACACGGTAAAGGAGACTATCATTAATGCATATATGGTCAAAACGAGAAGGTCTAAGGCGAAAATATCCGCCATGATGGATGATGAAACCTGGATGTCTGCAAATGTTGCTGTTAAACAAGGATTTGCTGATGGAGTCCTGTATCAGGAACAGGAAGCAGAAGAGGTAGTCAATTTCTCTTTTAATCGATTTGCCATACAAAACAGTGCAAATGAGTCCATGAAACGCTTGCTGAACTTTAAAAAAGCACAGGAACAGACATGGGCACCCGAAAACTTAGTGGACAATCAGAAAACAGAAAAAGAAAAACTATTATTGGAATTGGATTTAATCTAATTCTATTTTTTATTTCAAAATTTAAGGAGGCTACATCGTGAATCCAGAATTATTAAAAATGTTGAATGAGATTAACGCTAAAAAAACTGAAGCTAAAAAATTGATTGCTGAAGATAAAGTTGAGGAGGCAAAAGCAGTAAAGGAAGAACTGGTAAAGCTGCAAAATAAATTTGATCTTGCTAAGGATTTATTTGATGAACAGGAGGAGCAAGAAAAGGCAGCAGTCAAAAATAAAGTCAAAAAGCCTGTTAACAATGAGGAATCTCAGCATGGGGCTTTTGTTAATATCATCAAGGCTTCCCTTTTGAAGAAAGCCGTTAATGAGGATGATATGGAAATTTACAATATGATGACTGAGGCTGATCCAAACGCTGAGGGTGAATCAGATGGCGGTCTGACTGTTCCTCAGGATATTCGAACGCAGGTTAAAGAATTTCGTCGTGCTCTTGATGCTCTTGAACCACTGGTTAATGTTGAGCCGGTTTCCACTTTAAGCGGTTCTCGTGTGTTGGAAGTTACAGCTGATCATGTTCCGTTTGATAACGTGGATGAGGCAGCACAATTCCCTGATGCCGAAACACCTAAGTTCCGCAATATTGCTTACAAAGTATTGAAAAAAGGCGGCATCCTTAAGTTAACCCGTGAGCTCACACAAGACACATCGGAAGCAATTATCAGTTACCTTACAAGTTGGATCCAGAAAAAAGCTAGGGTTACACGTAATTTTATGATCCTTGCTGAGCTTGATGCTAGTTTTGGAGGATCTAAGACGAAAGTTTTAGCGGATATCGATGATTTTAAAGATGTATTTAACGTAACGCTCGATCCAGCTATTGCAGTCTCTTCCGGTGTGCTTACGAACCAAGATGGATTCAACTGGTTAGACAAACAAAAAGACGGGGACGGAAAATATATTCTTCAGCCGAACCCAACTAATGCTACTCAAAAATTGTTGTTTGGTACGTACCCTCTGAAAGTGGTATCTAACAAGGTGCTAAAATCTGCTACTGTAGGCGATCCTGAAGCACCAACAGGATATAAATATCCTTTCTATCTTGGTGACTTTAAAGAAGCTATCACAATTTTTGACCGTGAAACTTTGTCTATCGAGTTTTCTACAGAAGCCGGGGATCTATGGGGTAAAGATTTAACAGGCGTAAAAGTAAGAGAACGTTTAGACATTAAAACCGTTGATACGGAAGCTGTTATTAAAGGGGAAGTTGAAGTAACAGTATAAAAATAAGGAGGATGGGCAATGAGCGACCGTTCTACTAAAAATTATAGGAAGCCGGATAAGTGGGTAGTGGAAGGTGAACTTTCTATTAATGGCTCAGGAAAGATCACTAAAGACGGCCAAGAAATTAAGTTGGGTGGGGCAGTGTCCTGGGAAGATGTCCAGGGGAAGCCTTCCGCATTTACTCCATCTTCCCATACCCACAATATTTCGGACATCACAAGCCTGCAGACAACGCTAAACGGCAAGCTATCAGCATCAAAAGCAGCAACTCAGGCTGACAGTACAGCAACAGATGCAGCAGGATTGAAAAATGATTTTAATAACCTTCTGGCTAAACTTAAAGCTGCAGGAATTATGAATTAATTGGGGGTTATGCCCCCTCTCCGTTAAGGAGGAGATCGTTTGATTACTGTGAATGAAGCAAAAAGGTATCTAAGGATTGAAGAGGATTTCACTGAAGAAGATGAGGATGTAGGAGCTCTTGTCAGTGCAGCAGAAAAATATCTTAAAAATGCTGGATGTTTACTTAATCCAGATGATGAGATGGCCAAATTAGCTGTGAAAATGTTGACTATCCACTGGTATGAAAACCGAGAACCAATTGGTAACGGAGATAAACTCGCTTTTGGTTTGCAGAGCTTGATCACACAGCTGCAGCATTGTTTTGAAGAGGGTGAGCCATCAACATGAATCCAGGTAAATTTAGACACAGGATCATCTTTCAACAAATAAACCCTGGAGCTGTTGATGAAGAAGGCTTCCCTCTACCAGACGGTCAGTGGGCTGATGTGATGAAAGCCTGGGCTATGGCTAAGACGGTTAGCGGCCGTGAATATCACGAGGCATCTGCCACGCAAAACGAACGCACAACCAGATTTATTATCCGATATCGAAATGGGTTATCAGAGGATATGCGAGTAAAATACCAGGACAGAATTTTTGAGATAGAGGCGATTTTGCCAGACGATGAAGTCAGGAAGACCCTCACCGTTGTTTGTAAGGAGGCGGTTCAGTGAGTGCACAAGTTGATGGGCTTAACCAACTACTTTCTGAGTTTACCGAGATGGGACAGCAGCTCGAAGGCCGAACAAAAGAAAAGGCTCTTAAAGCCGGCGGGAATTATTTGAAAGGTAAGCTAAAAGAAAACGTACCTGTGGTCACTGGGAATTGGCGCGATAACATCATTGTGTCTGACATTAAAAATAACAAAGTCGATGTTGGTGCAGATCAGCAGGGGGATGCTTTTTACGGTTATTTTCATGAATTCGGGACATCGAAAATGGCAGCCCGTCCTGTATACGGCCCTACTCTAGAGAGTGAAAGAAGAACCATAAGAGATGAAATGGCTGCAGAAATCAGAAGGAATTTAGGTTTATGAGCTTAAACTCTTTGATTATTAACACGCTTAAACCTACAGGCTTCCCTGTTCGGTTCCTAACCCTGCTTGAATCAGACGGGAATCCTCCAACCTATATCAAGTTTTTTGAGTACAATCAATCCGGTGCGTTACACGGGGATGATAGAGAATTGAATTCTTCGTACTCCATTCAGGTTGATATTTTTAGCACAGGAAACTACAGCAATCTAGTGAAACAAGTAAAAGCTTTACTAATAGAAACTGGTTTTTCACGCACATTTGAAACCGAATTTTACGAAACGGACACCGAATTTTATCACAAGGTGCTCCGTTTTCATTTTGTTCAATAAAGAAGGAGGAATAAGAATGCCAACAATCGGACTTAGAGATATGCATTTCGCTAAATTTAAAGATGATGGGACATACGAGACTCCTGTCAAGCTGTCTGAAGCTATCTCGGCAACAGTCACACCTAACTATACAGTTACCACATTGTATGCGGATGACCGGGCTGTTAACGTTGCAAGTGCGCTTGGGGATATCGATGTTCAGATCAACCCAAAAGATTTACCAGCTGATGAATATGACCTGCTTATGGGTACAACCAAAAATACTGACGGTGTCATTGAGGATTCCGTGGATGACGTCGCTCCTTATGGGGCACTATTGTTCCGATTGCCGTTTGAACAGGGAGGCTTTCGCTACTACTGCTATTACAAAGGGAAATTCCAGCCTCCTGCTTTGACCCACAATACAAGAGGCGGTAGCACAGAATTCCAAACACCAACGATTTCCGGTAAATTTATGCCCCGCGATGATGGGAAATGGCGTGCTCATTTAGATGCCCCTGGGAAAGTTGAGAATCCAATTGCCGACACTTGGTTTGATTCTGTTTACAAACCAACCCCACCTGCACCTGAAACTACACCATAAGTCTAATGTAGAGGCGGTTTCTCCGTCTCTTTTTACATTTTCAAAGGAGGAATACACTTGAAAAATTTAACTATATTAATCAATGGCGAAGAAAAAACTTTCTCAATTCCTTTCGTCAACGGTTTGGTGTGGAGAAAGTTCATTGAACTACGTGCAAAAACAGAAAACCTAAGTGATTTAAAACCGGAAGAGTTAGACGAATTTGCCGAACTTGTAGTGTTTGCGTTTGGCGATAAATTTAGCCTAGAAGAGTTTTACGCCGGTGTACCGTATGACCAAGTGATGAGTACAATCGACGGTCTTTTTGTACCAACCGAAGGTGATGCTGAGGGAAACGGAAAAAAGTAACGTTTTCGGAAATGCATAAGACGAATAAAAAACTTTATCGCGATCTTGTGAAACAAGGATGGTCACTTACGCAAATTGATGAATCGGACATCTTTTTTTTATTTGATCTTCTTTCCGAGGATGAAGAAGATGAAGTACTTGTTTACGCCGATCAAGTCTCGTGGTTATAAGGAGGTGACAAAATGGCAGAAGTCGGGGCACTACGTATTAGTCTCGGTTTAGAAGATATTGATTTTACTCGAGGCATGAAGAATGCAAATGCTCGTTTAAGAGCACTCGACAATGAATTCAGGGCAATAACAGCAGGATCTGCCCGATTTGATAATAGTTTAGAAGCACTTGGCCGACAATCAGGCGTTTTGACACGGTCGCTTGGCGTCCATCAACAAAAAGTTGAAGAGCTTCGACGTAGGTATGATGAGAGCAAACGAACGAAAGGTGAAGACGCGACAGAAACCATCCGTGCAGCATCTGCCTATAACCGCGCGCTTACTTCAATGCGCAGAATGGAACAGCGGTTAGAGGCTGTGAACCGGCAGATTAATGAGCAGTCGAACTCATTTCGTCGGCTTCGGACAAGTCTAAACGACACAGGAGAAAACATGCAGCGGGTTGGCGGGCGTATGCAGTCAACCGGCGCGGATATTTCGCAATCCTTCGGAATCGCTACAGCCGCAATTGGTGGAGGGCTAGCTATTGCAGCCAAAAGCGCTATGGATTTTGAATCTCAAATGTCATCTGTCAAATCTGTCATGGCTCCAGACGAAGCAAAAGAGTTTGGAGGAGAGCTTGAAAAGTTGGCCGTTACGATGGGCGCAAAAACCAAATACTCTGCTACTGAAGCTGCACAAGGTATTGAAGAGCTGATCAAAGCCGGCGTTCAGACAACCGACATCATTAACGGCGGGTTAGACGGCGCCCTATCTCTTGCAACAGCTGGTGAGCTTGAGCTTGCAGACGCTGCGGAAATAGCTTCTACTGCGCTAAATGCGTTTAAGGATGACAACTTATCTGTCATGCAAGCGGCTGACCTATTAGCTGGAGCAGCCAATGCTTCGGCTACGTCCGTTTCCGAGATGAAATTCGGGCTCTCAGCCGTCTCAGCTGTTGCAAGCGGGATAGGTTTAACATTTGAGGATACTACAGCTGCCCTTGCGGCATTTTCACAGAACGGGTTAAAAGGTTCCGATGCAGGTACTTCACTTAAAACCATGTTACTGAATTTGTCCCCGTCGACTAAAGAAGCGACAAATCAAATGAGAGATTTAGGGCTTATTACCGAAAAAGGAAATAGCCTTTTTTATGATTCGGAAGGACACGTTAAGTCCTTAGCAGATATCTCTCAACTATTAAAAGACAAGTTGAAAGGTCTTACTGATGAGCAACGTCAGATGGCTTTAAAAACAATGTTCGGAACGGACGCTATTCGTGCGGCTAACATCCTTTACAAAGAAGGCGCGAATGGAATCAACAACATGGCTACGGCTATGGGAAAAGTGAAATCTGCCGACGTGGCAGCTGAAAAGCTTAATAACGTAAAAGGGCGATTGGAACAGCTGAAAGGATCCGTGGAAACTGCAGCGATCTCTCTTGGGAATGCTCTCCTCCCAACCCTCGATAAGGTGGTTGCCGGTGTCCAGGATGCAACGGATTGGTTTAACAGCCTGGACAAGGAGACACAGAATACTATCGCTACTACTGCTCTTGTTGCAACCGGGATTGCCGGCGTAACGGCCGCCCTTGGTGTCGGGCTAACCGTTGTTGGCGGGGCGATTTCCGGCTTTGGGGCTCTCACGGTAGCGTTGGGTGCGATGACAGGTCCGATCGGCTTAGTCGTAACCGGTCTTGGGCTGGCAACTGCGGCCGGTTTCGCTATTGCGGACTCGATGAATAAATCTAAAGAAGTAAACCTAGAGCATGCGGAATCAATGATCAATCAGCAGCATGAGCTGGAAGGATTGACCGGCAAATACGATGTTTTGAGAGAGAAAAATCAGCTTTCCAACGATGAGCTCCTCCGTTTTAAAGACATTCAGAGTGAGCTTGAATTTGCCAAATCAGCTGAAGAAATTAAAAGTCTAACTGATGAGGCGGACAGGCTCCGTGAAAAATCTGGATTGTCCAATGAAGAAATGAGCGAAATGCTCTCGTTGAATGATCAACTTATTGATAAGGTACCTGACGCTGACACCGTCCTTTCTGACCACGGAAATTCGATTATTGGAAACAGAGACGCACTCGGTGAAGCTAACGAGAAACTAAGGGAAAATATTGCGCTCGAATTAGAGAACCAACGAATTAAAGCTGAGGCGAATTTGACCGAGAACATCCGGAATTACATCAATGCGTTGGATGAATTACGTGAGAAAGAAGCAGAAAGAGACGAGGTCAGGCAGGCTCGAGATGAAACCGAAAAGCGTCTTGCAGATTTGAAAATCCAGGCTCAAAACGAGCTGAACGCCGGAAAGGATTTAGAAGCAGAAAAGACAATTGATGAAATTGCAAACGCAGAACTCCTTTTGAATCAACAAAATAATAAAATTTCTCTGCTTGCCGATGAGGTCGCTGAAAAACAAAACAGTGTGACGAAATCGGAAGAAGAAATCGGGAAGACCCAAGAGCTTTATGACAAGATGATTAATCTACATTTGGAGCAAGTGGGCATTAACGCGTCCGGTGCAGAAGGTATCGCCCAGCTAGATCAAGCTATAGAAAAAACTCAAAACCGAATCAATGAATTAAACAACGCCAAACGGGAACAGAGCGGATTAAATAAGGCCCAGCAGACGGAATTAAATAATTTAAGTAGCGCATTAGGCCTATACCAAAGTGCGAAGGGTGAAATTCGAAACATACAAGGCGAGCAACAGTCTGTGAACAGGAAGATTGACGAAGGGACCGGCAAGGCATCCAGCCTTACCGGTGAATTGGGTAAAGACGTAAATAAAAACGTAGACGTTGATGATAACGGAAAAGCAGATGATCTTAACGAAAAAGTCAGAAAATCCGTGAAGAAAAAAGTAACCCTAGCAGCGATTTGGGAAGGAGTAACGGCAGGAATGAGGGCAGCATTGCCTTTCTTTGCAAAAGGTACAAGGAATGCTCCTGGTGGACTTTCGGTTGTTGGAGAAGAGGGACCTGAATTGGTGCATCTACCTCAGGGAGCTAAGGTCATCCCGAATCCGGAAACAGAAGCGATCCTACGCAACTGGAACATTCCGATGCTTGCAAGCGGTGGTGTAACACTTTCGCCAGGAATGGCAATGGTCGGGGAAGAAGGTCCAGAAATGTTGGATTTGAGAGGAGCTGCGACATCTCCACTCCCATCTAGCCAGCCTTCGGAATCCGATGTTAAACAACCAGTCGTTATTCAAGTTGTCACTCCTGAAAAACGAGAGTTAGCCCGGTGGTTGTTGGATGATATTACAAAAATGCAAGATTTTAAAGAAATGCGCTTAAAAACATTTTAAGAGGGAGGTAAGACAAATGGGAAGTTTCACATTTAACGGGCAACGTCGTTCTTACCTCACTGTTTTACGTGGAAGGAAACGCCCTACATGGGCACCAATCCGGAGAAATATTCTAACTGTTCCTGGGCTCTCGGGTGGATTAAATTCACTTCCAGATATAGAGCCAAGACCGTTAGATATTCCCGTTTTTATTGAAGCAGAGAATATGACGGATTTGCAATTATTGAAAGAAGATTTGGCAGATTGGCTGATAACCGATGATCCGGTAGAACTCATTTTTGATGATGAGCCAAACCGTATTTATTATGCTCAGGTAGACGGGAGTTTTGATTTAGATGAGTTAGTTTATTATGGAACAGGTGTCATTTCATTTATCTGCCCAGACCCCTATAAATATCGGACAGCAGAAGCGGTTGGCTACTACAATCAGGAGACCTTGCAAAGTGGAATCTTAATTGAAAACACTGGTACACTCCCAACGCCCCCTATGTTCGAGGTCGAACTAAAAGATAAGACCACTTATCTCGACATTATTGGCGAAAAGGATTATATGCGGATAGGGAAATCCGAATCAACAGAAGAAGCACCATATGAAAAATATCAAAAAGTGTGGGAATCAACTCCTACGATGACCGGGTGGGCATCTGCCTCATATGTACCGGACGGTGGTGTGAAAACAGGTACAATTAGCATTCAAAATGGCGATTTTGTTGCAACTGATTATGGAACGGGAAGTGCATGGCATGGTCCAGCTGTCATGCAATCCATCGGGTCGGTGCTATCCGATTACTATTTCCGAGTTTTCTTTAATGTGAGTTCGAATCATGGACAGATCACAAGATGCGAAGCTTATCTGCTTAATACATCTGGTCAGCCGATCGGAAAGCTTGTGGCACTAGTGAGGCATGCTTCCTCAGAAGTTGAAGTCGAGGTCAATATCAGAAGCGGTGGTAAATCAACCTATTTCGTCAACCAAAAATGGAAATTTCGCAGTTTCTTAGGATATATCGATATTGAAAAAGTGGGGACAAGATTTACAGCACATGTTGCACAGCAAAGAGTCGACAACGGAGAAATTTTAACAAGTGAAAAATATGCTTTTACGTTTAATGACTTAAATAACGAATATCAAGAAGATTTAGCGGCAGTAGGGTTACACATCGGAGCGAACAATAAAAATACTCCCGGAAAGGCACGATTTCGGGGAGCAGAAGTATCTTCCGTCAATCAACAAGAAAATGGTGTCGAATACATCGGGGAATCCGGAGACGCGTTTACTTTCGATCACAAAGCATCGAGAATTTTTAAAAATGGTGAACTGTTCATGCGAAAAGACTTTGGCGCTCGCTTTTTTGAATTGGCAAAAGGGATGAATTCGCTCGTTTTTAATCCTTATGAAGCCATCGATCATGTGAAAGTCAGGTGGAGGGATCGTTTTAAATGATACATGTCTTACATCATCAAACAGACGAACTTGTCGGCTGGGTCGACTTTGCCCTTGAAGACACACATTCTCGGTCGCTTAATGAGGAAACCTTTGATTTTATTGCACCTACCGATGCTGACGGGATGAATCAGATCAAAGGACGTTCCCGGCTCTTGATTCCGGCGGAAGAAGGCGACTATCGAGAATTTATCGTAGATAAGATTTACGAAAGTCGTGTAAGTAAGCAAACAGAAATCTATTCGGTTGCTTCCTACACAGATTTGCAGAAGTCGAAAGTCATTGCTCCTGCAGAACGGGACGGACAAACGGTAGAAAGTGCGGCGGAATTTGTTCTTTCTGGTCTTGAATGGCAAGTGGGTACAGTTGAATACTCCGGCATTCGGAAATGGACGATAGAAAAGCATTTAAGCGCTTATGAGGCATTGAAAGCGATCGTCTCATTATTTGAATGTGAGCTCGTCTTTCGGGTGACAACGGACGGCGATAAAGTGACTGGCCGTTATGTTGATTTTCTAAAAAAACAGGGAATGAATCGTGGCAAAGAAATCAAATTTGGCAAAGATTTAATTGATATCAAGAGAACCATTGATCCTAGCCGGGTGGTTACGGCTTTATTTTGTATCGGTCCAGAACGGGAGGACGGCACGCGGCTGACCGTCACGGTTACAAACAACGAAGCTTTTCAGAATTGGAACCGAAAAGGGCAGCACCTGATAGAGATTTATGAGCCTGAGTCCAACGATCAAAATATGACGATGGATCGATTAAAGCAGCTGGGAGAAACAGAGCTTAAAAAACGGATCGCAGCAGCTGTAAATTATGAGGTAGAAGGCGCATCACTAGAACATATTTTAGGCTATGAACACGAGATAACCCGTATCGGGGATTCTGCGAAAATCAAAGACGAATCCTTTGAGCCCGAAATTTACCTGGATTCGAGAGTAATCCAAATCAACCGATCTATTTTTGATGAGTCGAAAAAAGTCTACACCCTTGGTGAAGTGATCGAATATGAAGAAGAGGATGTTATGCGGCTGTGGAAAGATTTGCAGTCTCTTTATGCGACAAGGGTCATAAAAAGCCCAAATCCTCCTGTCGGAAAAGCAACGATTATTTGGATAAAGACAGGCGGACCAGTCGATATTCCTCATAGCTGGGACGGCAGCGGGTGGATCCCCTTTTCTCCACTCGAAGCCAAGGATATTAACGCGGAAACGCCAGGTGGCGCACAAGATAAGGCTAACAATGCAAGAGATCAGGCGAATCAGTATACCGATTCTCAGCTTGAAAACTATGTAGACGCAATCACTTATAATCAAGATTTATCAGAAATCCAGAATCAAATAGACGGCAATATCACATCTTGGTTTTATGATTATGAGCCGTCATTGATGAACGTGCCAGCCAGTGGTTGGACAACCAACGATCAGAAAAACAATCATCTTGGTGACTTGTTTTACAATACATCAACAGGTTATTCCTATCGTTTTACGCTCGAGGGATCCAATTATCAATGGATTAGGCTCACGGATAATGATGTTACAAAAGCACTTTCGGATGCCTCTAAAGCACAGGATACAGCAGATTCAAAAAGGCGTGTATTTGTTAACCAGCCTACTCCTCCTTACGAGGTAGGGGATTTGTGGACACAAGGTAATTCTGGAGATATCATGCGGTGTCAAGGTGCAAAAGCAGCAGGGCAGCCGTTTTCTTCAGCTGACTGGTCGAAAGCATCTAAGTATACCGATGATTCTGGGGCAATTGAATATACCAATGATCAACTGGATCAAGTGGAAGAGACCATAGATGAAATCGAACACGAAGTATCCCAAAGGGAATTATCTATCATTAGACAAGATAATGAACCAACAGGTGGTGGCTATGTTGTCGGACAATTGTGGCTTAGAACAACCAATTTTACATTTCACAGGTGGACAGGTTCAGCGTGGGAACAATTAACACCTAGCATTGTTTCAGTGGATGGAAAAGTAAATACCAATACTTACAATCAAAAAGTACAAGAGATTACACAAAATATTGCCGAAAAAGCTGGATTGGATTACGTCAACGGACAGCTTGTTTCTAAGGCTGAAAAAGCTAACACCTACACCAAATCGGACGTTGATAATTCTTTAAACAATAAAGTGTCCGTCACCACTTATGCGACGGATAAAAATGGCATTGTGGAACGGTTGGATTCAGCTGAGACAAGCATTTCTCAAAATGAATCGAACATTTCACTAAAAGCAGATAAGACCTCACTTGACCAAACCAATCGTCGGCTTTCAGAAGCAGAGGCATCCATCTCTATTAATAGCGATGCCATCGCTTTAAAAGCCAATAATTCGACTGTTGATTCTTTAGCTGGAAGAATATCTACAGCTGAAGGACAATTGAATGTTCAGGCTGGACAGATAGAAGCAAGGGTTACCAAGTCCGAGTTTAATAACTTGTCTTTCGGTACAAGAAACTATGTCTATAAATCAAAAAGTTTCACAACAGGGACATTGACCAACAAACAGAACCAGACTTTCAATATGCAATCGTATAATACAGAAATTTGGGGCAAAGAGATCACTGTATCATTTGATTACAAATTCAGTGATGATGCAATCCTCTCTGATAGTAGTTGGTTTACGGTTCAATTTGGAAGTGGGTTAGGATGGCAAGGAATTGCAAATAGTATAAAAAACAGAAGCGGTCATTTTACCAATACAGTCAATATCAATAATTCAACTGGATCAGATACGAGAATGTTTGTAAGAGTAGACTATGTGAATGGTGGAAAGCTAACTATTTCTAATCTGAAAATAGAGTTAGGGAATCGTGCTACAGACTGGACTCCAGCACCTGAGGATATTGATACAAGTATTTCGGGTATTAATTCCCGTCTTTCCACATCTGAATCAATAATCAATCAACTGTCAAATGAGGTCAACATACGTGTTAAACAATCTGATTACGATATCATTATGAACGATCTTACCAGTCGCATAAGCAGCACGGAAGCAAACTTATCCGTACAAGCTGGGCAGATTGCCGCAAAAGTTGAGAAGAACGGGGTCATGAGTGCTATCTTAGTAAGTCCGGAATCTGTCAAAATTCCCACAAGTAAGCTTCTTGTTGGCGATTTTACTAATCTGTGTTCTAATCCAGATTTTGATGGCAATAAAAGTGCAGATTGGTACGGTTTAAACTGGGTTGGTAATCCTGATTGGGCAGATAAACCTAACAAATATGTAGGAGAAACTCGGAAAAGGGATGTTGTACATGGAGACTATTTCCCTGTTAAAGGAGGAGACAAGTTCTTTGTCTCTGTTGATTGCTTTTCGATAGATTCACCTCACCAACTAGGTATAGGTTTTGAATTTCAAAAGCGAGATGGAACTCGTAGTTGGTCATGGGTATATAGGAATCCACAATCCAGTTGGGCAACTTCTAGTGGTGAATTGACGGTTCCGGAGGGATTCACACAAGCGAGGATACAAATTCAACAGAATGGATGGGACAATTTTGGAAGATGGTGGTTTACTAATGTTGTTGTTAGGAGAAAGACAAATACTGAATTAATCGTCAACGGTTCCATTACAACTGATGCACTAGCCACAGATGCCGTGACAGCTGACAAGATAAACGTTAGTTCCTTATCAGCTATTACAGCTAACTTAGGGACGGTCAATGCCGGAACTTTAAATGCGGTAACTTTGAATGGTGCAACTGGTAATTTTTCAGGAAAATTGAATGCTGGTAACGTAGAGATAGAATACGGATCTATTAATTGGAGAACTTGGGGTTTTACGACAGGAACGATAACTTATTATGAAGGTGTAATAGACCACAGAGCTGACGGACATGATTTTCATGGTTGGCTGAACGTGGAGGGGTCTCCAGTCCACACGAACAATACAGTAAGAGCTGCACAGTACACAGTGTATGGATTGAACCCAGCGATTAACCGTATGCGACGAACCATACCGCATAATCTAGGGTTCACTCCAAGAGTTATGTGTACAATCCGTTGGCAAACCGGTTGCGTGTCAGCAAGTAATATAACTTTGGTTTATACGGAAAATGTGAACAGCTCGTCCTTCGATATTGTAGTAGCGGGTAATAGAACGTTCACTTCAAGCGAATATATTTTCGTTGATGTACTTATGGTTAAACCTTAGGAGGGAATATAATAATGGCACAAAAAAGCACAGTTGATTTTATGATGGAAGATTTGCAAGAACAAATCTCAAAGTTAAGCTATGAAAAAGCATTGTTCAAAGGTATGGCCACAAATAAGGAATTTGAAAACCAGCAGCTGCAACATGAGCTGGAAACACTGAAAAACGAAAATGAAGAATTGAAAAAGAAAATAGCAGATTCAACAACTGCAGAGATTATCGAGGAACCACAAAGCGCTGAATAAGGGCTTTTTTATTTTTGTTCATAATTAAGGGAGGAATCAATGATGAATGTAGCAATAAAACTGTTCGATAATACCGAAATCAAAGGTTCGTTTGAAAATTACTCAGCACAAGCTATTGCTGACATGCTGAACGATCAAAAAAAGGTCATGGTTGTGATCGGCAGTTCAGTCGTGCAGCGGCAACAAGTGTCTAGGATCGTACCTGAACGCGAGACACTGGGAAATGTTGAGGTCAGGTTGAATGATGGCACTACCATTACAGCGCAAGTAGACAATTATATTCCGCAAGAAATTGCTGATCTTTTGAATGATGATTCTAGGACTATGAGTGCGCTTGGGGATGTGGTTGTGCAACGTTATTCGGTGGTCAGGATTACACCGATCTCTGAGCCGACAACGTAATAATTTTCCCTTTAAGGAGGTGATTATTTTGAAAATGTTGTTTGACGGTATAACTATTGAATGCACTCCATCTGAATTGATTGAGTTCCTCTCCCTAAAAAAGGATAGGAGTATAGCAGAAAGATTAAACGAGACAGAAAGCAGCGATACGATTTCTGCTGAACAAATTAACATGAGGGTTTCAGAAGCTCCATTTCGTATTAGTACAGTTGAATCAAATGTTACACAATAGGAATTTTTAAGAAGTGATGAATAGAAAATATATGAAAATGCTATATTAGTAGGGAGTGATCTAGGAGGGATAACAATGTCATTAATAACAGTTGTAGCAACCAAAGATTTTATTTCCATTATGAGTGATGGAAGGTTATCTGATGGAGAAAATCCAGTAGGAGAAGAGTATAAGAAAATATTGAAAGTTTCAGATAAAATAATTATTGGGGCTACTGGGAGTCATAACCAATCAAAAAGCTTATTGAGTATATCTTCATATTGGTTAAATCAATCACAAGGAAGTATAGAAATTTTCGCAAATAATATCAGGAAAGTAATTTTGGAGGATATACCAAAAAGTAAATTTAAAAGAATTGATCTTCACATAGTAATATGTGGGTTAAATGAATTAAACGAAATTGTTTTCTATGTATTTACCAATGATGAAAAATTTGCTATTGAAAAAGTAGTTATGCATCAAAAAGTTGGTTATTTAGCTTTAGGAAAAAAAGGGACAGTTGATAAGCTAGAGGAGTTAATTAATTTAAGAGGATATAGCTCTATAGATACTATAAAAGAAATACAACAAGAAGTTAATTCACTGATAACTGAAATTGATTACAGTGTTAATAACAATACTTTTCATGAATTTATCAGTAGAACAAATAATTTCTGATTTTATTTTTCACACGAGCCAACAGGCTCTTTTTATTTTGCCAATAAGGAGGAACAGAAGTGGAACGCTTAGATTTATTTTACAAGTTTGGTGCCTCAGCATTTGGCGCGGCGACAGGATATTTATTTGGGGGTTGGTCGGTATTGATTCAAATATTGCTCGCTTTTGTCGTGATTGATTACATTACAGGGATTATTGCTGCCGGATACAATGGCGAGTTAAAAAGCAAAGTTGGGTTCTTGGGAATATCCAAAAAAATCATGATTTTTGTTATGGTCGCTGTCACCCATTTAATCGATACAGCACTCGGTGAGGGTCATATTTTCAGGGATGCGGCCATCTATTTTTATCTGGCCAATGAGTTGCTATCCATCGTAGAAAATGCCGGGAAAACGGGGCTTCCGGTGCCTGAGCAAATTAAAAATGCCGTAGAAGTGTTAAAGGGCAAATCTAAATAAGTTTCCTCCGGGCGGCTTTTTTCTTTGAAAACCAAATAATAAGGAGACGATGAAAAATGGGTCACAAACTTATAACAGTTAATGGTGGTCACAGCGAAAAAGCACCAGGTGCAGGAGCTTTTGGTTACAAAGAACATGAATACGCTCTAATGATTAAAGACAAAGTGATTGCAAGGTTGAAATCAGTTGGTGTAAATGCAATAGATACTACGTCAAGTGCATCTACTCCTAGTGCCGTCTTGGTGGAACAAGCTAAGAAATGTAATGCTCAACCAAAAGGTGGCCGACTTGATGTATCAATCCATCTAAACGCTGGTGGAGGCACCGGATGTGAGGTCCTTTATTACTCTGAAAAAGCACTTGCTGCTAAAGTATCAGAAGCGATTGCAAAAGTGACTGGATATAAAAACCGTGGTGCTAAAGAGCGCAAGGAACTTTATTTCCTTCGCCATACATCAGCTCCGGCTATTTTGATCGAGGTATGTTTTATTGATAGCAAAAACGATATGAAGATTCTAAATGCGAAAATGAACGATATTGCTAATGCAATTGTAAAAGCAATCACAGGAAAGTCAGTTCATGAGCCGAAACCAGCTCCAAAACCACCAAAGAAAGACGGTAATAAAGACGATCTGTATAAAGTGCAAACAGGTGCGTTTAAAGATAAAGGAAATGCAGAAAAATTAGCCAAGGAGCTTAAAAAGAAAGGTATATCAACGTATATCACGAAAGAGTAATCAAAAAAGCCAAGCCCTTCCATACGGAAGGGCTACATTTTCTGTTGGAAAAGTTTTTTTGTGAATAACAATCATTCAGATTGCCATACGTTGTTGGAATAAATTGTTGATTGCTATTTTAATGTTATGTGGGCTAACCCCAAGATCCCTTAAAATCATCGCGTAGTTTAGCCATTCTAAAACAAAAAAATCACGTGTTATTCTAGGATTTATTTCTTTACTAATATTACCATGAGCAAAATTGTTTCTTTGCTCTTGAATTCTATCAGATATCTCTGACAAATTCGGATCGTCTAATTCGTATAGATTTTTTATGAAAATTTCTAATTCTCCTTTGAAATGATTTAATGCAAAATTTATTTTCTTGGCAAGTGTTAAATCGGTTCTTTCAATATTTCTTTTAACACTTTTGAAATATTTTTTTAGTTCACCACTGTTTTCAGCAACTTTTTTCACTAAAAATGAGATTATTTCTTGTTTTTGGGCTTTGAATTTAAACTCGTCTTTATAAGAATCAAAAGTAATAGGAAATTGCCATTCGAATCGTGCCGTTACTAAAATGAAACGTGCAGGTGTAATATAATTTTGATCTTTGGAATCTTGAGGAATATGAGACAAATATATATTTTTATCTGCTAATTTTTGAAACAAAGAACTAAGATTGTCTTCAATAAGAGGAAGCCCTATTAATCTTTCTCTTATTAGTTTCTTTTCTTCAGTAATGTTGCTTTTTTTCTCATTAATAAATAATTGGCCAACTTTTCTATAAAGACCAGATGAATCTTTCTTTTTAAGAGTAATTGTATTAAATGTAATATTTCTTCTATAACATAGAAAACTTAATAGTTGATTAGTTAAATTATATAACTTTGCCGCAGTATCACAATTTTTCGTTGTATTCTCAAGGTGAAAGGTCAACTCTGTATATAATTGAATAGGGGATAGTTCAGTGCTTGAAAATTTTCTGGATATATTAAGACTCCCTTGAAGTTTGTCCTTGTTTAGATTAAAAGAGAAGTTTTTCTCCAAATTTTTAAAAGGTATAGTTTCTAAATTTAATTCTCCATCATTTCCAGTTTCAGCTTTATATGCATTTCTGATATCATAAAACCAATTTAATTCATCTGCAGTAATACCTATACCGTCATACTCATAGCCTTTCTCTGAAAATAATATATAGTAATTGATCTTTGCGGTATATGTTTTTAAAGAAGTTTTTATTATGTAGTGGAATTTGAAAAAAATATCTTTGTTATTTTCAAAAGTTTCTCCAAATAATTGTTCCGGATACTCTTCTTTTTTAAGGCTTAATAATGTAAGAAGGTCATTAGTGTATAAATTTTCCCTATCTTCAATCTCTTCTATCTTGAGAGTGAAATCGTTCAACTTAAATAAACATCTTTTCCCTTGGAAGTGAACCAGACCAGTAATCATATAGACACCTCTTTTATTCGTTTTACCTAAATATACCATAAAAAATGAGGGCTAGAGTTGATTTTAGATCATTAAATTTTATTAACCTCCACAATATCCACAAACTTTATAAAATCCGCATCACCTTTCAAATCCTTCTCCTAAAAAATATATCCGTCATCCGTGTAAACAATCCACTTATTCTTTTCTTTATCCCATTTAATCCTGTTTTGTGCAATCAAATTTTTATGTTCTGCTGCAGATCTTTTTCTGTCCGGCCTGTTTTGGATTGAAGTTGTTTTAGGGTAACTGGCTGATGAGAAAGGGTCTTATTGAAGATGATTCGAAAGACTTTACGTTCAATGTCGTTCATTTCACACATCACCTTTTTGTTCTCATTATATACGAACGTATGTTCTTTATTCAACAAGAAAAAATACCCATCGTTATGGTAAAAAAAGCCTTTGAAAGAATGTATGTTTTTGTATTAATTCATACAAAATTTCTAAAGGCCTTCACATTCTACGAAGAAAAAATAAAATGCTTGCTGAATTTATTAAGTTTTACTTTGCTTAATGATCCTGTATTTTACCCAACAAAGTTGGTCTGCGAGCAGTTTTAGGCCCTTTCAGAAAAAACATCCACTCCTAAACTCTTTAATACTTCAATTGCTTCTGCAACCGGCAATTTAGACAATAAAAATTCATTAGCCATCACTTCTTCAATTTCACTAATGCAAGATAAGGTTTTAGTAATCGTTTGTCCATTAGAATAACGAATTCCCAGTTGATTATTGACCAAGGAAACGTTTCTATTCTGATCGATCTGCCATAGCTGACATCGCAGCATCGACATAAACGCAGCCTGTGGAATATACGATTTTTGAATGATATCAGCAAAATCATTCACTTCATATGCTTTTTTAGAGTCAAAATTCCACGCTTTTCCGCTTTGTTTCCCCCTGATATACCTTATATATCGATAGCTATTATTTTCTGAAGATGCGGGTACAATGTTTACATAATCTTCACCAAAGCGAGAACTATTTTGATGGTCACTCTCAAAGCGTACAGGCTTAAACATAGGAGCAGCCGCACCGCAATCGACATACATTTTTTCACTATCAATGTTCACAATAATCGCCATGTGCTGATTTCCAAGCATGGCGAGATGACATGCAAAGCCTAGTTCCTTTAATAAAACAATTAAATTAGAATTTAATGTGTAGCATGTACCTCCAAAATGAGAAGCAGTAAAGTTTTTAACAAACTGGCTATAAGAAGGAATGTTTACATCCTTGTCTCGAAAGGAAAGCAATTTGCTTATGTTTTCAAACGGAAAGGTTGTTAAATGAGCCTGGCAAATCCGTTTTAAGTAGTTTTCCGTGGGTGTCTCCAATGGTAAGTTGAGATGGAGTAAATAAAGTTTCCCCTCATCTGAAATCTTTTTCATTTCTATCCCCCCTATCTGATAAATCTATCTGAGTTTGACTGATTATTGATCAGCAACGGGAAGGAACTTTCTTACACCTTTTGACCGATACACAAAAAAAGCATGTCTCTAGACGATTATTTTCTATATACTTTTTCTTTTAATCTATGGGTCAATAATTCTTCCGAAATCAATTCTTTCCACTCTTCATCTAATTGAATGGATTTCGATATTTCAATGCCTTTCGATGCAGAATTTAAAAGAACATTCTCATTTCAAGAAAGAAAGACCACCAGTATTATGAGGATCTAATAAATTTGAAATGTGGTTAATAATGATTCGTTTTCGTTTAAATCCATACTCACTTTCAAGAAATGAATTGAGCTGGCGGCTAAGGAACCTTAAGTGTTTTTTATAAGCTTTCATATTTATGTATTTCCAATTGTTGAGGATAAGCACCCATTCGAACTTATTTTCCATTTGAATTTCTAAATAGTGACCTTCAATGGTTTCTCCTTTTACATGGTATGAAATTTTAAATACTTTACTGCTCTTATCTTTTGCTGTAGGAGTTAAATCAACGATGGTCAGCCTTCCTTTCATAAATATCATCCTCTCCAATAGAATGGTTTCATTTTATCCACTATTGGAGAGGCAGTAAAAACGGCAAAATCGAATTTTGGGAGAGATAAAAGAGTCTAAAATGACATTTTCCTCTAAGTAAAAACCCGATTTTCAATCAAACTTATATAAGAAATCTTAATTTGCCTATATTATTTAGGTTCTGTTAAAGAATCTTATTGATTGTGTTGTTAGACTACGGAGCGGGATAGTTAGTTCATGAAGCTCCACAGTGTTTTACAATAAAATTACAGTGCAAAACGTTTGTATTTGGAGGGGATATGAGAGTATAGCTTTATTCCAAACATACTATTTATTGTAAATCGATTTTTACTATGATACGCTTTCAATATAGATAATTCATAATATTTTGTCGAAGGATCATAAAGTATTGATATTCTTTAGGGAGTTTCTATGTCATAATCAGTCTTATGTTACGTATTAAATTCTCTAACTTTTTGATAGGAGTGTTTAATAATTAAAAAGAATATCTTCTTTTTTATGTTGGGTCTGTTAACTTACTTTGTCATCTCTGTTATTATTCAACTTTTTAGTTGAGTTGTCTTTCTCTAAATCTATAAAATAACTACTTTTGAGTTGCGGTTCATGTATAACTTATTTATCCGTATTATGCGTCCTCGATCCCCTTGAGGAATCATGTTAATGTATGACCGTCCAGTGGTCCTGCACAGACGGTCTTTTTTTGAGTTCTTTATTTTGTTTTTTGAAAAATTACTTGATTACATACTTTTGAAGAAGTGTACATTATATATCTTGGTTAATCCGAATTGAAAATTTTTCTATAAATTACAATTAATAGTTGAATATCCTATATTTTCTGTTAATATATTAAGAGAGACAGAAATTTGAAAGGATGTTTAAATTAAATGAAAAAATTTTTAAAGGTAGCTATTGTTTTTGCAATTGTATTTAGTCTTTTTAACACTTCTATGATTGGAGAGTCAAAAAAAGCTGAAGCGTGTTATCCTGCTTATAAATGTATGTCTAATACTTCTCTCCCAGATAGTTATAAACTTTATTATCAAAATCCTGATAGAAGGCCTGGTTCATTTGCAGGAGGAGTAGTAGTTGGTGGTCTTGGATTTTTTGGAGGTACTATTGGAGCGGTTGCTGCGTTTTTAGGAGGAACTGCATATTCTTATAGAGAAATCTTTTATGGTAATATGTCATTTAAACAATATATTAAAAGGAGCCCTGTAAAGGGTAAGAAGTTTAGAATTAAAACTGTATATTATGAGTTCACTAATTACAGAGGAAATACCACGACTAAAGTAAGGGATGAAAATTAACTTATATTGAATTATGGAAAAAGGGGGGGATCAAACTGTATAGAGGATTAAATATATTGTTTACTTTAATCTATATAGGTTGTTTTATATTTGGCTTAAGTTCATCTAATAAAAATTTGGGTTTCATGGTTATTTTGATAAGTGCTATTGTTCTTTCCATAGCTTCAATTGTTAATTATTATTTCAATCATCCTAAAAGGAAAAATAAGAATAGTTAAGAAAAGTAGGTTTTAATTGCCTACTTTTTTTGGTTTCTTACGGAGTGGGTAAATGACACATTCTTTTAGATATTTGGATGTGAAATCCGAAGAAGATTTGTCGATTTCGATTGAGTAGTTACAGCCCCTTTGGCATTGAAGCTAGAGGGGTTCTTTAGTGCCGTTTTTTGGCACGTATTGGTCAGTTTTTTCATGCCAAAAATGTGAAAAACATGGTAAAATAAGCCTAGCCTTTCCATATAAGATTCTCCCCGGGGAGAGGTTGTGTTCCACCTTATGCGCGCTTACTGGAATCCAATCGTACAAGTCCTCTACTATGGCAGTTGAGGATACGTGCAGCAAAATCCGCATTGTTAAAACCCATCTTCGTTCACCGCTGATCCAACGGGATACTGTGGTTTTTGACACATGCGGCGTGAGAATTCTGCTGGGCTCATTTGAAGAGATTTGAGTATTTCTGATAAGCGGCAGCTTCCTTTCCGGAGTGCTATATGTACCTCCTATGTTTTAAGCTGTCTAAATTGTATAACCGCTTAACGAATTTAGAAAGGGGATCAATTACTTGAAAGTTGAGATCGACAAAATATATTGCTGTGGGCAGTCAATGATTCCAAGAAGCGTTTATGATATAGAGACAAAAAAGTTATCCGTTTTCCTTGAGTGTTTGAAGTGCATGAAAGCAGTTAATGTAGGTGAAGATTCGTTGATGTGGATGAAATGAAAAAGACAGTAATGGTACACACGCTTAAAGGCAGCTATCTGATAATCCGATTAGCTGCCTTTTTACACAAGAAAATTTTTTACACATATTTTACACTAGATAAGATTAATACCCTGATAAATCAACGCTTTTTCCGTATTCTCGACCCCGACCACCGGTATCGAAAATCCTTTAGAATCAAGACTTCAACGAATATGTTGAGGTCTTTTTTCTTTGCTCTTAATACGTCAAAAAACAATCCAAAAAATGATTTAAATGATCAATTACGTTTTGCATACATACCTCTCCCATTGTTTAAAGATAAACTTATTAGTTCCTTTATTTTAAAAAACACTGATTATAGGTTCACTTTAATTGCCTGCTTCCACCATTAATATAATGGAAAATATGTTAAAATAGAGGAAGTGAAGTGTAAGCTGTAAATAAAACTTATTTACGAAAGTAGTGAAAGAATTGTTTTTAATAAATGGAAGCATAATTATCGTGTTTGGAATTATATGTTATATCAATTTGGCAAGTATTTTAATCGGGGTTAATTACAAATATCAAAAACCAGCTTGGATGAAGGAAGTTTAAATTCCTCTTTGTTTTATACATACTTATGGTTGTTTCAGTGACATTATTTCCACTGGCATTATGGATTGATTATAATATAGAACATATTAAATATTGCTTAAATCTTATACCGCTTGTATCAATTTTAAAAGATTTTGGTCAAATAGGTAAAGCCTACGATGGTGATATAATATTTATGATTGAAATCTTAATAAAAAATGTAGGTGGAAACATTTTATTGTTTATCCCTTTAGGTTTTTTAGTACCAATCTTATCGAAAAAATATAAGCATTTTAAGTCTACTTTATTACTTGGTTTTCTTGTGTCACTTTGTATTGGATACTTTATTTTTAAAATCATGTCTAGAATAACGGATAAATTTCAGATTAAATTTTTACATGCAATCTTGAAGGATAATAATAATCAGTCGATAAATAGGACAAATTAATCTCCAAAGAAGTTGTGTGGAGGTGCTTTATGAAGCGATTAGTTTTATTTATATTCCTAACGGCTGCCGTTATTTTTTATCCGATACAAACCAGTGCAATTATAATGCCTTGCAGTATGGTCCTAGAACCTGTCGATAAAAATCTTATTAATGCCAAGGGGGCAGCATTGGTCTATAAGGTAAAATTAACACCGAGTTTTCCTCGAACGAGTATTAGTATTATTGCTGTTCACCTTCCTCGTCCATCTTCTTTTGGCGATTATGACAGTTTCGAGGGTTTTGCCTTTATACCCGATGAAATTAGCTGGCGTTTTAGACTTTATCCAACTCCAGAGATTGATGGTCCAACTTGTGCAGGGAGATTTGATTCAATTACTGCAGAAATGAAAAATGTTGAAGTCCAGGTACGTCTTTCTAATTCTAAAACCGAAAAGCTGGGACCAAGTATACTAACAAATAGTATTAGAAACTGTCATTAGCTCTCTTTAAAAAGTGTACTGCTTGATCCCAGCCTTGATTATTTTGCTTCCTTCATCATCACTCGTTTTTTATTATGTATTTATTGCAATTTCGATCGGCAAATCGATACTTAACCTAGTTACTTGGAATATTACTATTAGGATACATTCCATTGTTAATAGATCATAGCTTCAGCTTCATTTACGGCTCTTACTTTTAAATATTCTATATGGACACAATCATCCGTCCACAAACGAAGGCCGTCAGAGCTTATATCTGGAAAGATCGAAAGACTAAAAACAGATTCTCCTTCATTTACAAACACTTCAACAGTGCTGCGATCAACAAAAATTTCTAATTTAATCCTTCCATCTCTTGGTTTAACAGTAGCTTTATACTGCCTTGCGAATTCATTCATATTAGCGAGATATTCATTCATATGAACGATTCCGCTTTTACTGCGGTCTATGACAAGTTCATTGTTACTTTTAACGTACATTAATACTGTATGTTCTCCATTAACATACCCATCTCTCAAAGAGAATCCGAATTTCGATCTCGTTGAGTCGTAAATAATCATTGTTTCAACCGCAAAGGAGGTCGCATGAATATTTTTCAGGAGATTTTCTTGCCCTGTGTAGATGACCTGTTCTCCAAAAAAAGCAATTTCTCTAAGTGATTCTTTTAAGTTCCCAACTGGGATTTGGACAAGTTTTATCCCTTCAGAGGTTGATCTTAGATGTAATTCTCTTACTATACTTGCGTTTCCAATAAAGGTTTCCCAAGGAACTTCAGAAGCATAATTCCAGTTGCCCATCCAAGATACGAAATAACGGTAATTACCATTCGTATAAGGTGCATCCCAACTTACTCCAGCATAAGAGTCAGCTCCGTTTTCCAGCCATTCTATCTCCGTTTCCGCATAGAACTTTGTTCCGTCAAAGTTTCCTAAGAAGTAGCATGCACACGTTGTACGACCATAATTAAAGCCATTTCCACCGAGCAAAAGCACCCATTTTTTATTGGCTGGATTACCGTCGATATTAAGTTCAAACAAGTCAGGGCATTCAATGATCCCTATATCATCTCTAACGAATGTCGAAACGTATGTCCATTCTTTTAAGTTGTACGACGTGTAAAATCCGACTTTATCTCTCTCTGCCATTAGCATAATCCATTTTTTTGTGGGTTCGTGCCAAATAATTTTTGGATCACGGAAATCGGTGTATCCTGTTGGATTATGCATAATTGGTTCGGTCCCGTAATGAGTAAATGTGTTTCCGCCATCTGTACTGTACCAAAGGTGGTTGCACTGATATGTAGGATTTGGCATCGTTACAATTGCGATAATCGCGTTGTAGCCGAATCCTGCTGTGTTATTAACGTCAATAACACAACTACCTGCCCAGGGATCTCCAGCAGAATCTTTGTACTTTTCTATCGCAACTGGCTTTCTTTCCCAATGTACTAGGTCAGTAGAAACTGCATGCGCCCATTCTGTACCATTTCCTTCTAAAGAATAATCTTTGTTGTAGAGATAATAAAGATGATGTACTCCATCAATATAAATAGGTCTTTGTACGTCGTTCATCCATTCTGTTAAAGGCGTCAGATGATATTGCGGCCGAAAATGTTCTGTCATAAATTTCTTCCTCTCTGATAAAAATGTACCAATCATTACTATAATGGTATTAGGTCAATAGAGTAGTACAAAATTTTCTAGGTTTTTTAGAGCGGCGAAAGGCTATAAACGTCATGGTACACAATACCTGTAACAATTTGCATTATAGCATATGCTTTAATAATTTAATCTCTGTTTTTACTTCTTTTTTGTCATATTGAATTAGATAAGAACGTGCAAGACTCGCGGCTATGTTCAAATCGAATGAATGGGTTACACATAAATATTAAAATTGTTTCTATAAAGTAAAAACTCGGTAAAGGAAAGATCGATTATGGGTAAGGGTAAATGCAAGAAAAAAATGGGAATTGTTAAGTGATTTTTAATTGATGACGAAATTAGTGTTCAAGAGGAATTTTTTCATGTGAAAGTCATAAAAAATGTATTCTATGAAAAGTTTTTCAAAATAAAAGGGGAGACATTCGCCTCCCCAAAGTGACTTCAATATTTCCGCTAAGAGATCTTAGATTCCTTAACGGCTTTTACTTTTAGATACTCTATGTGCAGACAGTCATCTGTCCACAATCGAAGACCATCTGAACTTAGTTTAGGATAGATGGTAAGACTAAAAACATGTTCGCCATGATTGACAAACACTTCAACCGTACTTCTATCCACCAAGATGTCGAGTTTTATTTTTCCGTATATAGGTTTCACTGCAGCTTTATAAGTCTTAGTGTAGACGTTCATATTAGCGATGGATTCATTTAATTGTTCTTCCCCGCTTTGACTGCGATCTACGACCAGTTCATTGAGCTCTTTATCATAAACTATATCGGTATGTTCACCGATACCATCCCTTAATGCAATACCAAACTTGGCATTAGTTGAATCATCTAAAAAAAATGTCGATTCAATTGAATAGGATGTCTCATGAATATTTTTCAAAATGTTTTCTTCTCCGGTATGTATGGTTTGATCATCGAAAAACGCAATTTCTTCAAATGTCTCTCTCAAGCTGCTGACGGGAATTTGAAAAAGCTTCATCCCCTCTGATGTTGACCTTAATCTTAATTCTCTAACAATGCTTGCATTTCCTATGAAATTTTCCCAAGGAACCTTGGTCGCATATTCCCAGTTGCCCATCCAAGAAATATAATATCGAAAGTTGCCCTCCGTGTTTGGCGTATCCCAAGTGACTCCTGAATAAGAGTCAGCTCCGTTTTCCAACCACTCTACATTAGTTTCTGCGTGGAATGTTGTTCCGTCAAAACTGCCTATGAAGTAGCAGGAACCAGTAGTATGTCCATAGTTAAAGCCGTTTCCTCCGACCATAAGTACCCATTTTCTATTGTTAGGATCATCATCCACATTAAGTTCAAACAAGTCGGGGCACTCAATAAGACCTATATCATCTCTTATAAATGATGATACGTATACCCACTCTTTTAAATTGCTCGAAGTGTAAAATCCGATTTTATCACTTTCCGCCATTAGTATTACCCATTTTTTCGTTGGTTCGTGCCAAATAATTTTCGGATCGCGAAAATCTGAGTCTCCTGTTGGGTTTGGCATAATAGGGTCGGTACCGTAGTGTGTAAATGTATTACCGTCGTCTGTGCTGTACCAAAGATGATTGCACTGATATGTAGGGTGAGGCATCGTTAATATTGCAATAATTGCATCATGGCCGAATCCTGCTGTGTTGTCAGTGTCTCTTACGCAGCTCCCTGACCACGCATCACCAGCAGAATCTTTATATTTTTCAATCGCTACGGGCTTTCTCTCCCAGTGAACTAAGTCAGTAGAAACAGCATGTGCCCATTCTGTACCATTCCCATCTGAGGAAAAATCTTTGTTATAAAGATAATAAAGATGATGTTCTCCATTAAGATAGATAGGGCGTTGAACATCATTCATCCATTCTGAAACAGGTGTTAGATGATATTGGGGTCTAAATGGTTCTGTCATAGATCTCTTCCTTTCTTGAAAAAATACCATTTTTGTATCGTCAAATAAAAATAAACGGCATGACCTATCCAACTCATGTCGGATAAATTAGTCTTTCTGAAACCGTTAAATTATTTGTAATAAACACATTCAAGCAGAATACAATATCCGGGTGAAAATTTAGTATTTACAATGACTAAATACCCGTTTTTTAATCCTGCTAAAACCTTAGGATTTGATCCGTTTTTTGCTAATTCGATTCTATTGTTTCTCCAATTCATGTTTCAATACCAGTATTGTCATGCTAACAGTTCATATGCTGGGAATGTAAGTAATAATAAAATAAAGAACTACTATTAGAATTCGCTACATTATCTGAAACTTTAAGTGTCCAAAACCGTAATAAAAATTAAGATCAAATTACTTAATAAGGGGAACTTCTTATGGATAAAAAGAAATACTTCATTCTCATACCGCCATTCTTAATACTTGGCATTTCATTGCTTTACTATCTTCCCAAAACATAAATTTTTCTTTGCGATGCTTTCAGTTATGGGTTTTTGGACTGTATATTACTTGTGGAGGAATATTGGAAAGAAAAAAGATAGTTAATGTTTTCTATTAGTATTTTTTATTATAAAGTTAAAGCGACGTTTTATCGGGTCACATTGATTCTCATTTTGTAGGGTATGGTGATTATAAATAATTTGTGAGGAGGGTTTATATGCTCAAAACAATTTATCTATTGGTTGCGTCTATTTGTGCAATTTTATCAATCTATTCTTTGATAAGTGATAATGATATGTTAATTCCATTGCTGCAATTTTTCTTAGGTGTAACAATTCTTATTATGGGGATTGAAAGTTTAAGAAGTAAAAAGAAAGCTACAGGAATTATTTGTGTTGTTAGTTCTCTTTTCATATTTACTAGTTTATTCATAAAGTACTATTAATACAGGAATCAAGGAGGCTTTATGAAGCATTTTCTATTTTTTATTTATCAATTCGTATTTATCAGCATAATTATTGTTACTTTTTATCTGTCTGATGAATTTATAAATAAGCCGTTTACACATGTTGATTTAATAGCAGTAGTTATAGTATTTATTAGTGTAATGCTCATTTTCAGTTTGATTGATAAGGTGAATAAACGGTTACATGATATTCATTTGCTTAATAAGATATTATTTTCTCTTTTAGCTTTTGTTTTAGGATTCATATTTGTAGGCATACTGTTTGTAAAATTTAAGATTTTCTAGGTATTACAACAATACCTCATTACTAAAGTTGTGAATTTATAGTAATAATTTTGCGTTCAACGTTTCAGAATTAAAAGAGTTGAGTGGGGCCAAAGAACTATTTTATTATTAAATGACATGTCATCTTATGTCAAGAGAATTATTAGTTCAAGCTCGATAAAAAAATAAAATTTTATTTTTTAAAAAAAGTATTTCGTGTTTCGAAAAAATTATATTGTTTTATATTTTAAATTTAAGTATACTAACTTATGAATTCAGATAATAATGAAAATTAAGAATATTAACTAAGAGGCGGGAAAAAATGAAGAGACAATCAGAAATCAAGCTTTTTCATTGGCATGAGCAATTACTAGAAATGTATGAACAAATGGTTGAATGGAGAAGGCATATGCATCAGTATCCTGAACTCTCAAATCAAGAGATTGAAACTTCAAACATGATAGCCGGTATTTTATCCGGGTTTGGAATTGATATCCGGACTCGTGTAGGCGGAATGGGTGTTGTAGGAACAATTAAAGGAGAAAAGCCTGGAAAAACGATCGCACTTCGGGCAGATTTTGATGCACTCCCTATTCAAGATGAAAAAGAGGTTCCTTATAAATCAAAGGTTGATGGCGTGATGCATGCTTGCGGTCATGACGGGCATACGGCAACTTTACTCGCTGTTGCGAAAATATTGAATGATCATCGTGACCAGTTATCGGGGAATGTTGTGCTGCTCCATCAGCATTCTGAAGAATCGTTAGGCGGTGCAAACGAAATGATCGCAGATGGATGTCTTGATGGGGTGGATGTTGTATTCGGCAATCATTTATGGACGCCGATTCCGACAGGAACGATTTCTTATACGAAAGGGTACACGACTTCTTCCGGAGATGGCTTTCAACTAAAGATCCAAGGGAAGGGCGGACACGGTTCTTCGCCTCATGAAACCGTCGATGCGATTATCGTTGCCAATCAGATTATTAATCAGCTTCAGCTTATTGTCAGCCGCAAAATCAATCCGCAAAAAACGGCAGTTGTATCAGTCGGATCATTCCATGCAGGAAATGCGGCTAACATCATCGCTGATTCCGCCGAACTCAAAGGGACTGTAAGAACCTACGATAAAGAAGTACAGATGCAAATAGAGGATGAAATGAATTCAATTATTAAAGGAATATGCGCGGCACATCACGCGGAATACGAATTCAAATATTATCACGGGGTTCCCGGAGTATACAACCATGCTGAAGAAACAGATATTTTTTGCAGCCGCATTAAAGCTACACTGCCTGAATTCAAGTTAGCAGAAGCTCCGCCCTTATTGGTCAGTGAAGATTTTGGTCGATATTTATTGGAGAGGCCGGGAATGTTTTTCTTCACGGGAGCAGGTAATCAAAATATAAATGCCATATATCCTCACCACCATCCGAAATTTGATTTTGATGAAAGAGCAATGGTGAATGCCGGAAAAGCAATGCTGAGTATCGTGCATCATTATCTCGTGGAAAAAGCAGAAAGTCCCTTGGCAGATCATGTGAGATTATAAACGAGAAAATATTCCTTATAAGGGGGGAAGAAGATGAGGTGGAATAGGCGATTAATTACTCTAGTGATGATTCTAGTATTGATACTTACCGCATGCAATAGTGGAGCATCCTCCAGTCAAGAAAAAAACAAGACTATGTATATCGGAATTGTGAATTCTCCAATTCTTTTTAACCCGATTAATTCGGCTGACATCGCGTCCCAATATGTTGAAGGATATATGTTTGATTCCCTTTTGGACATGCCAAGTCCCCTGGAGTTTACTCCGAAGCTTGCAGATACATTTGAAACAATGGACAATCAAACTTATATAATCAAATTGAATGATAAGGCAAAATGGTCGGACGGTGAACCGGTAACAGCGGAAGATGCAGCCTTCACATTGAATTTAATCGCCAACCCTAAAGTAGAAACACATATTGGTACATATCTTTCTTCTCTGGAAGGGCTGGAAAACGGGAAGCTGCCGGAGGGAGAAACTGAAATTCCATCAGTAAAAGTGATCGATCACAAAACATTACAATTAAAAACAAAACAACCGATTGATCCAAATCTAATCAAAGAACAGCTGGGTGTTAAACTCATGATTTTGCCTAAGCATGTTTTAGAAAATGTTGATCCATCCAAATTATCGCAGCACCCATTTATGCAAAAACCGAATGTTACGAGCGGTCCGTTTAAGTTTGTACAATATAAAAAGGATCAGTACGCGGAATTTGAACAAAATCCTGACTATTACTTAGGAAAGCCGAAGCTGGATCGAATGTTTATTAAAATCATGGTGGGTGCAAATGTCGTATCCCAGCTGCAAACTGGTGAAATTGATATGAATGCTGCCTTGGGAAAAATTCCGGTACAAGACTATCAAACGGTTGAAGGCTTTGATCACATTACCACTGATATTCAACCAACAATTGGTTTTCAGATGATGGTGTTTAATACAGATAGCATAAAAGAAGCCAAGGTTCGACAAGCAATTGCATATGCGATCAATCGCCAGTCTATCGTGGATGATCTATTAAAAGGGACGGGTGAAATTATAGATGGACCGTATACTTCGCTAAGTCCATATTTGAATAAGGAATTAAAGCAGTATACATATGATCCTGAAAAGGCGAAGCAATTACTGAACAATTCAGGTTGGGATGTAGCGAAACCGATAAAACTTGTTGTACCAACTGGAAATAAGGTCCGTGAACAATCAGCAGATATTCTGACGCAAAATTTAAAAGACATTGGCTTGAAAGTAGAGGTAACGACTTACGATTTCCCAACCTCTTTGCAAAAGGCAAGGCAAGGCGATTTTGATTTATATTTATTGGGGAATGCGATTTCTATAGATCCTGATGTATCTGCTATCTATGCAAGTACCGCGACTTGGAATCTGATGAAGTATAACAATCCTAAGGTAGATGAGCTCTTAGAAAAAGGGAAGTCAGAAGCAGATCCGGAGAAAAGAAAAGCCATTTATAATGAGCTTCAGGAAATTTGGAATAAGGATTTACCGGTCTTCACCCTTTATTCAGATTATAATTTTACAGCCATTTCGAAGGATGTTACATACGGTGGAGTAAATTTGTTGGATGCCAGCATAGATTATCACAAGTGGGATATTGGCGGAGATCAGTAGAAAGCATTCTTTTTCGATCATATGTATATGCAGAATTAAAACCTCAATATTCGTGTTGGGGTTTTTCTATTTAGAATATAAAATGGGTTCCGAAGAATTAATATAAAATTTCTATGAAAATCTGTTCTATATGTAGTTTGTTTTGTCAGAGTATGGGGTAGTGATTAGAGCATAGTAAATAAAATTCGATTAGAAGATATTTGTCAACTAATACGGAAGAATACAACGAAGTTAGGAGAGTGTTCGCGTACAAGCAAGGAGGAAATTTAATTTGGATGAAATAAGCAGCAGTAAAAAACAAGTGGATTTTATGAACTCACATCGGGCAATACATAAAGATGATATTACCATTGTTGACACGAAGGCCACGAAAAAAGCTGTTATGGCAACAAGCATCGGCAATGCCATGGAATGGTTTGATTTCGGAATTTATTCCTATTTGGCTGTGACGTTAGGAAAAGTATTTTTCCCGGAAATGAACGGTACCGTGCAATTAGTATACACATTTGCAACCTTTGCTGTTGCCTTCCTGGTCCGTCCGATCGGCGGAGTGTTTTTTGGAATGTTAGGGGATCGATTAGGCCGTAAAAGAATTTTGGCCATTACATTAGTGCTAATGGCACTGGCTACTTTAAGTATCGGATTGATACCAAGCTATGCAGCCATTGGGACGACGGCTTCTATATTATTATTAATCGCCAGACTGGTTCAGGGATTTTCGACGGGCGGAGAGTATTCTGGTGCAATGACGTTTATAGCTGAATCAACTCCTGATAAAAAGCGAGGAGTTATGGCCAGTTTTTTAGAGGTAGGCACTTTAGTTGGTTATATTGCCGGTGCCGGTATTGTCACATTGCTCACTTATCTTTTAGGACAAGAGCAAATGGTTGAATGGGGATGGAGAATACCGTTTTTAATCGCGGGGCCAATAGGAATCATCGGCCTTTACTTGCGAAACCATTTAGAAGAAACACCTGCATTTGAAGCAATGGAAAAAGTAAAAACGGATGAAAAAAAACGAGTATCTTTAAAACAAATTTTCGTCGATCATTGGAAATCAATGTTGATAGGTATGATAGTTGTTTTCTCCTATAACATTGTAAATTACATGGTATTGTCATATATGCCTTCTCATTTAAGCGCCGTACTTGGTTACGGGGAAACAAGAGGATTGCTTTTGATACTGATAGTCATGTTTCTCATGATACCAATTGTCTTAATGATGGGTTATTTCAGTGATCGCATTGGCAATAAACGAATTATCCAAGGCGGGCTGATCGGTTTGGTTCTATTATCGATTCCATCGTTTTTATTAATCGGGACCGGTAATAATTGGTTTGTCTTTATTGGAGTCATGATATTAGCTGTTTTTTTAGCTTGTTTTCAAGGAACAATGCCGTCGTTATTGCCATCACTATTTTTTACTGATGTAAGATACGGATCATTATCGATTACGTATAATTTTTCGACTTCATTGTTTGGCGGGACGACCCCGCTGGTTGTGGCATGGCTGATTAATCTAACGATGAACAATTTTATTCCTGCTTATTATTTAGTTGCTGCTTCCCTTATCGGGATTTTGGTAGTGACATACTTTGTTAAAGACACTTCCGGCAAATCTCTAAGAGGTTCACCTCCTGCAGTTGAAGAGAAGCAAGAAGTAAAGGAGATTTTAAAAGATCCTGAGGAAGCCTTGTGGTGGCAAGAAGAAAGAAGTAAATAAAAGAATCAGAATATATAGTATGGGTACTTTAATAAGAGGCAAACAAAATTTTTGCGATATCTATTCGTAAATGATAACTTGTTTACTGAAATACGTTACTTAAAGGAGTGCATAGACATGGAATTCACTCAAATAGCAAACACAGACATGAAAGCTTCACGCATTGGCCTGGGCACTTGGGCGATTGGCGGATGGATGTGGGGTGGAACGAATGAAGAGGATTCGATTAAGACCATTCATGCTGCCCTGGATCGCGATATTAATTTCATAGACACAGCACCAGTCTATGGATTCGGAACATCTGAAGAGATCGTCGGAAAAGCTGTGAAGCAATATGGAAACCGGGATAATATTCTTATCGCAACAAAAGCCGCACTGAATTGGAAAAACGATGAACCATTCAGAGATGCCTCCAAAGAACGAATTATGAAGGAAGTAGACGATTCGTTAAAACGGCTTCAAACGGACTATATTGATGTTTATCAGATCCATTGGCCGGATCCGACAGTGCCGATTGAAGAAACCGCTGAGGCGATGAAAGAGCTCTATGATGCAGGGAAAATACGTGCCATTGGAGTCAGCAACTTTTCTCCGGATCAAATGGAGACGTTCCGTCAAACAGCTCCTTTGCATACAGCCCAGCCGCCGTATAATCTTTTTGAACGTGATATTGAGAAGGATATTCTCCCGTATACAGAAAAGAATAATATCACCACAATTTTATATGGAAGCCTGTGCCGTGGGCTATTATCTGGAAAGATGACCCCTGGTCACAAATTTGATGGTGATGATTTACGAAACTCGGATCCGAAGTTCCAGAACCCTCGTTTCAGACAATATTTAAATGCAGTTGATCAATTAGATAAATTAGCTAAAGAAAACTACGGAAAGTCCGTTATTCATTTAGCTGTACGCTGGATTTTAGACCAGCCGGGTACAGGCATTGCTCTCTGGGGAGCGCGCCGTCCTGATCAAGTTGAGGCAGTAAGTGAAATCGTCGGATGGAAGCTGACAGAGGAAGATCAAGCGACAATTGACAAAATTTTAGATACCACAATTGACGAGCATGTAGGTCCTGAATTTATGGCTCCTCCGACAAAACAACAAGTATAGTCTAAAAGCAAAAGCCAACGGTTAATCGTTGGCTTTTTGCTTCACCCTCAGAAAGGACTGATTCGAGATGGGTAACGATAAAAAAATAGCATTACGAAACAAGCTAGAAAACCGGAACGTTACTTTGCCGGACGGAACTTGCCTTCCCGCTATTGGGCAAGGGACATGGTATATGGGAGAAGACCCTAAAAAGAAACAAGAAGAAATTAAGGCACTGAAGCTCGGGCTTGATTTAGGCATGAAGCTGATCGATACTGCTGAAATGTACGGCCAGGGAAATTCTGAACGAGTCGTTGGCGAAGCTATTAAAGAAAATCGCGACGATGTTTTTCTCGTTTCAAAGGTATATCCGCAAAAATCAGGATTAGGAAATATTTCAGCTGCATGCGAAAATAGCTTGAATCGCCTTGGCACTGACCATTTGGATTTATACCTATTACATTGGAGAGGCAGTGTTCCATTAGAAGAAACCATTGAAGGGATGGAACGATTGAAAAAAGAAGGAAAGATATTACGATGGGGAGTCTCCAATTTCGACACGGCTGATATGGAAGAACTCTGGAATACAAAGGGCGGAAGGAATTGTGCCACGAACCAAGTCTTATACCACCTGGGCTCGAGAGGAATTGATTTTGATTTACTGCCTTGGCATAAAGATCATAAAATACCGATTATGGCGTATAGCCCTCTCGCCCAAGGAGGATCATTACGAAAACAATTGCTCAGTGATGATAATGTAAATAAGATTGCTGAAAAATATAATGTTTCGCCACTTCAAATAGCCCTTGCTTGGACTATACGATCCAATCATGTGATTGCCATTCCAAAAGCGGTGCAAGAGCAGCACGTTTATCAAAATGCAGAAGCGGTTTCGGTTGAACTGACTCAAGAAGATTTGAATCGTATTGATGAGGCTTTCCCAGAACCGAGAAAAAAGATGCCTTTAGATATTATTTGAAAATTTATCTTGATGCATTTTTGAATAAGAAAATTGGAGAAAAGTGCTCCTTCTCTTTTCTTGCTCTCTGCTAGTAATTGCCCGGCGTGCATCTCTATGTGGGAAAAGAGGAGGTTTTCTCCTCTTAGTGTATTAATATGTGCTGCCAGTGTTCAGGCAATTCATAGTCCCTTAAATGTTCATACTTTTTAAGGTTAACTCGTCCACTCCCATTGATATATAATGTTAGTCTGTCTAGTCCAACTTGAATATGTGGTCCTACAACTGGAGTCACTTTTATTATTACTGTAAATTCAAATCGTCGATATTCGCCTATTCGTTCTGCTTTCTCTATATACACTTGATATGGGTAAACCATAGGTGAGTAGTTTAAAACCTTTTTGTAGTATTCGTTTACGGCTTTATCAATTTCAACACTAAGCAATGAAACAAAAATATCTTGATACAATTCTTCTCTTGAATTCATAGGAGGAGTATAAACAGTTTCTGCCTCACAGTTAAAACACATACTTGCCGTAAAAGTAACAACTAACACAATCACAAACCTTTTTATCATGATTCCTCCCACTTGTTTTTTTTAGTTTCCCCTAATAACAACCTTATTAATTACTAATAATTAGGGGATAAATAGACTATTCCGATGCTGTTTAGGTTGTTTTTTTAACGAGAGTAAATCATTTTTTCCCTCCCTGTTTTTCAAAAAATTGTGCAAAAACATTCCAAATGGTGAAAAAGTACCCTTTTCTTCTTTGCTTAAACGTGATACCATGTTGAAGAAATTAATAGTTTACTAGGGGTGCCCAAAGTTGCGGGCTGAGAGAGGAGCGCTGAATGCTTCTTAACCCTTTGGACCTGATCTGGTTCGTACCAGCGTGGGGAAGTAAGGGATTATGAAGATTATTGTATCCAATAATCTACTTCTTTTTTACTGACTTTAAACTAGGTCCTTTCATTTGGATCTGGTTTTTTCGTGTTGGTGCTATTCTGGATCCTGTCCTTCAACATAATAAAAAGGAGGAAGGAAAGTGAAGAAAGAATCTGTACAGCAAACAAACATTTCAATTATGTCAAGCTTTTCAGGGAGCAAGAAGGTGTATGTGGAAGGCTCAAGACAAGACATTCAAGTCCCAATGAGAGAGATTGAATTAAGCCGTACCACCGGATCGTTTGGGGAACAAGCAAATGCACCGGTACGAGTCTATGATACGAGCGGACCATATACTGATAAAAATCAACACATCAACATTCAGGAAGGTTTAAAGCCGCTTCGTTCGAATTGGATTAGTGAACGAGATGATGTTGAAGAATATGAAGGACGTAAGGTTAAACCGGAGGATAATGGATATCGTACAGTGAGCAATGAAGCGGACCATCCGGGCTTAATCAGAAAGCCGCTTCGTGCCAAACAAGGAAAAAATGTGACTCAGCTCCATTATGCAAGAAAAGGGATCATTACTCCCGAAATGGAATTCATCGCCATTCGTGAAAATATGACACCGGAATTTGTCAGGGATGAAGTGGCAGCAGGACGCGCGATTATCCCATCAAACATTAACCATCCGGAAAGTGAGCCGATGATTATCGGGAGAAATTTCCACGTAAAAATTAATGCGAATATTGGGAATTCAGCGGTGACTTCTTCCATAGAGGAAGAGGTTGAGAAAATGACGTGGGCGATACGCTGGGGATCAGATACGATGATGGATCTTTCGACAGGGAAGGACATTCACACGACCCGGGAATGGATTATTCGTAATTGCCCGGTACCGGTTGGAACGGTTCCGATTTATCAAGCTCTTGAAAAAGTAAACGGGGTAGCCGAAGACTTAACGTGGGAAGTATACCGAGACACACTGATTGAACAAGCTGAACAAGGTGTTGATTATTTCACAATTCATGCCGGAGTTCTCCTTCGATACATTCAGCTCACGGCTAAAAGGGTGACCGGAATCGTTTCCAGGGGAGGGGCGATTATGGCTCAGTGGTGCTTGGCTCATCATCAAGAAAGCTTCCTCTATACCCATTTTGAAGAGATTTGTGAGATCATGAAGAGATACGATATTGCGTTCTCTTTAGGAGACGGCTTGCGGCCGGGATCGATTGCCGATGCAAATGACGAAGCCCAATTTGCTGAACTCGAAACCCTTGGGGAATTGACGCAAATCGCCTGGAAACACGATGTCCAAGTGATGATTGAGGGGCCGGGACACGTGCCGATGCATAAAATCAAAGAAAATATGGATAAACAAATGGAAATTTGTAAGGAAGCCCCGTTTTATACTCTTGGGCCATTGACAACAGATATTGCGCCGGGCTATGACCATATTACGTCAGCAATTGGAGCAGCGATGATCGGCTGGTATGGAACGGCGATGCTTTGTTACGTGACGCCTAAGGAGCATTTAGGCCTTCCTAACAGAGACGATGTAAGAGAGGGAGTCATCACGTATAAAATCGCAGCCCATGCCGCGGACTTGGCAAAGGGACATCCAGGTGCGCAAATCAGAGATGATGCAATTTCGAAAGCGAGATTTGAGTTCCGCTGGAGAGATCAGTTTAACTTATCTCTTGATCCGGAGAGGGCAATAGAATATCATGACGAAACCTTGCCGGCAGAAGGGGCGAAAACGGCTCATTTCTGTTCCATGTGCGGACCTAAATTCTGCAGCATGAGGATTTCCCAGGATATTAGAGATTACGCGAAGGAAAATGATCTTGATACACAGGAAGCGATTGACGAAGGCCTCAAGGAAAAGGCGAAGGAATTCGTCGAAGGCGGGAGTAAGATTTATAAATAACGAATGGGAATTTGTGTTATTATTAAGTTAAAGCAAATAGGGTGGTTTAAGATGAAGCTTGTGAAAAACTTTTTTCTTGTAGTTCTTCTTATGATTGTCGAACTGTCGGTTGGTTTTTCGATCGAAGCCCTAATTTCTATGACAAACATACAATGACGAAAACAAGACTTGGTTATGTTGTCTTTGTAACGCTTGCCGCCTTTGTAACATTTGGAGTAATCACGTGGATGTATAATAGGATTTATTAAAAAATGAGCACCAAATAATAAGAGAGAGGGGATCGTTTTATTTCCCTCTCTCTTCATTTTTATTTCAGTTTTTAAACGATGTCATCGACACGCAGGTTCTGTTCGTTTTGTATATTTGATTTTACGTGAGCAAACGTGACGGTTCCTGGTTGGTCTATGACGAAGATTGCAGGCTTTGGCAGCTCCCAATTTCGTTCCCGTTATGGCCGGGAATGTCCAGTACGGAACTTTAATAATGAAGTCCGCTTATTTCTTGAATTCTCCCTTTAACACGGTCAAAGCCTCGCCTCTCAACAAGCAGCGTTCACCTTGAACATGTTTGAATAAAATAATTGTAATTTCGGTATTCTAAATTCAGGAAGGAGGTATTTACATGGGAAGAATGAATCATGGGCATAAGGGAAATAACCATAAAAAGAAAATTTCACAGGATCCACATCAGGCTGCCGGGTTAAGCAATGAAGAAGTCGAGCTTTCAAAAGAACTCGATGAAACCTATCAAATAGAAGAAAGACCGGGATTTGGGCCTACAGGTGTGAAAAGAAAAAGTAAATAGATTAAAAACGTCAACAGTTGGAAAATGAATGCAGGGAGAACCTAAACAACAAATTTAAATTTCATTATGTTTTCTGCTAGTAAGATATCCGTCATTCAAGAATCAGATCCGATTGCTTCAGAAAGTTTCTTAATAAATAGGCTGTTTACATCATTAGTTATGTACAAACAGCCTATGTTTTTTGTTTTTTTAATCTTGATAACTTGGCCCCAAGGAGAACACAGGTTTTGCTGTGATTGCTCCTTTTTTATTATTCCGCAGATGTATTACATTTTACGACTATCCTTGCACTAAAATTAGCTTTCTGGAAATGCCAATTCGCCCTTTAATACCGTTATCGCTTCTCCTTTCAATAAACAGCGGTCTCCTTGTAAAACGACCTTGAGTCTTCCGCCTCTTTCAGAAAGCTGCTCGGCGAAAAACTCTTTCTTTGCCAATTTCTTTGCCCAATATGGAGCCAATCCGCAGTGGGCCGAGCCAGTGACGGGATCCTCAAGCACACCAAGCGTAGGGAAAAAACATCTGGAAACAAAGTCGACATCAGGCCTGTCACTTCTGCTTGTAATGAGAAAGCCTCGATTCGTTAGCGCGGTCATTTTTTCAGTATCAAAGGCTATGTTTCGAACCTGCTGTTCATTTTCTACTTCAATAATATAATCCAGGCGATTTTTTGCTGCCTCTACAATCGGTGTATGGATGGCTTCTTTCAGCTCTGTACTTACAGGGCAGCTTACCGGTGCTTCTGTCGGGAAGTCCAATTCGATCCAGCCGCCACTTTTCTTAGCCGTTAACGGACCGCTTAAGGAGGAGAAAGTAATTGGCTGATCTTCGCTTACTTCATTTCTTTCCCATAGTACATGAGCCGCAGAAAGGGTCGCATGTCCGCAAAGATCGACTTCAACCTTTGGTGTAAACCAGCGTAAATTGTAACCTTCGTTTTCTTTTATGACAAACGCCGTTTCCGACAAATTCATTTCCGTGGCAATGGACTGCAGAACAGAATCAGGAAGCTCTTCTTTCAGAAGGCACACTGCTGCCGGATTGCCAGAAAACGTTCGATTCGTAAAGGCATCGACTGTATACAAAATCATTACGTATCTCTCCTTAACATTTGTATGTATTCTACAATTATCATACCGCATTCACGGATAGAACAGATCATGAATATAGAACAGTTATCACCATAATGTATCCCCACATTTCTTTTTCATCTTATTAAGCGAAGAGCAATAGACTATAAGGAAGAAAGCGGAGGTGAGTTTTTTATGGCAGTTGTAAGAGCAAATACAAGAGATATTGACATGTTAGCAAGGCTGCTGAGGGCAGAAGCGGAAGGGGAAGGGCAGCAAGGGATGCTTCTTGTTGGCAACGTTACGATTAACCGGGTGAGGGTCAGATGCTCCGATTTTAAAAATGTCAACACGATTCCGGCGGTGATCCATCAGCCTCATGCGTTTGAAGCGGTAACACACGGTTATTTTTATCAACGGGCGAGAGAACAAGATAGGCGTTTAGCCAGAAGAAGCGTACAGGGTGAGAGATTTTGGCCTGCAAAATTCAGTTTGTGGTACTTTAAGCCGCCGGGAGCATGTCCACCGCAATGGTATGGCCAGCCCCATGTCGCCCGTTTTAAAAATCATTGCTTTTATGAACCGGCGCAAGGAGAATGCGAAGCAATTTATAATACATTTTAATACAGGTGAAATTTTCAAGCCTTCCATCTCGAGGAAGGCTTTTTGATTGTTCGTGTAACACATTAAACAGGAATTATGTCGTCGATCTAGAATTCAGTAAATGTCACATGCTATGTCCAAAGTGATTACATATTTTTGAAAACTTAAGGAGTGATATTCTTGAAAAAACGTATATGTATTGTTGGCAGTGGGATTGCAGGTCTGCAATTAGCTTATGCTCTTAAAGAAGATTTTGAAGTGACCGTCATTCACCATCGATCTCCAGATGAGATTCGTGATGGCCGGATTATGTCTACCCAAGTTCACTTTGGATCAACAAGAGCACGAGAAAAACGGTATCAAATGCCGAAAGCGAAAGTGGAAAATCTTCTGGAAAGCATCCATATCACGATTGGAACCAAAAAGCTTTTCGTTGGAATGTTGAAGGAGCCCGCCCTATCTGTTGATCAGCGTTTGTATTATACCGATTGCATGAACGATTTAGAAAAGCAAGGTGTTGCTTTCCATCGCAAAAGAGTAGAAAAAGAGAATATGAAGACTTTAATAGAACAGTATGATTTAGTGATCGATTGCACAGGAAAATCAGGACCTCTGCTGCCATTTCCGCTTGAAAAAGATTTATCGCCTTTCCATTTGCCTGAGCGGAAATGTATTGTAGGTTATTTCACGGGAATAAAGCCGAATCAACCTCTTGGTGTAAACGTAAATGTTCTCCCTGGACAGGGTGAAATGTTTGAAATACCTGCCGTGACCGAACAGGGGCCTGTGACGATCTTGTTTGTTACGGCAGTTCCGGATAAGCAATTGGATGTATTTAAAGGAATAACAGATGAGCAATTGTTTACAGAACAAATGAAAGTAATTACGCAAAATTTTTTCCCGGATATTTATAACCGGATAAACGAGGAACAATTTGCTCTATGTGATAACAAAGCCTTCCTTCAGATGGCCATTACACCTGTGATTCGAAGACCTTATGTTACATATCACGATAAGCTGGTTCTCGGCTGTGGAGATAGCGTTTTTCTTAATGACCCTATTTCTGGTCAAGGCTGTAACCTTTCTTCTTATTGTGCTGAACAATTGGCTGATACCCTGATAGAATTCAAGCATTCAACGTGGGATTCCCAGCTAGGAGAAAGGTATTGGAACCGAACGAAAACATTTGTGAAACAAGTCACAGAATGGACAAATGCAATGACACAGCCGCTTCCAGAGCATATTGTTCAAATGCTTATGGAAGGTGTCCAAAATCAGGAAATTGCAGATGGGGTTGCCGGATGGTTTGCAGATCCAAGTACTGCGCATCAGGATTTTTTTCAAACGACAAAAAGTAACTCTTAATCATCATAAAAAGAGACTTATATTAAAATAATTTAATCTCTTTATAGCAGACAGAAAAAAACCTTATTAAATTGTCTACTATAAAGGGATTTTCCTTCAATGGGTACGTCCTATGTGTTTTAATTATCTGAATGAACCTTTACTTTGGAAGTTTTGCAACTTACTATAATGCAGGGAATTCTCATATTGGTTTTCTTTAAGAAGGGTTTTTAGAAAATCGACCATATAATGATGTCGTTCATGTGCAATTTCCTTTGCTGCCTCAGTATTCATTCTTTCTTTTAATAGTAATAGCTTTTCAAAAAAATGGTTAACCGTTGTAGTATTCTGTGATTTATACTCAGCAGATGTTCTGTGCTCTTTCGGAGTAATCATAGGGTTAAATAATTCTTGTCCTTTATATCCTCCGTATGCAAAGGCCCTTGCAATGCCAATTGCTCCAATGGCATCTAAACGATCAGCATCTTGTACAATTTTCCCTTCCAAAGTTTTCATTGAAGATTTCGTGTTCGCACCTTTAAATGAAAGATTCATTATAATTTCACAAACATGTTCAATAACATATTGTTCTATATTTTGAGATTCCAACCACTCTCTCGCTGCTTTTGGTCCGATGGTTTCATCCCCGTTGTAAAACTTCCAGTCTGCAATGTCATGAAGGAGAGCAGCCAGTTCGATGACTTCTTTGTTTACATGATCAACAGTTTCTTTCTCTATTAACGATAAACTATTTTTATACACTCGTTCGATGTGCCACCAATCATGACCAGTTCCTTCACCCGATAATTTTTCTCTAACAAATTCCTTTGTTTTTAACACGATATCCATTTAAATTCACTCCTACCAACTTTTCCATTGGTGCTGTTTTAAAAAATTCAGCCCGCTTTTTAGATATTCGTCATTTACGTGACGAACTCCATATTGCATGAAATACATATTCTCTTTAATAGATTCTGGGTATTGACTAATCTCTTGAAAAGAAGCGTGGACAACGGCATCTTTAAATTGAAGATCGTGATAAAAAGTCTTTATACCAAAGTCGGAAAGCTTTTTTTTCAATGGTGACCTCTCCTATAAACTCTGTTCCCTTGATGTCGTTATGTATAATACCGTTTACCGTCTGACATAAGGTCGTTTTTCCTCCTCCGCTTGGACCTAAAATAGCATAATAATTCTTGAATATTCAATAACTTCACCCTTTAATCCTATTTATATCAGTACTGATGTATAGATTAACCTCCTTTCAAACCTATTTTCTAATATGACGAAAGGACAATTGTCCTCATTCGATCAGGTGATTAAATGCAATATTGGTAAAAAAAGTATCGATTAAAGTGTTAGCGATTATAGATCTGCAGATGTAGGGGGGAGACTCAATTAACTTTTAAAGAAAAACAATTGCGATTTGTATGCACATTGAGCATAACAGCCTTGTGAACGGATGGATTGTGTGAAAGAGAAGCAGAGACTTATTTAGCGGTTGCATGGGAATAACGAAGAAAATACTGTATACGGGAAGATATGTATCAAGCATAATTCTTATCTTATTTACTAAAAAACAAAATTCTCTGTGAAAAAAGAAAACCCCACGTTTTAAAACGTGAGGAGAGTGACAATATTAATTCCATAGAACATATATGCTTAAAATCATCCCGTCCATTGAATGGCTTGGGCAATAATTAGCAGTACAATGGCAATACCACTCCAAATCAAGAACAATGGCAAGTAGAATTTCACCCATTTTTGCCAAGAAACACCCGCTATTACAAGCGTCGCCATGAAATATCCTGAAGTAGGGAATAAAATATTTCCAAGTCCATCACCCAATTGATAAGCAAGTACAGCAGTTTGTCTTGTAACACCGATCAAATCGGATAATGGAGCCATAATCGGCATCGTTACCAATGCTTGTCCACTGCCGGATGGCACTAAGAAACTAAACAGCATTTGTACGAAAAACATTCCAATTGCACTTAAGATAGAAGGTAGTTCACCGACAACTGGGCCGAGATTATGAATGATCGTGTCCATAATTTGGCCTTTCTCCATTACGACAGCAACTGCTCTTGCTACCCCAACAATTAAAGCACCAACTAATACCTTACGAAAACCTTTATTAAAACCTTCACAAATCTCAATCGGCTTCAACCCGGAGAGTAAACCGACTACGATCCCAATAACAATAAATATTCCTGCCATTTCAACCATAAACCAGCCTTGTACTAACACTCCATAAACTAATATGGCAAACAATATGAACAATGCTGCAGATGCAATTTTTTGTCTGGTTGTTGCAATGCGTTTTTCTGTAGCTTCATTGTTTGAATAAAGCTCACGTTTCGCATAATCTTCTTCATATACGTAGCTGTTTTCTGGGTTTTTCTTCACTTTTTTCGCATAACGGATAACGTAAAAGATACCTGCTCCAACTATGAGCACAAATGCGATGATTCTGAATTCTAAACCAGAGTATAGAGGAACACCGGACAGTTTTTGACCTAACCCTGTATTGATCGGATTTAAAAAACCTGTCGTAAAGCCTGCTGTTGTTGCCACTAATGCTATAGCAGCTGCTACCATTGAATCAAAACCTAATGCTATTAACAAAGGCAAGATAACCGGAACATATACTAAGCTCAATTCTTGCGTTCCGATTAAACTACATATAAGTGCAAACACAATCATTAAAACAGGTATGACGGTAATACTTTTAGTTGAGAATTTCCTCGTCAGTTTATCGACACCGATTTCTATAATCCCAGTTTCCCGAAGAACCATAAACATCCCGCCAATGATTAGTGTAAAAAAGACCACTTCTCCGGCACTAATTAACCCATTCGGTATGGCTGTAATAAAATCTACCAATCCAACCGGAGTTTGCTCAACTGCCTTGTATGAGTCGGGGTCTATTGTCGTTCTCCCTTCCGGTCCGGGGACGCGTTCGTAAACACCAGCCGGGACAAAATACGTTGCAATTGCAGCTACTGCACTAAATAAAAATAAAATGACATAAATATGAGGCATTGTAAATTTCTTTTTTGAGACTGAGGGTTCTAAATTAAGATGTTGAGAGCTGTTATTTTCCATATCGATCATTCCTCCTAAAAACACGTTATTTATAATTACGAGTCATGTTAAGTATTCTTACATGATATAGATTTCTAGATATTATGTCATTATTCAAAGTGAATAAAGAATCGGATTTTTTTTAGATGATGTGTACAAGAAGATGCGGAAATAATGCTGTGTACTTTTTTATGAAGAAATTAGGTGAAATAGATTTGTTCTGAATCATGAATGTATATGAAACTAAGAATCAGTTGTCATACAATATCACAAAATTCTATATATTCGAAAAAAACATGATAAAATGATATATCAACAATTGAACCCTCAGTACGGAAAAACGTAGACAGAATAGTAGACAGAATAAACGTTAAATAGGAAAAGAGGTTGAGAGGATGGAATTGCAAAAACTGCTTATTAACGGATTCAGGTTAAAAGAGGAATTGGAGAATTTCGCAAGCTTCGGCCGCACGGAGAATAAGGGAGTTACACGACTTTCTTTATCTAAACCTGATATTTTAGCTCGAAACTATTTTTGTTCATGCTGCGAGAGCTTAGGCATGTCCGTTCGATTTGATGATATGGGGAATATTTATGCTACCTTGAAGGGTGCTTCGGATGCTCCGCCAATTGTTATGGGATCACATCTTGATTCAGTGAAAAAAGGCGGGCGTTTCGATGGGACATTAGGTGTACTCGCGGCGCTCGAAGTCGTCAGAACCTTGGTGGATCATCAAATAAAACCGCGGGTACCGATCACGATCGTCAATTTCACTAATGAAGAGGGGGCGAGATTTGACCCTGCAATGATGTCATCTGGAGTCATAGCCGGCAAATTTAATAAACGGGAAATACTGCAAAAAAAGGATAAAGAGGGCATCACCTTTGAACAAGCGTTACAGTCGAGCGGATATGAAGGAAGTATAGAGAATCGGTTGAAGGAAGCAGCAGCCTATTTGGAATTACATATTGAACAAGGCCCTGTTTTAGAGAGTGAGTCACTAGATATTGGTATCGTTGAAGGTGTCGTAGGCATGGTCTGTTATGGAATTGAAGTAATCGGCGAATCTAATCACGCGGGAACGACACCTATGCGGATGAGGAAAGACCCCTTATTCGCAACGAATGATTTAATTACAGAGCTTCGAGAAAAACTCGGGAAACTAGATGATCAGTTGGTTTATACAATGGGTGAAATGAATGTTACACCGAATATTCATACCGTCATTCCGAATAAGGTTGTATTTTCTCTGGAAGCGAGACACAAGGATGAAGAGGTGATTCGTAAGGTTGAAGAAATTATTGCTGAGCTCCCGGCTATCGTAGGAGACTGCAGCGTAAAGGCTGAGAAAAGGTGGAGCCGAGATACGGTTTGGTTTGATAAGAAGTTATGCGATCACATGGAGAATTCTACTCAATCTTTAGGTTATTCCTACAAAAAAATGTTCAGCGGAGCAGGGCATGATGCACAATTCATCGCTTCCTTTATCCCCTCTGTCATGATCTTTGCTCCTAGTAAAAACGGACAAAGCCATTGTGAAGCGGAATTCACTTCCTATGAAGAATACACAAAGGCAGCAAATGTGCTGCTGGATACGGTGGTTTCGTTGATCAAATAGGGAAAGAAGCTGCGGTTGTTCGAGTTTTCGGACAGCCGCAGCTGTATTAGTTTGAAATAATTTTCACACGCATACCCTCTGTGGCTTTAAATAACGCTTTATCACCCATTCTTTTCACCCTAGGGGACAGGGTGGATGCGCGTACCAGTTCATCTCCAAACAGTACGGCAGGGTCGATAAGACGTACTTTATTTTTTCGATGGATATCAAAGTCGTTAAGATCTTCTCTGACTTCTATATCGTAGTGGATTTGCTGCATAAGTTCTTGTATATGCTGGTCATTTGAAGAGCGGAGGATAGCTAGGACTTCTTCATCGGTGCCAAGCAAGTCGCTAAGGCGAATGATTTTTTTTTCTAATGCGAGCTTTAAAGTATCTGCCAGCATATGATAGCCGTAAATGTTGAGGGGATCCATAAAGAAATCAATGACTTCTTTGTAATACGTCTGGACAAACCATTCTGCATTTTCCAATCGATTAAGATACATTTTTCCATTAACGACAATTAGAGCATCTAAAAACTGTCTAGCTTCTTCTAAAGAGATTTGGCGATAGCGGTACATATCTCGCAAGGTGTAGTCCACTCTGTCTGCACACAGCTCAGGAGCTGCTTGTTCAAGCAATGTCCATTTCGAATCATTGAAGAGAATTTCTTTATAATCGTAGCCAAATTGTTCAAGTATACCGGGAACTTCTGATTTCTCCACAACTTCATGGACGATTTTTTCATGATAGTCTTCAGCGTGATTATCAAACACAAAATCGATCACATGCGAAAAAGCGGTATGTGACACATCATGAAGCAATCCAGCCACTTGCTCTTCGAGAGAACCGCCTAGTTTTTTGATTAGCAGCATTACGCCTAGAGAATGCTCATATCTTGTGACATTCCATTCCGGATTCACTAAATAGCTTGCACCGCCTTGATGGATTCCTTTTAATCGTTGGATTGGCTGGCTTTGAATTAATTGTTCAAGGACACCGTCTATGATGAATTCTCCGTAAATTGGGTCTGAAATGATCAAATGACCACGCCTGCCTTTTTCTTCATTGTAGCAGAATAAAACCTTATAAATACATTTTGACAACTATTAACTGAAAATTGTAACAAATAAACAGGACAGAAATGCGATACAAGAAAGTGGTGCCATGATCAGTTTCTCTTTTTTACTTTTTGATACGAGATTTCCTATCGTATTTAACCCTAGGAATACCGTGAATATCCAAACTATGATATTTAAAGAAGTAATCTCTATTAATATAATTTTTGAATGGATTAAAAAGACAAACCCTATAATAAGAAGAATTATTGCAGAAATCATACTGGCAATTCGTAATTTTACAGGTAAGACTCCTTTGTGAAATCCACCCCAGCTGTATTCTCCTAACGGGAAGCCTAAAGCGAGCAGTGTTTGAAGCATCGAAATAACTAAAAAAATCACAGCGCTAATACTAGCAGCAAATTGAATGTATGTATCGTCCATTCATAAAACCTCCTTAAAGTTATACATATTCCATTACTGCAAATTTAATCTGAAAATCTTTAAGTACATCAGTGGTTTAAGGCTTAGTTAAATAATTTTATGTATAGACCGCGGGTGATAATACTAGCTTCTGAGTTGTTCATTCTCAACTGATGCATGATAAGTTGTAATTGTAAAAAAATCCTTCTCGTAGAGGCGTGAAACAAAGCCATACATAAAAAAGAGTGTAAAACCCTATACAGTTTTACACTTAGATTCTTATATTTATTGTGTATTCTCAGCTTTCCCAAGGAATTCTTTAATTTATGTTTACGGCATCCTGATTCATTTCATTTTCGTAGGCTTGATTTAGTTCAAGCTTTTTTATCCATCGTTCAGAATTTTCATAAACGGAGCCTATTGACAGAATTTGTTGCTCGGCGAAAGGTTTCCCGATCAATTGCATTCCAATCGGCAGTTCATTGGAAGTAAAGCCGCATGGAATCGAAATGGCGGGGAAGCCAAGGTAGTTGCCGATCGGAGTTTTTCCTAGTTTGAAAATCGTGTGAATCGTTTCATGGGGAGGGTTTGTGCCTATATCCAATGGTTCTCTGCTGTTCGTTGGAGAAAGGAGTACATCGCAGTCTTCCATAGCCTTTAGTGCCGAGCCTTTAAAGTGTTTTCTCAGTCTTTGCGCATTTAAATAGTCGCTCGCTGTCACGGATTCCGCTGAATTCAGCCGGACCTGTACATCAGTACCATAATCACTTGAATATTTTTCGAAAATCGGCTCATGGAAGGTAAAGGCTTCAGATTTGGAGATGATTTGCTGGGCGTACAAAGCTTCTTCGACATTCTCGAGCTGTACTTCTACAACTTCAGCTCCTAAAGCGGATAGCCTGGACGTTGCTTGCATAAATATGCCCTTCACCTCGTCGTCCAGCCCCTCCATAAAATAACCTGTAAGCAGTCCGATTTTTACGCCTGCCAGATTTTCTGCTTCAAAGGGAAGTTGGACAAATGCCCTCGGATCATCCGTAATTGCATTTAGCATAATCGCGCTGTCTTCAACCGTCCTCGTCATTGGGCCAATATGATCAAGCGACCAGCTTAATGGAGTACACCCTTTTCTGCTTACGGCATCGTAAGTGGGCTTTAATCCGACAATGCCGCATAAGGCGGAAGGAAGCCGGATCGAACCGCCAGTATCTGTGCCGATAGCGCCAAAGCACATTCCCGCGGCTACTGCAGCCGCTGATCCGCCGCTTGATCCGCCGGGAATTTTGTTCACGTTCCAAGGATTTCGCGTAGGACCGAAATGAGGATTCTCTGTTGTTGCGCCCATTGCAAATTCATGTAAATTCGTTTTTCCGATAATGATGGCACCGGCTGCCTTTAGTTTTTGGACGACGATAGCATCGGCGGTTGATTTCCACTTTGTAAACAGCTTTGATCCAGAAGTCGTTACCCTTCCTTTCGTTTCGAATATATCCTTAATAGCAATTGGCACTCCGTGTAACGGGCTTCTGATTTTCCCTTGCAGCACCTCTTCTTCCAGCTGTCTGGCTTGCTCTTTCGAATCATCCGCAAGCACATCAATATATGCATTAAGAGCCGGTTCAATTGCTTGAATACGGTTCAGCAATAGGCTGGTCAATTCGACAGGAGATACGTTTTTACTGGCGATTTTCTTTGAAAGATCCGCGATGGATTGAAAATAAAAAGATTTCATTTCTATTTCTCCTCTCCATTAAAATACGTAAATGAAGGCTCCTCTTCGGCAGAAACGATTGGCTTTTTTACTTTTAATATTTCAATCAAGTAATCTGTCAAACTCATTTCATTCATCAATTAACCACTCCTTTCAATGCTGGGCGAAAGCTCTCCCTGAAATCATCAAAATCTCCATTTAAGGTTAGGATCGATTTTAATAGCTTTTTGGTTGTCTCGTGCTTAGGGTGTCTGAAAAGCTCGATCGTCGGTGCGGTTTCTATCAGCTCTCCTTTGGATAAGACGCCGACTTTGTCGCAAAAATAAGCAACAAGGTCAAGATTATGGGCGATAAATAGGTACGTTAAATTAAATTCTTCTTGCAGCTCCTGCAGAAGGTTAATGATTTGTGCTTTTACTGAGACATCTAATGCTGATACGGGTTCATCAAGAACGAGAAACTCTGGGTTTAGGATCAGTGCCCTGGCAATTCCGGCTCTTTGCCGCTGGCCGCCGGAAAGCTCATGCGGATAGCGTGTGGCGAAATTTTTCTGGAGGCCGACTTTCTCAAGGAGGCTTGCAGCCTTTTGATCGGCTGTTTGGCGCGCTTCCTTATTTTGTTTGAGCAGGGGATAGGCGATTTGTTCACCGATCGTCATTCTTGGATTAAACGCTGAACCAGAATCCTGAAACACAATCTGCATTTTGCTTCGGTACGCTTCCATTTGTTGCGGTTTAAGCGTCAAGAGTGGTTCGCCATTATAAAAGACACTACCTGCAGTCGGCTCTGTCAGACGGAGAATCATTCTTCCTATCGTTGATTTTCCTGAGCCTGACTCACCGATGAGACCAAAGGATTCCCCTTTGTTAATCGAAAATGACACATTTTTAACCGCTTGAAAGCCTTCGTTTTTGAAGAGCCAATTTTTTTTTGCCCCATACACTTTTTCCAGGTTCTGAACCTCTAATAACGGACGATTCGCCATGTTAAATCACTCCTTCCGTTAAAAAACATCGTACTTCGTGTGCTTGGCTGCCCCCGGATAATTTCTTTAACATTGGGATGGAGGCTGTGCACTTAGATTGTGCACTTGGGCATCGCGCAGCAAATCGGCAGCTGTTTGTTACTTCTTTTAAATTTGGCGGCTCTCCGGGAATTTGCCAAAGCGGTTTTTTGCCTTTAGAGGGATCAAATATCCAAGAAAGATCAGGAATGCATTTCATTAAGCTTTTCGTATAAGGATGCTCAGGATGAAAAAGTATTTCCTCCTTTGATCCTTTCTCAACGATTTGACCGGCATACATGACCGCAACGTGGTCAGATATTCGGGCGACAACACCGAAATCGTGGGTGATCATAAGTACGGCTGTGCCCAGCTCCTTGTTGATTTTTTTTAACAGATCCAACACTTGTATCTGAACGGTCGGATCTAAAGCTGACGTTGGTTCATCAGCAATGACTAAATCCGGATCACAGGCGAGAGACATCGCGATCACAACTCGTTGCTTTAATCCGCCACTCAGCTGATGGGGAAAGGATTGGTAGATTTTCATTGGATCATCAACACCCATCTGCTTGAGGAGTTCAAGCGATTTTTCCTTTGCCTCTTTCTTGCTTTTATTCGTTTTAGAGGTGATGATTTCAACGATTTGTGTGCCTACCCTGTAAGAAGGGTCGAGGGAGGTCATCGCGTTTTGGGCAATCAATGATATTTTTTTGCCGCGGATGTCTTTCACTTCCTTAGGGCGTAAGGAAGTTAAGTTTTTTCCTTCAATTGATACTTTTCCGTGATAGCCATACAATAATTGGTTAGGAATCAGCTGCAGGATGGAATGGATGGTCATTGACTTTCCTGAGCCTGATTCCCCGACAATCGAAAGAATTTCCCCGTTTTTCATAGTGAGGTTAATATCTTCAAGCACTGTCATTATGCCATCAGGTGTTTTTATTTCTGTCGATAAATTTTCAACCTGAAGTAAGTTCAGGGTTTCTTCAGTAGCATTTACAGTCATGCCTTTCCCTCCTTAATTGATGAAAAATTCATGCTGCTTTTTTTCGTTTCCTCAAGGTGAATTTCATTTTTGACCGTTCATATGGGTCGAAAGCATCCCTCAGTCCGTCACCAACCATGCTGAAGGCAAGAGACAACATGGCAATCGCTAAACCTGGCAAAAATGTAACGTGAGGATATCCTTGTATCAGCACATCGCTGCCATCGCTTGCCATTCTTCCCCAATCGGCAACAGGCGGTTGTACCCCAAGCCCAATAAAGCTTAAACCGGCTACTGTTGTAATGGTTACTCCGAGAATCGTCGTACTATAAATAATCAGGGATGGTAATACATTCGGGAGAATTTGCTTAAACATGATCTCTCTCGGTTTGACTCCGAAGGCTTTTGCCGCTTCAACATATTCCTTTTGGCTTTCTTGGACGGTATCTGTATAAACGACTCGCGCCATGTATGGGATTCTTACAATGACCATGGCAATCATTACATTTAGGATGCCGGGACCAAGAATCGCAGCAATCGCAATGGCTAACAGCACCGCTGGAAAAGCAAAGAAAACATCCATGATTCTCATCAGTACATTTCCGACCCAGCCTTGAAAATATCCCGCTGTTATGCCGATAATCAGGCTGATAGCAGCTGAAATGAGAACAGGGAGAATAGCGCTAATTAACGTCGTCTGTGTGCCAAATATCAACCGGCTTAAAATATCTCTTCCTTGCTGGTCCGTACCTAGCAGAAATCCTTCAGAACCAGGAGGTACCAAGCGCTTGCTCGGGTCGGGAACATCGGTTGGATCAAGCGGAGCAATCCACTGAGCAAATAACGCAACAACAAATGATAGCAGAATGAAAATAGCAGCGCCTGCTGCCAACTTATCTTTAAGAAAAGCTTTGAAAGCTAGCTTGAGCTGTGATTCAGAAGACATGGTCTCACTCCTTTACGATTTTCCTTCCAGCGAGTCTCTAAGTTTAGGATTCAGCCAGACATTTACTAAATCGACTATTAAATTAATAATGACGAAGGTTATCGCGATGATTAATATTCCTGCTTGCAGAACGGGATAATCATTTTGATTAATCGCAAGATAGAGCTGCTGTCCAATTCCCGGCCAGTTAAATACAATCTCACTGAATAACGCTCCGCCCATCAAATAACCAACCTGTAGGCCGGAGATATTAATAATGGGAGGGAGTGAATTTCGGATCACATGTCTGAAATGGATTTTTCCGGTGGATATGCCGAATGATTCAAAGTATTTGACGTAATCCTGCTGCAAAATATCGATCACCGTATTTCTTGAAAGCCGCGCGATTACAGCCGTTGACACAGTTGCTGTCGCAAACGCTGGCAAAACAAGATGATGAAGGAGATCAATCCAGCCCCCAGGGTCCCTGAAATTGTACATTCCACTTACTGGAAATAATTTCAGCTGGAGTCCGAATAGCCACATGAGCATTAAGGCAATCCAGAAAACCGGCATACTCGCACCTATTAGGGCAGCTCCCATGCTAACTTTATCGAAAATGCCCCCTTTTTTAATAGCGCTTATCAAACCGAACAAAACACCGAAAAATACACAGATGAGCAGGCTTGCTGCAGTTAATATTAGACTGTTTAAAAACCTTGGTATCATTTCGTTTACAATAGAGGTATGCATCGTATAGGAAAACCCTAGATCACCCTGTGAAATATTTCCTATCCAAGATAAATATTGGATATAGACAGGGTCGTTTAATCCCAATTCGTTCCGCAAATCGTTAACAGCTTCTGGAGTAGCCTCAGGTCCGAGAATGGACTTCGCAGGATCTCCAGGAATCAGCTGAATAAGCAGAAAAACAACAATGGTGACACCAAACATCACCGGAATGACAGAAGCGATCCGTCCCGCTAAAAATTTTCCCATCAGTCCAACCTCCTTAATTTTCCTCTTTTTTAACCCAAACCGGAGCCAAGGTGTACCATTCTTCTGCGGGGACGACAAAATCCTGTACTCTTGGATGAACGACATAAGGAGCAGAGTCATTGACAATTGGTGCAAAAGGAGCATCCTCAATAATCATTTTCTCGGCTTCCTTCCACAAATGATTGGCATCCTCTACGCTGACTGAATTTGCGGCAGCATCCATCTTTTCATCAAGCTCTTTATTTTTGTATTTCCCTGAATTAAAGCCGCCGGGAGCGCTGTAAGCTGAATGGGAAGCAATGGCCAAGAAGTAGGGTGTCGTTCTGCCCGACGACATTTGATTCATGCCGATTTCCTCTGACATTCCATTATTGTAGCCGGCCAGGTACGAAATCCATTCTTGTGTTTGCAAGGAAACTTTAATACCGACTTTCCCTAAATCCCTTTGAATCCATTCCGCCATATCGACAGGGATGAGCTGTCCTGAACCATCAACTGAGGTTTTCAAAATGGTTCGAAATCCGTTTTCATAACCAGCTTCCTTCAATAGTTGTTTTGCTTTTTTCGGATTGTATTCATACGTATTTTCTTGCGGATCATAGAGCGGGCTGCCGGGACTCATCATCGAATACGCAGGGGAAGCAGTGTCTCTGAGCAGATGCTTCGCTAAACCTCTTCGGTCAATCGCGTAATTGATCGCTTGCCGGACCTTTTTATTTTTCATAAAGTCATTGTCAAAGTTAAACGTAAGGTACCAGACGTGGGGCGGTGTTCCGGAAATCACATGGAAGCCTTGATTTTTAAAATTTTCGATTGAATCAGGCGGCGGAACTGCAATTAAATCGACGTCATCATTTTGCAATGCGAGCACTCTGCTGGAGGCATCTGAAAGCGGCCTGAAGATAACTTTATCTAAATGAGCCTTTGTGCCCCAATAGTTCTCATTTCTCGTTAGAGTAATTTGTACTCCGCGTTTTCTTTCTGAAAATGTGAATGGGCCGGTTCCGGAGGGATGTTCGCCAAACCCGTCATTACCATATTTTTTAATTGCGTCAGGACTAACGATTTGCAGCGAATTAATTTGCGCAAGCATTCGGAGGAAGTCAGCAAATGGCTGTTTTAAATGAATATTTATGGTGTCTTCATCTACTACCTCGGCTGAATCAAAGTATTTAAAGGTGCGCACTGTACGGCCGGCTGCAAGCTTATCATAGTATTCAAAGTTCTTATCGGTAAGCCGTTGAATATTAAATAATACAGCATCAGCATTAAACGGGGTTCCATCGTGAAATTTTACCTTTTTTCTCAGATCAAATGTGTAGGTTTTGCCGTCGGCGGATTTCTCCCATCTTTCTGCTAGAACAGGTATGAGCTCAGGCACAGGAGCTTCCTGAGAAGATTTGCTTAAATCTTCACCAATTAATGGCTCGAACATTTGATTGTTTACGCGCATTGTTACCCAGCCCCCAGCTCGGTGCGGGTCCAAAAGGTCGGCGTCAGATTCCATTCCGACAATCAACGTTCCGCCTTCCTTAGAGGTACCTTGAGGGCTTGCCAGCTTCGTTTGGCTGCATCCTGCTAATGAGAGGTTCAAAGAGAGCACTAGCATAAGAGATAGACAGATCATTTTTTTCAAGGTGTTACCCCTCCTAACAACTATTCCTTGAAATTTATTATTTGGTATAAATGAATTACAAGTGATTGTACTATCAAACGATTAAGTATGTTAATAACTTGTAAGTTTTTCTAACGAAACTATCTTGTATTAGGTGAAATGACATGTTAGAAAATAAAACAATTTGAAAGTCGAAAAGGATTTCTAAGAAAATAGTAGGAGGAGCTTGGATTTCTATAATAAGACGTGGCTTGTCCAATGTAGCTGCATAAAACAGGATAGTGGATATGAAAGGGCAAGCTTGGGTTAAAACCTGCCCCAGAAAGTTTGTCATCTTAGTAGCCGTAGCCTGAATAAGAGCCTCCGACAATGACAAGCAATACGAAAATGACAACGACAAACGCAAAAGTGCTTCCGAATCTATCACCCATGAGAGTGCACCTCCAATTGCAATGAGATTTTTGTTTTGTTCGTAGCCTTACAAGGCCTTCAATAAATATTAGAAGTTCAAGAATGCAGCGCCGACAATAACTAATAGAATGAACAATACGAGAACTATCGCAAAGTTAGATCCGTTACCACTGTAGCCGCCGTAACCACCACAAAAACCATATGACATATACTTTCGCCTCCTACTCGAGTATTAGGAATTGTCAAATACACAATTCTTACTTCTAATTTATGTATTTTTACTAGGTTGGCTTAGACAAACGTATAAAAAATAGAGAAATTCCACACATGTCCTATAAGTCACAAATTAATTTAATAGTTTTATTTGCGGCTCACCTTTATGCATTTAATTCATACTATACAGGTAAAATTAATTATAAATGAGGGGGGATGCTTGGATGGGAATGGAGTTTATCCCATTGTTTGATGAGTGGGCGGGCAGTTACGATCAGGCTGTTGCAGGGGCAGATCCTGAATACGCAGAGGTTTTTTCAAACTATGATCATATTTTGCAGACAGTGGCGAGTGAAGCATACGGGGTTGTTCTTGAATTCGGGGTCGGCACTGGAAATCTTAGCAAAAAGCTGCTGAATGGCGGACTTGTTGTATACGGGGTTGAACCGGCAAAAATGATGAGAAAAGAAGCGAAAAAAAAGCTCCCTTCCTTGTCTCTCTTTGACGGAGACTTTCTTTCTTACTCTCTTCCAATCGAAAGCGTAGATACTATTGTAAGCACCTATGCCTTTCATCATTTAAATGATGTGGAGAAGGAGCGGGCACTGAAGCAATATTATGAGCTGCTTAACAAGAAAGGAAAAATACTGTTTGCCGACACATTATTTGAAAGCAATGAGTCAAAACAGAAAGCAATCTGTAATGCCAAGAGCCAAAACTACAATAAGCTGGCAGAGGATTTAATGACAGAGCACTATACGACATTACCGATTCTTAAAGAAATGATGGAGCGAATCGGATTCAAAGTTCATTTTAAGCAAATGAATCCATTTGTTTGGATTATTGACGCTGTTAAGTAATGTGTGCGCCCTGAGATAACTTTCAGGGCGCAATGCTCTTTTAGTTGCTTATATTAGTCAGTGATCACATTTTGTTTTCTCATGATAGAAAGAGTCCCATATAATTTTGAAGTTAACATGCCGCTAAATACCGAGATAATGAGGTCTCCTCCAATACTATTGATAAATCCAATCATGACAATATGAGTCCATCCGTTCGGAATTCCTAACCATGTATTGCATGCCAAATACAAGTAAGGAACCCCCATTGCATAAACAATCACTAAACCGGCTATGTTAGCAAGAATAAAATGGTGCGTCTTTGGATTTGAGATTTTTTCAATGATCCAGCCTACTGCATAGGCAGCAAGAATAAAACCAATTAAATAACCAAATGTAGGCTGAAGGAAATATCCGATTCCTCCTCCCTGTGTAAATACAGGGAGTCCGAGCAAACCGATACTGACATAAACCAGCTGGCTCTGCATTCCTTTTTTACTTCCCAAAAGACTTCCGGCTAAAAATACAAATAATATTTGAAGAGTAAACGGTACATATGGAAGCGGAATTTTTATAAATGCACCTACTGCTGTTAACGCAGCAAACATTGCTGTCCCTGTTAATGAAACCGTTGATTTATTCTTCATATTAATTTTCCGCCTTTGTCATTATAACTTGCAAAAAACTCATTAATCGATTCACTTGCTGTAAGGATCATTTTTTCAATCTCGTCCGTCTCAATAACATATGGAGGCATAAAATATAGGACATTTCCTAATGGTCTTAAAAGCAAGCCTTTTTCTAGAGCAATTTGATAAATCTTATATCCGATTCGTTCTTCACTTGAAAAAGGTTCTTTTGTTTCTTTATCTTTTACTAATTCAATTGCACCTACCATTCCGGTTTGTCTGTACTCTCCGATATTTGGGTGGTTATTGTATATATTAGAGGCAAGTTCCTTCATATAGGTACTCTTCTGTTTGATTTTTTCTATGTATTGACCTTCTTTAAAGATTTTTAATACTTCCAGTGCGATCCTGCATGCTAATGGATTACCTGTATAGCTGTGAGAATGCAAGAAAGCTTTATTGCTTTCATAATCATCATAGAATGCGTCATAGACTTCATTTGTTGTTAATACTACGGATAATGGCATATAACCGCCTGTTATTCCTTTTGATAGGCACATGAAATCCGGCATAATTTCTGCTTGTTCACACGCAAACATAGTCCCGGTACGACCGAATCCGACTGCAACCTCGTCTGCAATGAAATGAACATCATATTTTGTACATAGTTTTCTCAATTGCTTTAAATATGAAGGAGGATACATTTTCATTCCTGCAGCAGCTTGTATTAAAGGTTCGATAATGACTGCGGCTATTTCACTATGATGCTTTTTTAATATTTTTTCTACCGACGAAATACAAGGCGTGTCGCAATTGGTTGGATTTTGATTGAATGGACATCTAAAACAATCGGGTCCTTGTGCCCGTAAGGTATCCAGCAATAGAGGTTGATAAATGGAACTATAGAGATCAACGCCACCAACCGACAGAGCACCAAGTGTTTCGCCATGATAGGCGTCTGTAAATGCTAAAAACCGCCTTTTATTTGGTTTGTTTTTTTGCTGATGATATTGAAAGCTCATTTTTAATGCGATTTCGACTGCAGATGATCCGTTATCTGCAAAAAATACTTTTGTTAAACCGTCTGGAGTTATTTTTGCTAGTTTTTCCGCAAGTAATATGGCTGGTTCATGGGTGAAATTTGCAAAAATCACGTGCTCGAGTTGAAATGCCTGATTTGCCAGGCAGGTGCTGATTTGTTTATTCGCATGTCCGAATAAATTGACCCACCAAGAAGAAACAGCATCTATGTATTCTTTTCCATTTTCATCATACAAATAAATTCCTTTCCCGCTTTTAATAACAATCGGAGGGAAGTTTTCATAATCCTTCATCTGGGAACAAGGGTGCCAAATATGGTTCAAATCTCTTTTTTGTAAGTTTGAAATTGCGTGGTTCATATTGTTGCTATCCTTTCCATAAAGTCTTTATTTTCCAGATTAATATATTTTAAATCTGATAAATTATTTAACTTTGGTATCACAATTGAAGGTAAGTCGGTTATGCGGCTTATTGTACTCATATTATCCTTTTCGACTTCAGTGCCTTCATATCCATTAAACACAATGCCTATTATAGGTATGTGGTTTGCTTTAAGAGCATTGATTGAAAGTAATGTATGATTGATCGTTCCTACTTTTGTACCTGCAGTCAAAACAACTGGTAACCCAGTATGATGAATAAGATCGAGCAAATGATAGTTTCGTTGCACACTTAAAGGAACGTATAAACCACCTGCACCTTCACAAATTACATAGTCATAAGCATTTTTTAAGAAATGAATATGTTTCAAAATGTGCTTTTCTTCAATCTCTTTGCCTTCAAGCTTGGCAGCATAATGTGGAGAAGCGGGTTCTTTAAAAGAATAGCTATTTATATGCTCATTTAGTAGGGTTTCTTTACTATATAACTTATAGAATTCTGAATCGCTATAAGGTTCCGTAGCGTTTTGAAACACAACTCCTGTTTGAACCGGTTTATAAGGTATTGTATGAAACCCTTTTGATTGAAAGTATTGCATAAAATAAGAAGTAACCAATGTTTTTCCTACGTTCGTATCCGTACCTGCTATCCAAAAATGTTGAGCCATAATTCCTCCTGTTTAAATGTTAACTTAATTTAATAATAGGTTAACATATAACAACGGATTTGTAATCATGCTGTAGAGTGCCCTTCAATATTGTGGGTTTTTTGGTGAAAAAAAAGCGGATGAACCGCTGCACAGCTATAACGGAGATTTTTAAACAGAAGGATGTAAAATTAAGTAATTAAAATCCCTCAATTCCTACTTGATTTATAGGGATAGTTGTATTATTATTTCTTTAAGCTTTTTCTTTCCATCTGTATCTGCCCCATGGTACAGATGGGCCCCCTTTAATATCCTGCGGAAAAGGAGCTTTTTTATTTTGAAAGGAGTATTCATATGTCTTTAATGGAAATTCGGCAGTTAAATAAAACCTTCAACACAGCAAAAGGAAACGTACATGTTTTGGATGGAATTCATTTGGATGTGAAAAACGGGGAGTTCATTACAGTGATTGGACCGAGCGGCTGTGGAAAAAGCACACTTTTGAAGGCCGTAGCAGGCCTTGATTCAGATTATTCAGGCGAAATTGTCCTGGAGGGAGAAAAAGTAAATGCTCCAGGTGTTGATAAAGGATTTATTTTTCAAGAACCGCGCCTTTTCCCGTGGTTGACAGTGGAAAAGAATATCGCGGCAAACCTTTCATTAGAATCAGAGAATACTAGCCAGAAAGTAAAAGAGCTGATCAAACTAGTGAAGCTTGAAGGCTTTGAAAAATCGTACCCGCGAGAGCTGTCTGGAGGAATGGCACAACGAGTGGCCATAGCAAGAGCTCTGCTGAGGCAGCCGAAAATCTTGCTTTTGGATGAACCATTTGGCGCTCTTGATGCATTCACCCGATCACATATGCAGGAAGTGCTTCTCGATATATGGGAGAACAATCGAACTACGATGATTTTCGTTACTCATGATATTGATGAAGCTGTCTATTTGGCAAATCGAGTCGTAATCATGGACGCAAGACCGGGATCTATTCGTAAAATTGTACCGGTTGATCTTCCATTTCCAAGAAAAAAAGCATCTTCGTCATTTCAAGAGATTCGCCAAACAGTATTAAAAGAATTTGAGAAAATCGAAGAACCGGAACTGGTCGACAGTGCAGGAATATAAAAGAGGTGATAACAAATGAGCAACAAAAGCGCGACGATTACAACGGGATATGAAAAAGAAAATAAGCTGACTAAAGCACTTTCTCTTAAAAAAAACAAGCGGACAAATAATTTTGGAGTCATTGCCAGGGGGTTAGGCTTTCCGATTCTGGTTTTGGTTGTATGGGAGCTTGCCGGGTATTTCGGATGGATATCAGAAACATTGCTTCCACGACCGAGTGTGATTCTCGCTGAGTTTATCAGGCTGATACAAAGCGGCAATTTAACCTATCATTTTCAAGTCAGCTTGCTGCGCGCGGCAGCAGGATTCTTTCTGGGAAGTGCATTGGCGCTTACTTTAGGATTACTCGTTGGCTTTTCCCGTAAAACGGAAGAAACGATTGACCCTACGATGCAGATGCTCAGAACAATTCCGACGCTTGCGGTGATTCCGTTATTTATTCTGTGGTTTGGCTTCGGTGAGATTTCGAAAATCTTATTAATTGCAAAGGCTGCATTTTTCCCATTGTATGTAAACACGTTTTTGGGCATCCGCAGTGTTGATTCGAAGCTGTTTGATGTTGCAAAGGTGCTTGAATTCAGTAAATGGAAACAGATAACGAAGCTGATTTTGCCTGCAGCACTTCCTAATATTCTGCTTGGCCTCCGTTTGGCACTTGGTGCTGCCTGGCTTGCACTAGTCGCTGCTGAATTAATGGGATCAAGTGAAGGGATTGGTTATTTGATCATGGATGCGAGGCAGTTTTCGCAAACCTCCGTCGTATTTGTGGGAATTATTATTTTTGCAGTATTTGGGAAATTATCAGACTCACTCGTGAAATTGTTTGAAAAACGGCTGCTGAAATGGCGAGACAGTTTTCAGGGCTAATCAAATACATGATATGAAAAGAAGGGATTAGGGAATGGCCAAAAAGAAAAGACAGATGATTCTGAATTTGTTTTTGAATAACATAGGCCATCATGAAGCGGCCTGGAGGCACCCTGCTGCTGAAATTGATCAGCTTAATGATTTCTCGTATTATCGGAAAATTGCTGTAAAAGCAGAGGAAGCAAAATTTGATTCGATCTTTTTTGCAGATCGTCTGGCTGTCTCAAAAGAAGCGGTTCAATATAGTGCTGCCAGCAGGTTGGAACCGTTAACTCTATTATCAGCGATATCGGTGGTGACAGAGAAAATCGGCTTAATTGCAACCGTGTCGACGAGCTTTAATGAGCCATATAATTTGGCCCGAAAGTTCTCTTCCATCGATCATTTAAGCAAAGGGAGAGCTGGCTGGAATATCATCACTTCAGGCACGGATGAAGAAGCTCGAAATTTTAATTATGATAAAATACCGGATCATGCTCTCCGTTACAGACGGTCCAAAGAGTTTTTAGAGGTAGCGTTAAAACTATGGGATAGCTGGGAGGAAGAAGCATTAATCAAAGACAAAGCCGCCGGTATATATGCAGATCCGGACAAAGTTCACCGAGCTGATCACAAGGGAGAGTTCTATCAGGTTAGGGGGCCGTTGAATGTTTCTCGATCTCCGCAAGGGAGGCCGGTTCTCGTTCAAGCAGGTTCATCTAAGGATGGGAAGAAATTTTCTGCTGAATTCGCAGAAGCCGTTTTTACCGCTCAGCAGACGCTGGAAGAAGCTCAAATTTTTTATGAGGATGTAAAACAAAGAGCGGAAGGCTTTGGGAGAAATCGCAATGAGATTAAAATTTTGCCGGGAATTTGTCCGGTAATTGGGAACACGGAGGAAGAGGCGAAGGAAAAAGAGTACCGGCTCCATCACCTTGCCAATCCGGATCATAGCTTATCTCAGCTGTCTTCCAGGATCGGCTTTGATTTATCTGGTTATCCGCTTGACGGACCGCTTCCGGAGCTTTCGGAAACGGGACACATCAGGGGTCACCAAAGCCGTACAAAGCTAATAAAAGATCTTGCGCAAAGAGAAAATTTGACGATCAGGCAGCTTTTGCATCGCTTAGCTGGTGGAAGAGGCCATTACACCATCTCTGGGACTGCCGAGCAAATTGCGAATCTTTTAGAAGAATGGTTCGAAAATGGCGCAGCTGATGGGTTTAATATCATGCCTCAGTTAATGGGAGAAGGACTGGATGATTTTATTGAAAAGGTTTTGCCGATCCTTCGCCAAAAAGGATTATTCAGAGAAAACTATACAGGAGATACATTAAGAGAGCACTATGGTCTGGGTTACCCAGCAAGTCAATTTTCTACTAAAGACAACAGGAGGTCTTCCATTGAAAAAGTTCATACATCTGATCAGATCGGTTAAATTTGTCCTGCCGGCATTGTTGGTAGTGCTCCTTTTAGGGGCATGCGGCAGCCAAGGGGCAGAAAAAGGGTCAAACCAAAATCCAGTTATTCATATTGGAGTCCAGGGCAAAACGGGAATTCTCCCCTATGCCAGAGAAAAGAAATATTTTGAAAAAGCGTTTGAAAAAGAAGGAGTTAAGGCAGAATGGCATGAGTTTGCAAGCGGGCCGCCGCATTTTGAAGCCTTGGCTTCCGGCCGCATCGACTTTGGGGCTACCGGAGGAACGCCTCTCATTGCCGGACAATCCGGCGGTGTGGATTTTCGAGGAATAGCCGTCACAAGTGATGGGAAAAAAGGGAATTCGATTATTGTCCCAAAAGATAGCAGCATTAAGGAGTTAAAAGACCTTAAAGGAAAAAAAGTCGCTGTTGCCAAAGGAAGCAGTGCCTACAATTTTCTCTACATGGCGCTAGATCGTGCAGGCCTAAAGGATTCGGATATTCAGTTAATTCAACTGCAGCCTGATGAAGCGCGTCCTGCGTTGGATAATGGATCGGTCGATGCTTGGTCTACATGGGAGCCTTATTCAACTACTGCCGTATTCCAAACAGAGGCAAAAATATTGGCTTCCGGAGAAGATTTAAATATTAATGCCCCAAGCTTTCTAGTCGCAAGAACAAAGTTTACAAAGGAGCATCCCGAATTGACGGTTACCTTTTTAAAAACGTATGAAGAGGCAAGAAAGCACGTAACCGAAAATATCGATGAAGTGTCTGAAGAAATAGCAAAAAAAGAGAATTTAGATGTTGAAATTATTAAAACTGTTCTAAAAAAATCGGAGTTTATATTGTCTCCTACAACGGATGAATTTGCGAAAGCCCATCAAGAGCAGGCTGATTTTTTATATAAATCCGGCGGAATCAATAAAGAGCTGGATACTTCGAAAGTAATTGATAATCAATTTGTAGAAGAAGCGTTAAAGTAAAAACAAAGCGAAAGAGGGGAGAAAGAGTTTGGAAATTCTTTGGTTTATTCCTACGCATGGTGACGGACAATATTTGGGTACATCTCATAGAGGAAGAACTACAGACTACACCTATCTGAAGCAAGTCGCTCAAGCTGCAGACCGGCTTGGATATACCGGGGCATTAATTCCAACTGGCAGAACGTGTGAAGATCCGTGGTTGACCGCGGGTGCTTTAGCAGCGGAAACAAGAAACCTGAAATTTCTTGTTGCAGTCAGACCCGGCTTGATGCAGCCTTCTGTAGCTGCAAGGATGGCTGCTACGCTTGATCGCATTTCAGAAGGAAGGGTCTTGATCAACGTCGTTGCAGGCGGCAATTCAAAGGAGCTGGAAGGCGACGGGTTATTTTTGGATCACGATGAACGATACGAGGCGGCGGACGAATTTCTTGATATTTGGCGGTCGCTGCTTTCAGGCGAAACGGTCACATACAATGGAAAACATGTAAATATCAATGATGGCAAGCTTCTATTTCCTCCCGTCCAGACGCCTCATCCGCCTATTTATTTTGGCGGATCTTCCGCAGCAGGACAAAAGGTAGCTGCGAAGCATACAGATGTCTACTTAACTTGGGGAGAGCCGCCCGAGCAGGTCAAGGAGAAAATTCAGTCCGTTCGTGAACAGGCTGAAAAAGAGGGGAGATCGATTCGATTCGGGATCAGGCTTCATGTCATTGTAAGAGAGACAGAAAAGGAAGCATGGCAGGCAGCGGACAAATTGATCAGTCATCTGGATGAAAAAACTATCAAAGCTTCCCAGAAAGCCCTCCTCAGTACGGATTCGGTCGGTCAGCACAGAATGGCCGCGCTGCATCAAGGAGACCGAACAAAGCTTGAAATCAGCCCCAATCTTTGGGCAGGAATCGGACTCGTTAGGGGAGGAGCAGGCACAGCCTTAGTCGGCGACCCGGAAACTGTGGCAGACCGTATCCTTGAATACAAGGATCTTGGCATCGAATCCTTTATCTTATCAGGCTATCCTCACCTCGAAGAAGCCTATCAATTTGCCGAGCTTGTTTTTCCGCTCCTTCCATTTAAAAAGGGAGAAGCATTCGCCGCTCAAATCAGACACAAGCTCACAGGGGAAGTCATCGCAGAACAAAAATTTCCTGACAAGAAGAAAGTATCGATTTAAAGTTGCGTGTCGGAAAAATGAATAAGTGCACAATTAAGGTTTAGTAAGGTTGACTTAGCTGGCGTTAAAAGTCTGCAAGTCAGCCTTTTTTTGTACAAATTTTTCGACAAATACAGATTTATTATTGTAAATTAGGTATAATTTTCATAATATTATAAATCTAAGAAATTACCTCAGGAGGATCCTAGTTGATTTTAGCAAAAAAATGTATCTATATATCAAGCAGTTTATTATTATTCCTTCTGCTTGCGTCTTGCGGGGAAGCGAACCAAATAAAAATAACTGAGTTTACAAGAAATGAAAAGGCGCTATTGGAGGTAACGGCGGATCAATATTTTTCTGCAACACTTACTGGATTAACAGATGAAGTATACTATATAGGCTTGTATGCGGAGCATTATGAAAATGGAAAGCTTTTAACAAAGTATGGCGGTGGAGCAGACCTGAATCTCCTTCGCGAGAAAAAGGATGTGAAAGGATTACGAGCCATTTTTATTTTGGAAGAGGATGTCTCGGCTATGCCAGGAGCAACAGTAATAAAAATGGGTTTAAACAACAACCGTGGGGTAGCTACTAAAGGTACAGAAAGAATAGAAGGTAATGAGTATTTTGAGCATGTCGAGAATGCCTCTGGTACTGTGCCAAAGTCTATTACGATAGGAGAGCCTGTTCTTATTGGCTGTACAATGAAAGATAGTGAAGAAATTGAAATATCAGGTGAAGTTACTCATTCTAATATAGAAGAATTAATCAACCAACCATGATGAAGCGATTCTGTATTATGTTATGGCAAATTAAATGAAGGATAATTTTTTTCATAGAATCAGGGGAGATCGGCTTGGCAACCTTTTTTAATAAAAGAAAACAAATCATAGCAATACACATATGTATTCTTTTAACCGCAATCCTTACTGCCTGTTCTGGTGTAAAAAACCAAATTAAATGGACTGAGTACCCTGACAGCGAAAGAGAATTGATTAATCTTGCTGGGGAACAATATTTTTCAGCCACGATAACGGGATTAACTAATGAAATTAATAGTATTAGAATGTACGTTGAGGAATATCAAGATGGAAACATAACTCAAAAATACGAAGGTCCAGAGCTTGATCTTTTTAAGAAAAAGAAGCCAAAAGGGCTGCGAACTCTTTTTATATTAGAAGAGAATGAGACAAATGATTTCGAAACTATAAAGAAGACAATAAAAATGGGGTTGATTGATAATGAAGGCTCTGCAATGACCAAATCCGTGAATCTAGATACCTTCGAATCTGATACGCTCTCAAGCGGAATGAGCAGTTTTGCTGAGTTTCCAAGCAGTATTCCTCTAGGAGAACCGGTTTTAATTGGTTGCAATATAAATAGTTACTCAGACGATACAGATTTTACGGGTGCTATTACCGACGATAACAAAAACAATTTAATCAAAAACGATCATGTAATACTCTTTTATGTGAAAGCAGATTGACACGTATATACGTCTCTCGAAATGGCAATGATGATGATAGAAAATGAAACAAGATATTTTTCGACAAAATTTTTCATTCTTCTATTGACGATCGTTTTATAACGATGTATTATAGATTAAGTCGAACCGGAAAGGAAAGGCTCTAGACTCCGCGGGTGTAGTTTAGTGGTAAAACCTCAGCCTTCCAAGCTGATGTCGTGAGTTCGATTCTCATCACCCGCTCCATACATATCGTGTGCAACGCAGTGTTTCGTTCTTAGATAACGAAGCATTGCGTTTTTTACTATGTTCACTTGAAAGGAGGTTTTGCAAAAATGGATGTTACCAAGCTAAAGCAAGAGGTTATCGAGTATGCTCATCAAATCGGCATTGATAAAATCGGATTTGCCAGTGCAGATACGTTTGAAAGCTTAAAACAGCGGCTGATTACGCAGCAAGCCCTTCAATATGAGTCCGGCTTTGAAGAACGAGATATCGAAAAACGGACAAATCCGGATCTGCTGCTTCCAAAAGCGAGATCGATTATTGCCATTGCACTTGCTTATCCTTCGAAAATGAAAAACGCACCAAGAGGAACGAGGACGGATCGCAGAGGGATTTTTTGCAGAGCCTCCTGGGGAAAGGATTATCACCACGTATTACGAGAAAAGCTTTCAAAATTGGAAGAATATCTTCGAGAAAAGCGTGAGGATATCCGAACAAAATCAATGGTAGATACGGGGGAGCTATCAGATCGGGCCGTCGCAGAACGAGCTGGAATCGGCTGGTCGGGAAAAAACTGTGCGATCATTACTCCTGAATTTGGTTCCTACGTATACCTTGGTGAAATGATCACGAATATTCCTTTCGAGCCGGATACGCCAATCGAGGACAAATGTGGAACGTGCAACAAATGTGTCGATGTATGCCCGACAGGTGCCCTGATTCAAGGCGGACAGCTAAATGCTAAGCGTTGTATTGCCTTTCTCACTCAAACAAAAGGTTTTCTGCCGGAGGAATTCAGAAGCAAAATCGGCAATCGGCTGTATGGATGTGATACATGCCAAACGATCTGTCCTGAAAACAAAGGTAAGGATTTTCATTTGCATCCAGAAATGGAGCCGGATCCTGAAGTGGTTAAGCCGCGGCTAAAACCTTTGTTAACGATTAGCAATAGAGAATTCAAAGAGAAGTTCGGGGATATTTCCGGTTCGTGGAGAGGGAAAAAACCGATTCAGCGAAACTCGATTATCGCATTAGCCCACTACAAGGATATAACCGCTCTTCCGGAACTTGCTTCTTTACTGAAAAATGATCCCCGACCTGTCATTCGCGGCACGGCTGCCTGGGCAATTGGCAAAATAGGCGGCGAAGATTATACGAACCAACTAAATGAAGCGTGGATGGCTGAAGGGGACGAAGAGGCAAAGAAAGAAATTGAAAAGGGTTTAAAAATGGCAATGAATACTAAATCAAGCCAGTCCTGACATACGTTAATATAAAAACGTATGGTGGTGACAGTACTTGAAGGAGTTTATTGAAAGGACTCTGCGAGATCGTCTTTCCTATTTATTAAATGAAAAGAATGCAAGAACGATAGATCCAATTTTTGATGAGCTGGAGCGAAAAAAACAGCTCTTTCAAAAGCGTCAGGTACAAATCGTAAAAGCGAAGATGAAAGTGAAGCTCGGGGAAAGCAAGTTTGATGACGACGGGTCTAATCACGTGAGATATAAAGTTCACAGCGAATATCTTTGTAATGATAAAGATCATTTATATATAGAAGAACAAATAGAAGAAAGAACTGCTTTATTCTATGGCCAAATGCTGATAAACGATTCGAAAGTTGAAATACCATTTCATCAACCGTTACGTAGTGATGGTATGGTCATGGCAGACTTCAGCAGAAACGATCTCGGCCGGGCATTTACGTATGATCGTCTTGCTGCTGTCCAGTACGCAGAAAAATGGTGGAATAAGCGAAATTCAGCCTATAAAAATTTTGACGATAATTGCACAAACTTTATTTCACAATGTCTGCATGCAGGAAGTGCGCCGATGAGAGGATATCCGAATCGGGGAAGCGGCTGGTGGATGCAAAACCATTCGTGGAGCTACAGCTGGACCGTTGCCCACTCCATGAAAAGCTTTCTTGGCAGATCGAAGGCAGGGCTCAGGGCGGAAAAAACGTCATCACCCGAAGATCTGTCTCTAGGGGATGTCATATGCTATGACTTTGAAGGGGACGGAAGATATAACCACACGACAATTGTCGTAGCAAAAGATAAGATGGGCATGCCGCTTGTCAACGCCCAAACGTATGATTCGCGGATGAGGTACTGGTCGTATGAGGACTCAACCGCCTACACACCATCCATTAAATATACCTTTTACAAAATCATTGATGATACGTCGAAGAAGTAAAAGTGGTATAATGGATGGCGGTTTACTCAATTAGAACAGAGGTGAAGATTTTGGCACTGCATGTGGTTTTATACCAACCAGAGATTCCTGCCAATACAGGAAATATTGCGCGTACTTGCGCGGCAACGAATACAACGCTTCATCTGATCAGGCCGCTCGGCTTCTCAACAGATGACAAAATGCTTAAGAGAGCGGGACTCGATTACTGGAAGTTTGTAAATATTGTGTATCATGACTCTCTTAACGAATTATTTGAAGCAAATAAGAATGGGCAGTTTTTCTTTATTACGAAGTTCGGTCAAAAACCCCATACTTCCTTCAGCTACGAGGATTCGTCCACCGATTATTTCTTCGTTTTTGGAAGAGAGACGAACGGTTTACCAAAGGAAATAATTGAAAACAATATGGAGCGCTGCCTGCGCCTGCCGATGACGGAACATGTAAGGTCGCTTAACCTGTCCAATACGGCTGCAATCTTAATATATGAAGCGTTGCGGCAGCAAAACTACAACGATTTGATATAGAAAAAAGGATCTCGCTCCATGAGATCCTTTTTTTACCCCTTATTTCACTTTTCTGCCTGGCATGCTGTCGTACCCAGCTGTAAAGATAGAGACCAGAAACGTTAGTATAACTCCCATCATTATGACTGTACGCATCTTTTTCCCCCTTGTCATCAAGCGATTTCTGAGCTTGAATTACTTTAATTATGAAGCCTATCTTTCAGTCTTGTCAATGGACAACCCTCTTTTTGGAAAGAAGGGCGTTCTTTCGTTAGCATGTAAGAAGACACCTTCGCATAGATTGTATTAGTACCTAGATTAGTACTTGCATCAATCAAGATGAGGGAGGTCCTTATGGATATTTTAAAGAAGATCGAGCAGTATAGGGAAGAGGAGCAGCGTCTGAAATGGGAAGGCACCTTCGCTGATTATCTGGAAATTATCAAGGAAAACCCGATAGTCGCTCAATCTGCTCATTCGCGAGTTTATAATATGATAAAAGACCATGGAATCGAAGAAAGGACCGGGAAAAAAACGTATACTTTTTTTGATCGGGAGCTTTTTGGTCTTGAAGAATCGCTGGAACGGCTTGTCGAAGAGTATTTCCATCCCGCTGCCAAACGTTTGGACGTCAGAAAAAGAATATTGCTGCTTATGGGTCCGGTCAGCGGCGGAAAATCAACCTTGGTAACGATACTGAAAAGAGGGCTTGAGGCTTACTCCCTCACAGAACAAGGTGCGGTATACGCAATTAAGGGCTGCCCGATGCACGAAGATCCGCTTCATTTAATCCCGCAGCATTTGCGTGAGGATTTTTACCAAGAGTACGGAATCAGAATCCAAGGGAATTTGTCACCGCTTAATTTAATGCGCTTGGAAGAGGAGTACGGCGGAAGGATTGAAGATGTCCGAGTGGAACGCATTTTCTTTTCGGAAGATAAACGGATAGGAATTGGCACGTTCAGCCCGTCCGATCCAAAATCACAGGATATTGCCGATCTGACAGGCAGTATCGACTTTTCAACGATCGCCGAGTACGGATCCGAATCGGATCCGCGCGCTTATCGATTTGACGGTGAGCTCAATAAAGCAAACAGAGGAATGATGGAATTTCAGGAGATGCTAAAGTGTGATGAAAAATTTCTCTGGCACCTGCTTTCCCTGACTCAGGAAGGAAATTTTAAAGCGGGAAGATTCGCTTTAATCTCTGCAGATGAACTGATTGTAGCCCATACGAATGAAACGGAATATCGCTCCTTCATCAGCAATAAAAAGAACGAGGCGCTCCATTCAAGAATTATCGTTATGCCTGTTCCTTATAACTTAAAGGTGTCTGAAGAGGAACGGATTTATGAAAAAATGATTTCAGAAAGTGACGTGAAAGAGGTTCACATTGCACCGCATACACTGAAGGTTGCCGCGATGTTTTCGATCATGACTCGCCTGAAGGATCCGAAACGGTCGGACATCAATCTTGTGAAAAAAATGCGACTGTATGATGGAGAAAGCGTAGAAGGCTTTAACTCAGTAGACGTGGAAGATTTGAAGAAGGAATACAATGATGAAGGCATGAAGGGGATTGATCCGAGGTATGTCATTAACCGCATATCCTCCACGATCATCAGAAAAAATATGGAATCGATTAATGCGCTTGACGTGCTGCGATCTTTGAAGGATGGGCTCGAGCAGCATCCTTCCATTTCCACAGAGGAACGAGACCGCTATTTGAATTTTATTTCGACCGCTAGAAAAGAATACGACGACATTGCGAAAAAAGAGGTTCAAAAAGCGTTTGTCTACTCCTATGAGGAATCCGCCAAAACGTTAATGGACAATTATCTGGATAACGTGGAAGCCTATTGCAACAAAAATAAATTAAGAGATCCTCTAACCGGTGAAGAAATGAACCCGGATGAAAAACTAATGAGATCAATAGAGGAACAAATCGGCATTTCCGAAAATGCGAAAAAAGCCTTCCGCGAAGAAATCCTGATTCGTATTTCCGCCTATGCGAGAAAAGGAAAACGATTCGATTACAACTCTCATGAAAGACTGAGAGAAGCGATTCAGAAAAAGCTATTTGCCGACTTAAAAGATGTGGTTAAAATCACAACCTCAACGAAAACACCTGATGAACAGCAGCTGAAGAAAGTAAACGAAGTTGTCGCAAGGCTCATAGACGAGCACGGCTATAATTCCACAAGCGCAAATGAACTATTAAAATATGTCGGAAGCTTGCTAAATCGATAATTTGTATAGTAGTGACTCAAGGTATGTGATGCCGTGAGTCGTTTTTTTTGGGGGGGAAATACGGGCAGGGCTTTATAACGTATAGAAAGCGAGCAACTCGGAATAAATTTTTCAGGAGCTAGGACTGAAATAATACGATCTGGTCGCAATAATCACTCTAGTGGTCGCAAAAAATTAGAAGGTGGGCCGAATAAATTCCAAACCGGGTCGAATTAATCACAGGGCCAGTCACAAAAGTGTGCCAACCGGAGGACAGCCTGTCTGAAGAGAGGGCGCATCGTCAGAAAAATTGTTCAAAGTATAGAAGTGCCACTTTTTTTCGGTGATTTCGAGCCAGGACAGAAAAAACGCAAGATTTGTCGCAATTATTTCTCAATTGGTCACAATAAATTAGAAGGTGGGCCGAATAAAACTGAGTTCGGGTCGAATAATCCCCAAACTAGTCCTAAAACCTCGCGAAAGTCCAATCTCCCCGTATATTCTCGGTCAAATCCCGCACACAAGGTGCGGGATTTTTATTGTCCTGTTATTAAAGATACGACTTTAGACCGATCTAAAATCAGCCTGAAACTAATGTTGTCTTAAATTTTAATTAGCTATAGTTAGATGGGTAATAAAGGATTCATAAACTAAATTCACCTAAAAATTTTTTAATTGGAAGGAGTAAGCAATAATGTCATGGATTACAAAATGGTCATTTAAAAACAAGGCGGCTGTCTGGATTATGGGAATTATCATTCTCGTCATGGGGATCATCAGTTACATACGGCTGCCGATGGAATTTTTCCCTTCAACCGATATGCCGATGGTTTCTGTCATTACTACAGGACAGGGAATGGACGCAAATACGATGGAGAGTGAAGTTACCGATCCGATCGAGCAGGCCCTGGACAGTGTAAAAGGCAAAACGAATATTTTATCTACCTCTGGTGATTCCTTTTCAAATGTACAGGTACATCTGGAAGCAAAAACGGACATGAAGGAAGCTAAAGCTGAGGTGGAGGATCTGTTAAATGCATTGACCCTTCCACAGAATGTGTCTAAACCTACAATTTCTCAATTAAATACATCAATGATCCCTGTCTCATATGTATCTTTATCGTTTGAAGGCAGTCTGACAAGCGAAAACATTAAAAAATCCGAAGAAGAAATCGTTCCTCTTTTTAAGGACATAGAGGGTGTTGCATCTGTTCAAACGATGGGTGTGGCTGAAGACTATGTTTCTGTTACTTTAGACGAAACAAAAATGAAGGAAAGCAATGTATCGGTTGAGCAAATCATGACGCTTTTACAAGGCCAGAACCTAAACGCTTCCATTGGTGAAAAAAATATCGATGGAAGATCGACGAATGTAAAAGTAGTAGGGCAGGTAAATAATATTGATGAATTAAAGAATGCTGAAATTGTACCATCAGTGCCATTAAAGAATATAGCTAACGTTGAAATCAAAAAGCCGGAAGATTCGCTCACAAGGATTAATGGCGAGGGCGGACTAATCTTAGTCGTAACAAAAGACAGTCAGTCGAATGCTGTTACAGTCAGTCATAAAGTAAACGAATTAAGTGATAAAATCAATGAAGATAATAAAGGCGAGCTGCAATCGAATGTAATTTTGGAAACTGCCGATACGGTTGAGTCGTCTGTTCACAGCATGATGAATGAAGTGCTTCTTGGAGCTCTATTCGCTACTATTGTTATTATGATCTTTCTGCGAAATCTTAAATCTACATTCATTACGATCGTGTCGATCCCTTTATCTCTCGGACTTACTCTGTTTCTTTTGTCCGTCTCGGGTGTCACGCTTAATATTCTTACCCTAGGCGGAGTGGCAGTTGCCGTCGGAAGGCTCGTAGATGATAGTATCGTTGTTATTGAAAATATTTTTAGAAAGTCGCAGAATGAAAAATTTTCAGTTTCCATGATCATCGACGCGACAAAAGAAGTAGGGAGTGCCATTACAGCATCAACCTTAACAACTGTAGCAGTATTTTTGCCGATGGGGTTAGTCAACGGAGGACTACAGGACTTGCTTCTCCCATTTGCCTTGACTATTACCTATTCACTGCTTGCGTCCCTGCTCGTGGCATTGACGGTCGTTCCTTTGATGAGTGCGGGTTTATTAAAAAACAGCAAACTGAAAGAGCACATACCGTCCAAACGATTCGGAAGTTTTTTGACCTGGTCGTTAAGTCATAAACTGATTGTCCTTGGAACTGCTTTCGTCTTGTTTGCCGGTTCGATCGGCGCCTATATGGTTCTTCCGAAAGGTTCTATAGCAAAGACAAAAAATGACTACGTGGTAGCTACTCTCGATTATCCAAACGAAGTACCAATTGAGGATGTAAAGGATGGCGCTTTGACTCTTGAGAAGCATATCTTGGAGCAAGAAGGAGTAGAACATGCTTATCTTCAACTGGGTAATTCAGATGACTCTGCATCGTATGGTCAAATCAGTTCACCAACTCAAGCGCAATTTATGGTGACCTTAAAAGAAGGAACGGATGAAGAGAAATTTTTGCAAAACATTACGGATGAAAAAGATCAATACCCGGAAGCACAGCTTAGTGCTACAGGAGCTTCCATGATGGGCGGAGGGCAAACAGAGATTACGGTTGATGTACTCGGAGACGATCCAGAGACTCTGTCAGAGGTTGCGCTTACGATTAAAGACAAGATAGATGGGATTGAAGGAATCGAAAAAGTAACTTCAAATCAGGAGGATCAAAAGACGGTCTATTCATTTGCCGTAAAACCGGGTGCAACGACAACGGACCAAGTCGTTCAGCAAGCAGGTACGCTTCTCAATCAAACACCAATCGGGACAGTAGAAGTGAATGACCAGCAAGCGGACGTAAAAGTAGAGCCGCTATTCGATCCGAAAACAGAAAAAGACCTGGCAGATCTGCCGGTTGCTACTCAAACGGGTATGGCGTCCATATCTGATATCGCAACCTTAACCAAAGAAGAAGAACCGACTAATATCTATCATAAGGACAACGAACAATATGTAAGAGTTACAGCAAATGTTGATCCAAAACAGGTTTCTGATATCTCGGCAGAAATTTCAACAGCCATCTTTGGCAATAATACAGAAGAAGGGATCGATCTCCCTGATGATACGGAAGTGCTTGTCGGCGGGGCAAGCGCAGATCAATCGAGCGATTTCAGCGATATGTTTATTACGATGTTGGCTTCGATCGCAATCGTATTTGTCATCATGGTCGTAACCTTTAAAACGATTCGTACGCCAATAGCTATTCTTTTCTCGTTGCCGCTCGCTGCGATCGGTGCGATACTTGCTTTGATTATTACGAGAATTCCGGTCGATGTGACATCGCTATTAGGGGCTTTGATGCTAATCGGAGTAGTCGTGACCAATGCAATTGTATTGCTTGACCGTGTGAAGCAAAATGAGGAGAGCATGAGCATTCGAGATTCATTGGTAGAAGCTGCGTCAGTACGTATGCGGCCGATTATCATGACAGCAGTTGCCACAATCTGTGCGATGCTTCCGTTACTGTTCAAAGAATCTGAATCTGGAAATCTCGTCTCAGGAAGCCTGGCGGTTGTTGTTATCGGAGGACTTGGCGTGTCGACCGTATTAACGCTTATAGTCGTTCCAGTAATTTATGAACTGCTGTATTTCAAAAAGTCAAAACGTGAGCGAAAAGCGCTTGAAGAAACGAAAACAAGAATCAGTATATAAAAGAACGATTTATAAATGCAACTCATGCAGCATTAAGGCATGAGCTGCATTTTTTTGCTTTTTCGGACAAAAGCATAATTTGTCCTATTGTCTAAATTGTTTGTCAACAGTATTCCACTTTTGCATAAGATAAAAAATAAATATTTCTCATAACTTGTTTCATATAAAGCAGTGAACTGGAATACGTATGTATAACTACCAAAAAAGGGTGCAAAGGGAGGGGAAATCATGACCCATGAAGATAATGGCCATTTTGCAATTTCCCAAGAAGACTGGTCCCTCCATCGTAAAGGCTACGATGATCAAATACGTCACCAGGAAAAAGTTCAGGAAGCTATAAAAAACAATCTGCCTGATTTGGTGACAGAGGAAAGCATTATCATGTCCAACGGAAGAGACGTCGTAAAAATTCCAATTCGTTCACTTGATGAGTATAAAATCAGATACAACTATGACAAAAACAAACATGTCGGGCAGGGTGATGGGGATAGTCAGATTGGTGATGTGGTGGCACGTGACGGTGCAGAGAAAAAGCAGGGTGCCGGAAAAGGATCAGGGGCAGGAGATCAATCAGGCGAAGATTACTATGAAGCCGAAGTGTCGCTAATGGATTTAGAGGAGGCTCTTTTCAGAGAGATGGAGCTCCCGAATTTGCAGCAAAAAGAAAGAGACAATATTGTTGTTGAAGATATAGAATTTAATGATATTCGCAAGACGGGGTTAACTGGAAACATTGATAAGAAACGTACGATGCTTTCCGCTTTTAAGAGAAACGCAATGACGGGTAATCGCTCGTTTTATCCGATTTATCCTGAAGATCTCAAATATAAGACGTGGAACGAAATTGTAAAGCCTGATTCAAAAGCCGTCGTTCTCGCGATGATGGATACAAGTGGAAGTATGGGTGTATGGGAAAAGTATATGGCCAGAAGCTTCTTTTTCTGGATGACCAGATTTCTTAGAACAAAGTACGAAACGGTAGAAATAGAATTTATTGCTCACCACACAGAGGCTAAGGTTGTTCCTGAGGAGGATTTCTTTTCAAAGGGAGAAAGCGGAGGTACGATTTGTTCTTCCGTTTATAGAAAATCATTAGAAATCATAGATCAAAAATACGATCCGGCCAGATACAACATTTACCCGTTTCATTTCTCGGATGGGGATAACTTAACATCAGATAATGCCAGGTGCGTCAAGCTTGTCAACGAGCTTATGAAAAAAACCAATCTGTTTTGCTACGGCGAAGTCAATCAGTATAACCGCCATTCAACTCTCATGTCGGCCTATAAAAATATAAATGATGAAAAATTCAAATACTATATCCTAAAACAAAAATCCGATGTGTTCCAAGCGTTAAAAAGCTTTTTTTATAAAGAAGAAGCCGCGAAGCTTGCTTAAAAAAGTCCTTCAAGTAAGAAGGATTTTTTCTTGCCATTTTTTGTGTACTAGTGTACTATCTAAATAGAACACTAGTACATGATTGTTAGGAGGTTTTTGCTTGATTGCTTTTCGAGGGCTCGTCCGAAAGGATTTCAAGATGGCACGATCTGCCTTAGTTTTATGGATCGCTGCCTCGTTCATCCTTTTGGCTTTATTCTACGGATTTTCCAAATATATAAATGAACCATTAGCGATGGTTGGCTTTATCGTGACGTCTCTTATAATCCAAAGCTTTTTTTCAGCGTGTTTGATGTATTACCAGCTGCAAAAGGAAGGGAAAAGCCAGCTATGGCTGCATAATCCGCAAAGCAGTTACATATTGGTTTTGTCAAAAATGACGGTTACTTTTATTTGCCAGATCCTTTCACAAATCCTTTTATTTTTGCAGAATTGGTTCGTAATTACATTCTTTGTTAATCCGAAAATCATCGATAACGGTATCGTTACGATAAATGACATGTTGTTGATCAATTTAGCAGTTTTAACAGGATCTATCATGTTGATGATTTGGGTTATCTTTTATTGGTCGATTTATTCATCACTGAAAAAATTTCCGATCTTAAAAAAAGTTAGAGCGCTGATTATTTTAGTTCTTTTCATTCTCTACAATATGACGGAATCGCTTCTTGCTCATGTTTCGAAAAAATTATCGCTGTTTGATCAGTGGGTGATCCCAATCAAAACAAACTTTGCCTTTCTTTATGAAAAGAATTCCGGATGGTCGATGGATGTTATGACAGTAAAGTTTTCCGTTATTCCGATTATTTATTATGTTCTCTTAAGTGTCATTCTGCTCTATGTATCCTGCAGGCTTTTAAATAAGCACGTTGAGGTGTGAAGCTATGGCTAAAAATTATTCATCGTCAAAGCCGATCTATATGCAGATTGCCGAGCAGGTCTTTAAACAGGTGGTACGCGGAGAATTGAAGCAGGGCGATAAGCTGCCTTCTGTCCGAGAGATGGCGATTCAAACCGGTGTTAATCCGAATACAATTCAGCGGACTTACAGTGAAATGGAAAGGATGGGGATCGTGGAGACTAGGCGCGGTCAAGGCACGTTTCTTGCAGAAAATAATCAAATCATTCTCGATCTAAAGGAAAAGATGAAAAACGAGGCGACAGAGGAATATGTCAACCAGCTTAAGGAGCTTGGTTTAACACAAGCAGAAATGCTGGAAGGGCTTGAAGCTTTTTTGAAAAAGGGGAATCCAGAGTGAGTATCGAATTGAAGCAGGTGACTAAAAAGTACGGAAAAGAATATGCTCTTGATCACGTTTCACTTTCTCTTACACCGGGAAAAATCTACGGATTGCTAGGTCCGAACGGCAGCGGTAAATCGACCTTTCTGAAGATCATTTCGGGACTTGTTTTTCCGGATCGAGGGGAGATACTTGTAGAGGATCAAGCAGTATCCCGCAGAATTAGTGAGAGGGTAGCCTATTCGACGGAGCTTGATATGCTTTATGAGCCATTCAAAGTAAATGATATGCTTTCATTTTATCAAACCCAGTTTCAGGACTTTGACCGGCAAAAGGCAAATGAGCTTTTGAACCTAATGAAATTAGACGGAAACAAAAAAATTAAAAAGCTCTCGAAAGGAAATCGCGGTAGATTAAAGCTCGTGCTTGCAATCTCCAGAGACGCTCCCTTCCTTTTGCTTGACGAACCGTTTTCAGGTCTTGATCCTATGGTTCGGGAATCAATTGCGAAGATTCTGATTAGCCACATTGACCTTGAAAAGCAGACAGTGCTGATCGCAACCCATGAGATTGACGAAATTGAGCTGTTGCTTGACGAGGTCATTGTCATAGCAAACGGGAAAATTGCGGCGCGAGAAAACGTCGAACGGGTTAGGGAAGAAGAAGATCTTTGTGTGAAGGATTGGCTGAAGGAAATATTTCAAAACAAAGGAGAATGATCATGGCAAAGCTGTTAGAGTTAAAAGACGTCTCAAAAGTGATTCGAGGAAAACGAATTATTGATCGGCTCAATTTTGAAGTGAATGCCGGTGAGGTTTTCGGATTCCTTGGACCGAATGGTGCCGGGAAAACAACAACGATTCGAATGATGGTTGGTCATATGAAAATTTCTGAAGGCGAGATTATTATTTGCGGTGACAACATCGCTGCAAATTTTGAAAAAGCGGCGGCTCACATCGGTGCCATTGTTGAAAATCCGGAGCTTTATAAATTTCTTACAGGCTATCAAAATTTAAAACAATATGCCCGTATGACAAAAGGAGTGACTAAGGAAAAAATTGATGAGGTTGTTGAGCTGGTTGGCTTAAAGAAGCGGATTCATGACAAAGTAAAAACCTATTCACTTGGTATGAGGCAGCGGCTCGGGCTTGCTCAGGCCTTGCTTCATGACCCAAAAATATTAATCCTTGATGAACCGACAAACGGGCTCGATCCTGCCGGAATCAGAGAAATTCGTGATTATTTAAGAAGGCTGGCACGGGAAAAAGGAATAGCGGTTATTGTATCCAGTCATTTGCTTTCTGAAATGGAGCTGATGTGTGACAGGATTGCGATAATAAAAAATGGTAAATTACTAGATATCCAGAATGTCCATGAATTTACGAATGATCAAAAAGAAACGTTAGTGATTCTAGCCGATGATCCTGAGCAGGCATACAAAGCTGCAGAAATGTTTGGCGCCCTTGAACCATTACATACTGAAAACGGTATTCAGGTCGAGGCCTCTAAAGAAGCAATTCCGGATTTAATTTACCATCTGGTCAATGCAAATGTCCGACTATATGAAATAAAACGGGTCAACAAAACGCTTGAAGATCGTTTTCTTGAGATGACATCAGAGAGTAAGGAGGAAAAAGCTCATGCATAAGCTGATACTAAACGAGTGGATAAAGATTATCAAACGTCCCGGAACGATTGTCATGGCAGGATTGCTTCTCGTTTCGGTCATTGCTTTTGGAATAATGAACAGAACAACTGATCAAGCTGAGTCAAATCCGAATTGGAAACAGCAATTAACAGAGCAGAATAAAGAGATGAATACGGCTCTTAAAGAGGTAGGTGATTCAAATTCTCTCTTAAAACAAAACTACCAAAAAACGATTGCTATTAATGAGTACAGAATTGAAAATAATCTGCCTCCAGAGGGAGAATATACAGTCTGGTCGTTTTTAACTGATACGATGGGCTTTACAACGCTGGTTGGATTGTTTACGATCATCATTGCTTCAGGCATGGTTGCAAACGAGTTCAGCTGGGGAACGATTAAACTATTAATTATTCGGCCGATCGGTCGTTTTAAGCTATTACTATCGAAGTATATAACGGTTTTGACATTTGCCGTAGCGATGCTTGCGTTTCTATTTATCAGTACAGCGATTGTAGGTCTTATTTTCTTTGGAACAGGCGGTGAGAGTGCACCTTATCTAGCTTATCATGACGGCTCGGTTCAAGAAAAAAGCATGCTTCTGCATTTAATAACGAACTATTGCCTGCATTCCATCGACCTTTTCATGCTTTCGACAATGGCTTTTATGATTTCGTCAGTATTTCGAAACAATTCTTTGGCTAGCGGGATCAGCATCTTTCTCCTTGTCTTGGGAGGCACAGTAACCGGATTGCTTGCTATGAGATTTGATTGGGCGAAATACAGTCTGTTTGCCAACACGGATCTGACACAATACTTTGATGGAACCCCGTTAATAGAAGGAATGACTCTTGGTTTCTCCATTATCATGCTGATTATCTATTTTATTATCTTTATTGTTTTGGCATTTACTGTGTTTACCAAAAGAGACGTTGCAGCTTAACAAAGCAGGCTGTCTATAGGGGAGTTCATATGGGCTTTTGGTCTTTGGTTTCGATAAAAGTGTCATTACTCAGAGGAGTGGCTGCTGTAATTACTGGGGAAAAGAAAAAGGAAAAAGAAAAGAGTAAATAAGCAAGACTCCCGATCGAAATCGGGAGTCTTTTCATATGGATTAATCTGAAATTATGCTTTTGTAACGTTAGCAGCTTGAGGGCCACGGTTTCCTTCAACGATTTCGAAAGAAACAGATTGACCTTCTTCTAAAGTTTTGAAGCCTTCGCCTTGAATAGCAGAGAAGTGAACGAATACATCGTCTTGACCTTCAACTTCGATGAAACCGAAACCTTTTTCAGAATTGAACCATTTTACTTTACCTTCTAGCATGAAATTTCCTCCTAAAGCGATCATAACGCTTAAATTCACTATTCTTGCTCTAAAACAAACTTCCAAGACGAAAACTCTTTCAAAACTTTCTTCTTTAAAGATAGTTCGAACAAAAATAATTAACTTTACTTTATCAGGAATTTGTCAGAAATTCAACTATTATCGGTAATTTTTTCGAAAAATTTCTAGGCGTTTCTGTATAATTTATCCCTTATTATGGGGGCAAGATTTCCATTTGCAACGCCTTCACTAGCATATTCAATGCGAATTGCAATCTCCCCTGATCAAAGGTTCACTTTATCTGATTCTAATCGATGTGTATTTTGTTTCCAGATACTCTTCTATTCCGTAGTATCCGCCTTCCCGGCCGATTCCGCTTTCTTTCATTCCTCCAAAAGGAGCTTGAACCACTGAAGGGAGAGAATCGTTGACGCCGATAATGCCATAATCCAAGCCTTCACTTACTTTAATAGCATCGCTTAAATTATCCGTGTATAAATAGGCTGCCAGTCCATAAGGAGTATCATTAGCTCGCTTGATCACTTCATCAGCCGTTTGGAATCTGGCAATTGGAGCAACCGGTCCAAAGGTTTCTTCATTCATGCAGAGCATATCATCGTTTGCGTTCGAAATAACTACTGGGGGAACGAACAAATCACCGTCATTGATCGTTTGGTTATTATGATAATACAATTGACCTCCTTTTTCCTCTGCATCTTTTATATGGGATTGAACCTTTTTCTTCGCTTCATGATTAATAAGGGGACCGATCGTAACACCTTCTTCTAATCCGCTTCCGACTTTAAGGCCTGCAATTTTCTCGATCGTTTTTTGGACGAATTGTTCGTAGATTGAATCATGTACGTACACTCGGTTTGTACAGACGCAGGTTTGGCCGGCATTTCTGAATTTTGATTTAAGAAGCCCGTTGACAGCGAAACCTAGATCCGTATCTGGAAAAACAATAAAGGGCGCATGGCCGCCAAGCTCAAAAGAGACTTTTTTCACTGTTTGACTGGCGCCGCGCATTAAAATTTTTCCCACTTCGGTCGATCCGGTAAATGAGATTTTTCGTACACGAGGATCCTTTTGCCAGACTTCAGCTATTTCCTGTGCTTCTCCTAAAACTACGTTTAGGACACCTTTTGGAATTCCCGCTTCATGTGCAAGTTCTGCAAGCCTGAGGGCAGTAAGAGGAGTTTCTTCAGCCGGCTTAATCACGGCAGTACACCCTGCTGCAAGGGCGGGAGCAATTTTTCGTGTGATCATTGCTGCTGGAAAATTCCAAGGAGTAATCGCTGCAATGACTCCGATAGGCTGTTTAGTCACATAAATGCGTTTGTTTTTAAAAGAAGCAGGAATAATATCACCGTATACACGCTTTCCTTCCTCCGCATACCATTCCACAAAGTTGTTAGCATATTCTACTTCGCCAATCGCTTCTGGCAGCGGCTTTCCTTGCTCACTAGTCATTAGACGGCCGATGGATTCTTTGTGATCTTGTATGAGTGAGAACCATTTTTTTAAAATTTCTGAGCGTTCTTTTGCAGTCGCTTTTGACCATGTTAAAAACGCTTTATCAGCTGCATCAACTGCCGACTGCGCTTCTTCCTTTCCTCCAAAGGCAACGTCTGAAACGATATCGCCGGTAGCAGGATTATGTACAGATAGCTTGTTTTTTGTTGTGACCCAATCACCGTTGATATAAAGAGGCTTCATTAAAATCCCTCCACTACTTATTTAATTCCGATAATGAAATCAGAATATTTCGTATAGAGCTAAAGTAGTAGAATTCAAAGGGAATGTCAATGAAAAGGAATAAGTAAAATTCATGTGATTTCTTGCAATTTCCAAGTCAGTGCAATCCTTGAAAATGCAATCATAGTCAGCCGGCAACAGGTTAAAGTAATCTTTTTTTGGGAAGTTTGTTTTTCAAAACATACAGTTCCTTCCTTATCCATTATTTGCAAAGTAGCTACATCGGAAGGTGCATGAAGTTAATTTGTTAGGAATAAGGAAGGTAACCGGGAGTAAATTTGAGGTGTTCGGTTATAAACGGTTAATGCAAGCTTTCTTCTATTTCATCAACCATGTGAAGAATAGGTTCGTCATTTACAACATTCATGATCTCCGGGCTGACATGAATGGGGTTGGTTGATGAAATATTAACCGTTTTCAAATCTGCTTCTGTACGTAATCCATTTACTTTGCCTTCGAGCCAAGAATAGGCTTTTGCTGCTCCTTTTCTTGCTTCAGGAGACATGGCAGCAATAAAAGCAATAGTTGTAAGTAAGAGCGGTAACTGGTTAAAACCTGACCGTTTTTTAATCAAAATCTCAGCCTCCTTTTTTTGGCATAAACTTCATCCGAAATCCCCGTTGAATTTTATGTTTACCATTTGTATTGATCTTATACTGCAGCTTTATTTGAAATATTGTGCATAAAAAAGCTGGAATCTGAAAATCCTAAATACGAAAAGGAGGTTAACTAATGATAAACAAAAAATTAGCGCTATCAGCTATTTTAGTACCATTTATCCTCACTGCCGGCTGTGGAATGAATAATGCAGGGGATAACGGACGACGGGACAACAATCCTTATGAAAATGTAAATTACAGGGATATGAACAGACCGGATAACGTGGGCAATGATATGGCTGATGATAACCAAAATCAAGGTAACCAAAATCAAGGTAACCAAAATGAAGATAACCAAATGAAGGTTGCCGATGAAGCTGCTGACAAAGTGAATGAAGTGGAAGGCGTCGAAAACGCGACAGTTATCGTTACTGAAAATAACGCATTTGTTGCCGTAGCTTTAGAAGGAAATAAAGAAGGAAATATTACAGATGATGTAAAAAATAAAATTTCTGATAAAGTAAAATCAACCGACGAGAGCATCAATAACGTTTACGTCTCAGCGAATCCGGATTTCTTTGATCGCATGCAGGATTACGGAAATCGGATCAACCAAGGAGAACCGATTGCAGGATTCTTTGATGAGTTTGGAGAAACTGTACGCAGAGTTTTTCCTACAGCTGAATAACATCTTTGCTTTCCCTTTCACTTACGTGGAAGGGATTTTTTTGTCAAAACTGCTTCATCCATCATAAAATCATATAGAAAGGGAATATCAATTGTTTGAATTTGGGTATACAATAAAGATTAACCATATATTTTGTTCGTTGTAAACGGGGTGTTGAATTGGAAAAGTTCTTAAAAGTAACAGCAGTTATAATCTTATTAACGGGAGCAGTTTTACACATAATTCTTGCCTCACTTCCAATTCTGTTGGCGGCATTTACGGACGAAGGAGCACTGGTTAATGAAACAATATCGTTTCTAGAGGAATCTTATACAGAAGAGGAAATTAAGGAATCACTTGATATGATTCCATATCAGCATGTTAATGTGTATTATTCAGAAGAGGAAGAGGATATTCTTCCATTAACAGAGGAAACGCTTGATTATGCAATTGAAGTAAATCGAAATCTATTAGACTATCATCCTCCTGAAGATGATACTCTTGATTTAATTTTTTTTGAAAATAGGGGACAGATGGAGAGATTCTCCAACCTGCGGGATATTTCCGGGTTTTATTCCGAGCAAAATCAGCTAATCGGCCTTTTGCCGGAAGAAAAGGAAAAACTGGCCTCAGAAGAAGAGTTTTCTGTATATTTATATCAACGTATCCTTATTCATGAATATACGCATTATGCTCTCCATCAAAAATTAAGGGAAATAAATGTGGACCCGGAGGAAATGCCGTTATGGTTTCATGAAGGGGTTGCGGAGTGGATAGCAAATTATGAAATTGAGTTGGAGCCTATGGATCTTTCTCCTGTGCCTTTTGAAAAATTAATGACCGACGAAGATTGGCAAAATTCCCGGTTTGATTATTCAACTGATATTTATTTGCAGAGCTACTATATGATTAATGAGCTTGTGGAAAGCTTTGGAGAAGACATTTTACTTTCCATTATTAATGAAACGAGGACGAACGGAGATTTTAATAAAGCTTTTCAAGAGGCTACGAATGAATCTTTGAAGGATTTTGAAAAATTATTTATACAAGAATATTCTACAGAAGAAAAAACGGCACAAGAAATGAATCTTGATGCCGTTTCTTAGTTAATGCAAGGTTCCTTGATTCGAGCCTGCGTTCGGCATTTGTGGATTGCCGTTTGCAGGGGCAAAAGAGGCGGTTGCTTTTTGCATATCCTCTGGTGAAAGCTGTGGGACTTGGTAATACTCATGTTTATTTTGATACAAAAAGATTTCGTAGGCCATTTCAATATAATTTGGAATTTGATCTGCTACAACTCTTCGCACGACAGGATTGGTTGACTCAAGAGCTGCCATGGTTAGCATGGTAGTTTGTGATTTGATTAATCCAAGCATATGGCCGCTTAGTCCTGCGTCTTTTACTTCAGATAATGATTGGCAAGGTTTTTTTGGCTGGGCAGCCTTAATTCCATATGTGACTTGGCGATCTTGTTTCATCATGTAGGTTGAAGTTTCTTGGGCAGGTTTCCTTCCTGTTTTGAAGCATTCAACCGTAATGTTATAATGATTTGAGATAAACTGGTATTGACGGTCCAACATGTCGAGAAGCTCCGGATCCTTTACGTATTGTCTGAACATTATATATTGATCCAGTACACTTATCATACCTGACAACACTTCTTGTAAATCAAAAACCTCATGTCCGCCATGATTCATAGGCATATTCTGTTGATTCATGTTTATTTGCTGATTTTGCTGCTGCATTTTGTCATATTCCACCTTTCAAGAGAGTAACATGAATATTGTAGGAAAATTCCTACGGAAGTATTCCTACTAAAATAAGGCAAAAAAAAGTTTATAGGTAATAGTAATTATTCCGTTTTTTTTGGAAGGTTTTTTTTATTGCCTGACGAATTGGTAGAGCAAATAATTTAATATGGGCGGGTGGAATTATGCATGAAGAACTTTTGAACTTTATGCCGGAAAATCAAAAACTAACACCTTCTTCTATAATTATTGGTATCGGGGTTTCGGTTGAACGACTCGATGCACTATTTGACTATTTTAAGGATGTTAAGCCGCTACACAGTCTTTCATACATTGTTGTCCAAACACCCTCTGTAAAACATAAAGGATTTACCGCCAGCCTGATGGAAAAATACCTTTCGCTGAATGTGGAAATGGCTGAACAAGGTTCTGCCATTATGGCAAACACGGTCTACCTCAGTCCCCCAGAACATTATGTTGAGATTCTTGAAAATAAAACAATAAAGCTTACTCCTTATACCATCATTGAAAACAATCACTTTCCAATTAATGTACTTTTAAAATCTCTTGCGAAAACTCAAAAAGAAAAAGCAATTGCAATCGTTCTGCCCGGTAAAGAGAGAGACGGATTTGAAGGGTTGAAGATCGTTCATCAGTACAATGGATTCAGTACCGTGCAGGATGCTGCTGGGGCATCAATGTACTCTTTTGCCAATGTTTTTGCGGCTCCCGAAAACATAGCCGGATATATTAATCAGCTGCATGAATCAATGGATGATTATGATTCATTCTCAGAGGGGGCAATAGATCAAATCCTGTATAAAATTCAAAATCAAAATGGAGTTGATTTTTCGATGTATAAGAAAAAAAGTATACTCCGCCGTATTGAGAGAAGAATGAAATTACTTGGCCATCCGTTAGAGACATTAGATGAATATATGATTTTTATATTGGATCATCCAGAAGAATTACAAAGGCTGCATGACGATTTATTGAACGGGATTACACACTTTTTCAGAGATGAAGAATTTTTTTATCAACTGAGAAAGACTTATATTCCAAAGATTATTGAAAACAACATAAAGAAAGACAAACAAACCTGCAGAATATGGATAGCAGGATGTTCGACGGGTGAAGAAGCTTACTCGTATGCCATCCTTTTTAGTGAAGAGCTTGAAAAGCGTAAATTGGACATAGATTTACAAATTTTTGCAACCGATATTAATCGCAGGTCAATACAAAAAGCGAGCAAAGGAAGCTACACAGAAAATGAGGTTTCTTCGATTCCATCCGATTGGCTGAAAAAATATTTTGACAAAACAGGGCAGCGCTATTCAGTGAAGAAAATTCTGCGTAATCACATCATCTTTGCTCCCCACAATTTAATAAGAGATACCCCTTTTGTTAATTTGGACTTCATCAGCTGCCGTAATGTAATGATTTACTTTCAAAGAAAATTGCAGGAAAAGGCGCTTTCTTTGTTCCATTTTTCTCTCTGTGATGGAGGATTATTAGTTCTTGGACCCAGTGAGACTATCGGTAATCAGTCCGAAGTTTATCAGCCTGTAGATTGGAAATGGAAAATATTCAAAAACTCATTTTATGATCAGAAAGCAAAACGGAACCGCTTTCATCTAAACGCTCTCGAAGCAGGGAAAGCGTTGGCCAATACGTTTGAAAATATAGATGAGCGAAAAAATCTGCAATTGGATGAACTGTATCTCTCACTAATCGATCAATTTTTGAACCCTTTTTTGATTATCAATGATCAAGAAGAAATTATTGCATCTTCTCCAAATGCGAGTCAGTTTTTAAAGACTCCGGCTGGCAGTCCATCGAACAGCATCTATAGTAGGCTATCCGCCGATTTATCTGTCCCAATCAGTTCAGCCTTGAAGAAAATCAAAGATCATAAATCAGAAATCAGACGTAATCATATTAAGGTCACGATTAATGGCGCTCCCGTATTTGTTGAGATTACAGTCCGCAGATTCAAATTCAATGTGCGTCATTATCCTTTATACGTATTGTTTATTCATAAAGAATTGGAAGGAATAAAAACGAATAAAAAAGAATTTTTGATGTTAGATCAGGAAATTTATCCGAATCATTGTATTCAGAAATTAGAAATGTTAATTAACGAAACAAACTCCAAGCTGCAAACAACAATAGAAGAGCTTGAAATTTCAAATGATGAACTTCGATCCACCAACGAAAAATTAATCGCTGACAATGAAGAGCTCCAAACATCAAATGAAGAACTTCAGGTTGTAAACGAAGATTTGATGACCGTAAATGGAAATTTCGAGAAAAAGATTGAAGAGCTTTCCTCAACCGCGGGTGAAATGGAAAAAATGCTGATAAACTCTAATATCGCAACTGTTTTCTTGGATAATGAATACAACATTAAACTATTTACTTCTGAAGCAGCAAATGTTTTTCATTTAATTGACCGTGATGTTGGAAGACCTATTTACCACATTGCCAGCCGGTTAAATTATCGCGAGTTTCTTGACGACGCGAAAAAGGCATTAAACGAGATGAAAACGATTCAAAAAGAGGTGGAAGCTGACAATAAGGACATATATATTGTCAAAATGATTCCGAATTTGTCAAATGGAACCAAAGCGGACGGACTTGTCATTCTTTTAGTCAATATAACTGATCTTAAAGCTACAAACAAAGCCTTGCAAGTTGGTTCACATAGGATTGAACACAGCAATTCAAGCATTGTGGTTGCATCTCCGAGTGGAAGAATTAAATACGTCAATATTAATTTCTGTTCGATTTTAGGAAAAGAGCAATTTGAAATCATTGGACAAAACATATTTGATATTTATCAAAATTCCTTCAAAGTACATGAATTTAAGGACCATTGGGACCATGTGCTTAAACATAAAAGCTGGACCGGCGAAGAATACTCTCAAGGGAGAAACGGCACAGACTTATGGGAAAAGGTTTCCTTTATTACTCTCGAGGATAATGAAGGAAATATCCAGCAAATTATGCGGGTCGCAGAGGATATTACCCATCAAAAGAATTCGGAAAAAATGCTGATGAAATCAGAAATGCTTTCTGCTATCGGACAGCTGGCAGCAGGAATTGCCCATGAAATCAGAAATCCGCTGACATCCTTAAAAGGCTTTCTGCAGCTTATGATTCAAAGCAATACGTATCACAAGGAATATGCAGAGGTAATGCAATCGGAATTTATTCGGCTGGAGTCAATTATCAATGAGTTTTTATTTTTATCCAAAACCAAATCATCCAAGTTTGAGACTATATGTGTGAACGACATTATCGAAGATGTTTATTTGATATTAGAAGCACAGGCAATGCTTAAGGGCGTTCGTATAACAAAAGCGCTTTGCCAGGATGTAAATGAGGTTCGTGCAGTTCCATCCGAACTCAAGCAGGTGTTTTTAAACATTTTAAAAAATGCAATCGAGGCAATGGAAGAGCTTGAAGGTGAAATATTGATTCAATCGAAGGGTGAAGAAGACCGTGTATTGATTATGATTAAAGACCAAGGGAAGGGAATTTCGAAGGATTTTCTTGATAAGCTTGGTGAACCTTTTTATACAACGAAAGAAAAAGGAACAGGGCTTGGTCTGATGGTTACAATGAGAATCATTGAAAGCCATAAAGGAGAAATCATTTTTGAGAGTGAAGAAGACCAGGGGACAACAGTGAAAATTTACCTTCCTTGCTTGTAAGAAAAGCCGCATGGATCCGCTGCGGCTTTCTTTTTATACATAATTTTAATTTTTTTTATGAAACTATGGAAAAGGAGGATGCAGGCATGAACACGTTAATTGTCATCGCACACCCTAATCCATCAAGCTTTAATTATTCTCTTTTGGATCGTGTCACGCATTATCTGGAGGAGTTAAATTACAATGTTTGCGTGAGGGATCTGTACAAGCTAAAGTTTAATCCCGTCCTTATGAAGGATAATTACCAGACCTTTTCTCAATCAGAAGTCGAGCAAGAAATTCTTGAGGAACAAAAATTTATTATTGATGCTGATTTGCTTGTGTATATTTTTCCCACCTGGTGGTCAGGCTTGCCTGCCATCTTAAAAGGGTATTTTGACAGGGTCTTCACAAACGGCTTCGCATTTAATATGACAAAAGATGGATTGAACGGTTTGCTGAACGATAAAAGAGCAATTATTTTTCAAACAACAGGCCAGCCTGAGAAAATTGCGAAACAGCTTCAGCTCGTAAAATCAATGGGAAACTCGATTGATCTGGGCATTCTTGCTAGATGCGGCATTGAAGTCATCATTCATAAATATTTCTACTCCGTCCCTTTTATAGATCATGAAGAACGAAGAAAAATGCTGCTTGAGGTTGAACCGATTATAAATCTTCTCCAAAAGGAATCATAATATAAAGTTTACATTTTCCTGCTATTTCTGTGCCTTCTCTTTTGGTATACTTTAGAAAAAAGTTACATAGGAGACTTGCTTTGACATGAAAAAAATGAAAGTCTTTTCCCTTTTGTTAATTGCTTGCGGCCTTGCTTTTGCAGGTTATGGAATATGGAAGATCGTTGATGGAAATATTAAAACAGGTGAATCAATGGCTCAAGCAAAAGAAGTCATTAATAAACCGTCCGGCAAGGAAAACACAGTTGAATCCTTTACTCCAACTATGGGTGATGCTGTGGGGATACTGAGCATTCCTCGTCTTGAAACGGAGCTTCCGATCGTTGAAGGGACTGATCCCGATGATCTTGAAAAAGGAGTCGGCCATTACAAAGGAAGCTTTTATCCCGACCAGAACGGCCAGATTGTTATGTCTGGGCATAGAGATACAGTATTCCGGCGGACGGGAGAACTGGAAATCGGTGATTCATTGAAAATTCAGCTTTCCTATGGGACTTTCGAATACAAAATTACCGATACGAAAATTGTCGACCAGAATGATACCTCTGTCATTACTCTGCAACATGAGAAGGAAGAACTAATATTAACGACGTGCTATCCATTTTCCTATGTTGGCAATGCTCCTGAAAGATACATCATATACGCAGAACGGAAATAGGTTAAAAAGTTGACCGAAGAAAAGGGATGATTCTTCAGGTCAACTTTTGTAAATGTAATGGTGTACCTGTGATTTTTGAAATTCATGTGCAATATCTCTTATATTAAAAAAATCGTGTCCATGTCTTTAGGAGGAGGCGCATGGATGAAAAGTTCCTCCTTAGTGATTGGATGGATAAAGCTTATGCTTTCGGAGTGAAGCGCCTGCCTTTTTATCCACCTTTCAGACCCTCCGTATAATGTATCACCAGCCAGCGGATGACCGATGAAACTGCTGTGGACTCTAATTTGGTGAGTTCTTCCTGTGTCCAGCTGAAGCTCGAGAAGCGAAAGGTCCTTTTTTTCGTCATAACCCTTAACGATAAAGTTTGTGACCGCGGATTGACCTGTTTGGGACACCCGTCTTCTTACAGAGTGATAGCGGTCACGCCCGATCGGCTGATCAATTTTCCCCCTGGCATTCTTTAGCTTGCCTTCTGCTATGGCAAGGTAGGTTCGCTTTATCTGTTTCTTGGCCATTTGTTGATCCAATAATGCCAGTGCCAGGCGATGCTTGGCAAACACAATAGCGCCAGATGTATCTTGGTCAAGACGATGGACGTGGCGAATGCGTCTTTCTTCGCCATTCATTTGAAAATAAAAGGCGATCAAATTGGCTAAAGTTCCGGTTTGTCCGGCTTCATTCGGATGGGTTGCCAGCCCCGCCGGCTTGTTAATAACAATCAAGTGGTCATCCTCAAACAATACAGGCAGATCCCCATATTCAGGCACAACATCAAATGGCTCATTTTCATAAAAATCAATTGAAATGCTGTCGTTTTCATTCAGTTGGGCATTATGACTAACAAATGATTGGTTTTGCTTAATTTTTCGATTAGCAATCCAGTATTGAATTAATTTTTTGGAAGCACAGGCTTGAGCTGCCAGAAAAGTAAAAAGCATCGACCCTGCATCCTTCTCGGAAACAGCGAAATAGATGCTTCTTCCAATTTGTTGCATTTTTTTCTCTCCTTTCATTGAATGGCAAGGAAACACTTACCTCTCTACTTTGTCTATGTATGTATGCTATCCTTTAAACGAATTAGAGACGGAAGGCAGGCGTACCATTATGAAGGTTGTAATCGCTGCGACAGAAGAGCAGCAAAAATACATTGAGGAAATGATAAGCAAGTTCTATTCACATATATTCACACGTAGCTACACGGCTAATGAAATAGCTGCATTTAAAAAGCAAGGGGTGCTCAATTTATCGGAAAGCCAGTATAATGGAACAATGGATGAGGCTTTGCAAATCATCTCTTGCCTGCAAACAATTTATATTTTGCTCGAAGAAAACTGCGAACCGCAAAATTCAAATGAGCTTGACCTCCATCGGTTGGAGTGGAATTTCAACAAGCTTCGGTCCTTTGGATTACAATTTCCATATTCCAGTGAAAGCATACATAGCGGAAAACAGCATATTCATTAACCCAAATGGATTCAACTTCCTCTATATTACTCGAGGTTACGTACATACTATAGCATGAAAGGGGTGCTATAGATGACAAAAGTAAGTGAATCTATGTCAAAAAACGTAATTTCAGTATCTTCCAACCAAACAGTGAAGGAAGCGGCTGAATTAATGGATCAGCATAAAATTGGAGCAATTCCGGTTGTAGATGACGGTGTGTTAAAAGGTATGATAACCGACCGTGATATTACAACAAGATCAATCGCCGGAGATCACCAAAACAATGCGCCTATTTCAGAAGTGATGACATCAGACATCATTTCAGGGAACCCGGATATGAGCCTTGAGGAAGCGTCGGAGCTTATGTCAAGTAAGCAAATCAGAAGGCTTCCGATTGTAGAAAACAATCATTTAATCGGAATCGTCGCACTGGGCGACTTATCTGTCAACCAGATGTCGAACAATTCTGCCGGAGAGGCTCTGTCAAACATATCCGATCATGAAAATGCTCAGTAACCATAAAGACCTGCCTTTTTATAGGCGGGCTTTTTCTTTAGAAATAATTTTGAATGTGAATAAAAGTAGGGTATATTTTATTAAGAAGCAAGCAAGGAGGGTCTAGATGTTTAAAGCTGTAATATTTGACTTTGATGGACTTATTTTAGATACGGAAACAGCAGAGTACGAAGTTCTTCAGGAAATATTTGAAGAACACGGCGCGACTCTTCCTCTTTCTGTATGGGGAAAGGTAGTTGGCACGATTTCTGATTTTCATCCCTTCACTTATTTACAAGAACAAGCAAAAACGAAGCTGGACCTTGATTCCTTTACGGAATCACGCAGGACCCGTTATTTTAAAAAAATGGAGTCCCAAATCGAACGGCCCGGCGTCAAAGACTATTTGCTAGTAGCAAAAGATCTCGGGCTAAAAATCGGTTTGGCATCAAGCTCTGATTATAAATGGGTGTCGGATTATTTGAAGAGCCTTAAGCTTTATGATTTCTTTGAATGCATACGTACAGCGGATGACGTTGAAGAAGTGAAGCCCAATCCCGAGCTATACTTGCAGACGGCAGCTTGCTTAGGAGTCGATCCGAACGAATGCTTAGTCTTTGAAGATTCAGTCAACGGTTTGCTGGCAGCCAAAAGAGCAGGTATGAAATGTGTCATCGTCCCTAACAGTGTCACTAAGGATTTGGAATTCGGCGAATTTGACCATCGGCTGGAGTCTATGGCAGAAATGGAATTAAAGGAACTGATCGAAACATTACGTTAAAATGAACCTTCTAACATTGGTGGGAGGATAAACGAAATGATATAAGGAGGAACGAGGTTGTCAGAAAAACTAGATCTTAAACGATTTGAAAAGAAAGTGATCATTCGGCAAATTGAAAAAAAAGACATATATAATATTATTAAGCTGCAATCCCTCTGTTTCCCCGGGATGGAGCCATGGAAAATCGAACATTTGGAGAGCCATATTGAACATTTTCCAGAAGGTCAAATTTGTACGGAGTTTGAAGGGGAAATTATCGGATCATGCTCAAGCCTGCTATTGAACTTTGATGAGTTCGACGATCGGCACACGTGGCAGGACATTACAGATAACGGATATATTACGAATCATAATCCAGAAGGCTACAATATGTATGGCATTGAAATTATGGTGCATCCTGATTATCGAGGAATGAAGATCGGACACAGACTTTATGAAGCAAGGAAGGATCTTGCCAGAAGGTTAAATCTGAAAAGCATTATTATTGGCGGACGAATCCCAAAATACCATAAGTATGCAAATGAAATGTCTCCGAGAGAATATGTAGATGAAGTCATTCGCCAACAAATTTATGATCCGGTTTTATCGTTTCAACTGATGAATGAATTCAGGCTTATGAGGATCAATCCGAACTATCTTCCGGATGATAAAGCTTCAAATAGCTACGCAACTTTAATGGAATGGAACAACGTGGATTATCATCCGAAATCGAAGCGGTATTTTAAAACTGCATTTCCAGTTCGAATTTGTGTCATTCAATATGAGATGAAGCAGATTTATTCATTTGAAGAATTTGCAAACCAAGTGGAATACTACGCCGATGTAGCGTCAGACGCGGGCTCCGACTTTGCCGTTTATCCTGAAATTTTCACAACCCAGCTGATGTCTTTTCTGGAAGAACGGTCACCAAGCAGGGCTGTCCAAAGAATCACTGAGTATACAGAGGACTATATCAAACTATTTACTGATTTAGCCGTAAAGTACAATATCAATTTAATCGGCGGCTCCCACTTTGTTGAAGAGGATGGGAAAGTCTATAATATTGCCTATTTGTTCAGAAGAGACGGAACGATTGAGAAGCAATATAAGCTTCATATTACTCCGAACGAGCAGAAATGGTGGGGAATCAGTGCCGGAGACCAAGTGAAGGTGTTTGATACAGACTGCGGCAGGATTGCGATTCAAATTTGCTATGATATTGAATTTCCTGAGCTTGCCCGCATAGCGACAGATCGAGGCGCGAAAATTATTTTTACTCCTTTCTGTACAGAAGATCGCCAAGGGTACTTAAGAGTCAGATATTGCGCACAGGCAAGGGCTGTCGAAAACCAAATTTATACGGTGATATCCGGGACAGTAGGTAATTTGCCGCAAACAGAAAACATGGATATTCAGTACGCGCAATCTGCAATTTTTGCCCCTTCCGATTTTGAATTTGCAAGAGACGGCATCGTTGGAGAATGCAATCCGAATATCGAAATGGTTGTCATCGGAGATGTTGATTTAGAAATCTTGAGGCGGCAGCGCCAGGATGGAACCGTCCGCCAGCTGAAAGATAGAAGACATGATATTTACAGGATTAATTACAAAAAATAAGCGCGGAACTGTGTACAGTTCCGTCTTTTTTTGTATTGGTGTCAGATTGTGTCGAAACGTCGATATATTTTTATTTTCGCCGATATAATCGGAAAATCGCCGATAAACAAAATACTCATGCGGGATCGCAAAGATTGATAGATTTTAAGCATCACACTCTGATTCTATCTACCTTGGATTGCAACTGTTTCAATTTTCAAATAAAATGACATTATATATTTTATTGGAATGAGAAGGTGCAACATGGATTTTTTGCTGATTTTACTGCCGGTGTTTGGAATATTTGCACTTGGATATATCGGTCAGAAGACAATAGGGTTTGATACAAAAAATCTTTCCACAATGTCTCTTTATCTATTATCACCGGTTCTCGCATTTCGAACATTTTATGAAAACAAACTGACGACAGATTATTTGTACCTTTCCATTTTTTGCGTACTGCTTTGTTACGGATTAATCTCCCTCGTTTATGTTATTTCTTATTTTTATCGCTACGACAATCAGGAACGATGTGGTGTTGTGCTTGCTTCTGCCTTTATGAACAATGGCAACTACGGGACACCTGTCGTGTTTTTACTTTTTGGGACGAAGGGGCTCGACATCGCAGTCATTTTAATGGTGCTTCAGCAGCTTGTCATGAGTACGGTCGGCTTGTATTATGCCGCAAAAGGAAGTCCCGGATCTGATGGGATGAGAATGGTCATAGCGAAGGTAACGAAAATGCCGGTCGTTTACGGTGCCATCGCCGGAGTCGTATTCCAGCTGCTGCATATTCCATTAAGCGAAGAAATAATGACAGCGGTACATATGGTTGCAGATGCAACGATTCCAACAATCATGATTATTCTCGGAATGCAGCTTGCTTTAATTTCATTTAGAAATATTGAATACAGCATGATTTCGTATTCATTGATTCTTAAGCTCATCATTTCACCAATCATCGCTTACGGTTGTACGTTTATACTCCCGGTTGATGATATGACAAAGCAGATTATGATTTTAGTTGCGGCCATGCCAACTGCTGCTAATACGACGCTGATGGCTGTACAATTTCAAACTAAACCGGAAGTGGTATCAAGCGCCACATTTATCAGTACAGTATTAAGCATCGTTACGCTTCCTATACTTATGTGGATTATTTTATAGTCTTTTAATACATAAACTAGGATTGGCAGCGACACCAAGTTTATGCACAATATGCCAGCCTGTTTTTGATAAAGTGAACTGCCAATCAGCAGGATGTTTTTAGCTAGCTATCCGTTGCAATTGCTGATTGTTACCCGCCTCGTGCGGGATAAATCCAATCTGAAAATGGAGTTGATGACTTTGGAAAAAACAGAGCAATTTCAAGATTTGAACAAGAAGGACGGGCAATTTGTTTGGCATGCAATGAAAGGTGCGAATCATGAAAAAGGCTTAGTGATTGAGAAAGCGGAAGGATCATGGGTGACGGATATTAGCGGAAAAAAGTATTTAGATGCCATGTCAGGCCTTTGGTGCGTCAATGTCGGATACGGAAGAAAAGAGCTTGCGGAAGCCGCATACGAGCAGCTGAAGGAAATGCCCTACTATCCATTAACGAACAGCCACGTGCCCGCAATACAGCTTGCCGAAAAGCTTAATGAATGGCTAGATGGTGACTATGTTTTTTTCTTTTCAAATAGCGGATCCGAAGCGAATGAGACGGCGTTTAAGATCGCACGGCAATATTATGCCCAAAAAGGCAAGCCGTCTAAGCATAAATTTATCGCAAGATACCGCGCCTATCATGGGAATACTTTAGGAACCCTTAGTGCAACAGGGCAAGCGCAGCGGAAATACAAATATGAACCATTGACCCAAGGATTTCTTCATGTCGCTCCGCCGGATCTTTACCGCCGCCCGGAAGATGAAGAAACACTTGAGAGTGCGGAGCAAATTGACCAGGTGATGACGTGGGAATTGAGCGAAACGATCGCCGGAGTTATAATGGAGCCTGTCATTACGGGGGGAGGCATTCTCATACCTCCAAAGGGATATATGAAAAGAGTGAAGGAAATTTGCGAAGCTCACGATGCTCTGCTCATTAGCGATGAGGTGATATGCGGGTTTGGCCGGACGGGAAAACCATTTGGCTTTATGAATTATGACGTGAAGCCCGATATTATTACCATGGCAAAAGGTATAACAAGCGCATATCTTCCGCTATCAGCGACAGCTGTGAAAAAGGAAATTTTCGAACAATTTTCAGGAAATGATGCTTACGATCGTTTCCGTCATGTAAATACCTTTGGCGGAAATCCTGCAGCTTGTGCGCTCGCCTTGAAAAACCTCGAAATTATGGAAAATGAGAATTTATTTGAGCGATCAAGCAAGCTGGGTGAAAGGCTTTTGGCAGATCTCAAAAAATTAGAAACGTTAGATTACGTTGGAAATGTCAGGGGTATCGGGCTTTTAATCGGAATCGAGCTTGTAAAAAACAAGGAGACAAAAGAACCTGCTCAGGTGGAGTGGTTGAATCAAATCATCGAAAAGAGCAAAGAAAAAGGCCTAATTATCGGAAAGAACGGCGACACTGTTGCTGGTTACAACAATGTATTGCAGCTTGCCCCTCCGCTTAATCTGAAGGAGGAAGACTATTCTTATCTTGTAACAACGTTGACAGAAAGTGTCGAGAAGGTTCTTTCCCGGGTATAATGTGAAGCACAGGACAAACAGTTGCTTTCGCCGCAAGGATAATTAGCTTTCGGCGATTTTTTTCGAAAACAACAATGGAGGAGACAAGCGATGGAGTTTCATAACCAAAAGATTTTGCCAGCCATACGAAATATGAAGCAGTTTGATGAATTTCTAAAGAATGATTTTTGCTATGGTGTGCTTTTGGACGTTCATCTTGGGCAGTTAAAGGGTATTTTAAGAGCTGCGGAGAGCAATAATAAAAAATTGCTCGTTCATGTCGATCTTATTCAAGGGATTAAGCATGATGAATACGGGACTGAATTTATATGCCAGGAGTTAAAGCCGGCGGGAATTCTTTCTACCAGAACGAGTGTCATAGCAAAAGCTAAGCAAAAGAAGGTTTTGGCGATTCAACGGATGTTTTTGCTTGATACAGGAGCTATGGATAAAAGCATCGAGCTCGTCAAAAAATATAGGCCGGATTTTATTGAAGTTCTGCCAGGCGTTGTTCCGTTATTGATCAAAGAGGTAAAGGAAAAAACAGGGATTCCGATTTTAGCGGGAGGCTTCATTCGAACGGAAGAAAATATTCAACAGGCGTTGGAAGCTGGAGCCGCGACAGTAACGACATCGAATACAAGGCTTTGGAAATAGCAGATACATTTAAATACATATTGACAGCGCTTTCACAATTTGTTACGATAGTACCAAGTTAATATCTCGTGATGGAGAATCGGAGATCCACAACAAACACTTTACCGGAAATTGTAAAGGATGTTTGTTGTGGATTTTTCTATGTCTCTGAACCGTGGATATTACACAAAGAGCAGCATACAGAAAGGGGAAACAATATGGGTGCTTTTTGGGGTGAAGTGATAGGAACGGCTTTGATTATCGTCTTTGGCGGTGGAGTTGTTGCAGGGGTAAATTTAAAAAAATCATTTGCCCATCAATCTGGCTGGATTGTAATTACATTTGGCTGGGGGCTGGGTGTTGCAATGGCTGTTTACGCTGTTGGAGGAATCAGCGGAGCTCATTTAAATCCAGCCGTTACTTTAGGGCTGGCAATAAACGGTGAGTTTGCCTGGAGTAAGGTACCTGCCTATCTTGCGGCACAGATGATTGGGGCGATTATCGGTGCAGCGCTCGTCTATTTGCAGTATTTTCCTCATTGGAAAGCAACGAAGGATCAAGAGGCAAAGCTTGCTGTTTTTTCAACCGGGCCTGCAATCCCAAATGTGTTTGCCAACCTTTTAAGTGAAACATTAGCGACTTTCATATTTGTTTTAAGTATATTCGCCATCGGTGCGAATCAGTTTACAGAAGGGTTAAATCCTTTAATCGTCGGTTTGTTGGTGGTCAGCATCGGACTTTCTTTAGGGGGGACAACTGGCTATGCCATTAATCCGGCTCGTGATTTAGGTCCGAGAATTGCGCATTCTCTTTTACCGATCGCAGGTAAAGGTGCTTCGAATTGGAGATATGCATGGGTGCCTGTAGCTGGTCCTTTACTAGGAGGGGCTATGGCCGGTGTATTTTACGGGGCCGTATTTGAAGGGAAAATGAGCAGCAGCTTCTGGGCTGTTTTTATTATAGCTGCTATTATGTTTATCAGCCTGTATTTCGTCGGGAAGAACCAAAATGAAAGCGCTAATACTAACGTGAAAAATATATAGGGGGAGACAGCATGGAAACGTATATATTAGCAATTGATCAAGGAACGACTAGCTCAAGGGCGATATTATTTAACAAAGAAGGGAAAATAGTTCATACCGCTCAAAAGGAATTCAAGCAGTTTTTTCCGAAATCCGGATGGGTTGAGCATAATGCCAATGAAATCTGGGGATCCGTTTTAGCAGTTATCGCATCTGCGCTTTCCGAATCGGGTATAGCGGCAAATCAGATAGAAGGGATAGGAATTACAAATCAGCGGGAAACGACTGTCGTGTGGGATAAACATACAGGTCAGCCGATATACAACGCCATTGTGTGGCAATCAAGGCAAACCTCAGAAATTTGTGAAGAGCTGAAAAATAGGGGGTATAATGATAAGTTTAGAGACAAAACAGGGCTTTTGATCGACGCTTATTTTTCAGGCACAAAGGTGAAATGGCTGTTGGACAACGTTGAAGGAGCAAGAGAAAAGGCGAAAAAGGGCGAGCTTTTGTTCGGTACGATCGACACGTGGCTAATTTGGAAGATGTCGGGCGGAGAAGCGCATGTCACCGATTATTCGAACGCATCAAGAACGTTAATGTACAACATTCATGAACTCGAGTGGGATGACGAGCTTCTCGAAATCCTGGATGTTCCAAAATCGATGCTTCCTGACGTAAAACCGTCTTCGCATGTCTACGCAAAGACGGTCGATTATCACTTTTTCGGGCAAAGCATTCCGATTGCAGGTGCCGCTGGCGACCAGCATGCCGCTTTGTTCGGGCAGGCCTGCTTTGAGGAAGGAATGGCAAAAAACACATACGGTACCGGCTGCTTTATGCTGATGAATACAGGAGAGAAGGCGATTAAATCGGAGCATGGGCTTCTGACCTCGATTGCATGGGGGATTGATGGAAAAATCGAATACGCACTGGAAGGAAGCATTTTTGTGGCTGGTTCAGCGATTCAATGGCTCCGTGATGGTCTGCGAATGTTTAAGGATTCAAAGGATAGTGAAAATTATGCAAAGAGAGTGGGATCAACAGACGGTGTATATGTAGTACCCGCATTTGTCGGACTGGGAACACCGTATTGGGACAGCGACGTTCGGGGTGCAGTATTTGGATTAACAAGAGGCACCTCTAAGGAGCACTTTGTGCGTGCAACCTTGGAATCTTTAGCCTATCAAACAAAAGACGTGTTGGATGCGATGGAGAAGGACTCTGGAATTTCATTAAAGACCCTACGAGTAGACGGCGGCGCGGTAAAAAATGATTTTCTGATGCAATTTCAAGGAGATCTGCTTGGCGTTCCGGTTGAACGTCCGGAAATCAATGAAACAACTGCTCTCGGTGCTGCGTATTTAGCTGGAATCGCAGTCGGCTTTTGGAATGATTCTTCAGAAATCAAAAATCATTGGAAACTTGAAAAAAGGTTTGATTCTAACATGGCTGCGCAGCAAAAAGATGAGCTTTATCAAGGTTGGAAAAAAGCTGTCAAAGCAGCAATGGCTTTTAAATAATTAGATTCCTATGTTATAATAAAAACAAGTTAATAGATCGGTAGGAGATTTGGAGAGACCGCAGAACCGAAGTAAGGAAGCTTACTTTGGGTATTCTGCGGTCTCTTTTTGTTTTCTTGCCGATTAAAGGAGGAAGAAAGCATGGTTTTTTCAGCAATGAACAGGGAGCAAACATTGGAAAATATGACGAAAGAGACGTACGATCTATTCATTATTGGCGGTGGGATTACGGGGGCGGGAACTGCTCTAGACGCCGCATCCAGAGGCATGAAAACGGCATTGTGCGAAATGCAGGATTTTGCTGCAGGAACCTCAAGCAGGTCTACCAAGCTCGTTCACGGAGGCTTGCGTTATTTGAAGCAATTTGAAGTGAAGATGGTAGCGGAGGTTGGAAAAGAACGAGCGGTTGTTTATGAAAACGGTCCGCATGTCACGACTCCTGAATGGATGCTTCTTCCTTTGCACAAAGGTGGGACATTTGGGAAATTTTCCACTTCAATCGGTCTAAGGATTTACGACTTTCTGGCTGGAGTCAAAAAATCGGAGAGAAGAAAAATGCTGAACACTAAAGATACATTGGAAAAAGAGCCGCTCATTAAAGAAACAGGGTTAAAAGGCGGTGGCTATTACGTCGAGTATCGGACAGACGATGCCAGGTTGACGATCGAAGTGCTCAAGGAGGCGGTTAAATATGGTGCAGAAGCCGTCAACTACGCAAAGGCTCAGGAGTTTCTCTATGAAAATGGCAAAGTTGTCGGGGTCGTTATCCAAGATGTAAAAACGAAGAAAACATACAACGTGTATGCGAAAAAAATCGTCAATGCAACAGGACCTTGGGTCGATGAGCTGAGAGAAAAAGACCGCAGTAAAGAGGGGAAACACCTTCAGCATACGAAGGGAGTCCATTTAGTCTTTGATCAATCAATATTCCCTCTAAAACAAGCTGTCTATTTTGATACACCCGATAGCCGAATGGTTTTTGCGATTCCGAGAGAAGGAAAAACATACGTGGGAACAACGGACACAGTATATGGGGATGTACTGGAAAGGCCGAGAATGAGTGTCCAAGACAGAGAGTATATTATTGAATCAATCAATTATATGTTTCCTGATCTTAAGGTGAAAGCCGAAGACGTAGAATCGAGCTGGGCGGGACTACGTCCGCTTATTCATGAAGAAGGTAAAGACCCATCTGAAATCTCCAGGAAGGACGAGATTTGGAGCTCACATTCCGGCCTCATCACGATTGCTGGCGGAAAATTGACCGGCTATCGAAAAATGGCAGAGCAGATTGTAGATGTTGTGAACGACCTGCTTATCAAAGAAGGAGAAAAGGACCACGGTCCCGGCAAAACGAAGTCGATGCCGATTTCAGGGGGACACGTAGGAGGTGCAAAGAACCTGGAGTCTTTTCTCGAGGCTAAAGTAAAAGAAGGCATGTCCATCGGATTGTCAGAGGAAGAAGCAAAACAGCTGGCCAAACGCTTCGGTTCCAACGTCAGTTCGGTATATGATCGGGTACGTATTATGAAAGACGAAGCTGTCTGCCTAGGAATGCCAGCATACGTTCTTGCCCAGTTGGACTACAGCATATCAGAGGAAATGACTACGACCTTAGAGGATTTTTTTATCCGGAGGACGGGTGCACTTTATTTTGACATTCATTGGGTAAACAGCCACAAAGAAGCTGTTGCAGAAGCGATGAGTAGTAAACTAAACTGGTCGCACGAAGAAAAAAAGAAAAATATAGATCACTTAAACACATATCTTCAAGAAGCCGTGCAGCCAAAAGAAGCATGATTCTTCACTGGAATGCTCAAAAGGTAATGCGACTGGCATACTAGTTATGTCGAAATTAGACAAAATCTACTATGTCAGTCTTATTGTGTTTCGTTGTATAATAAAATTGCCAGTATAATGCAGCATCCCTATCAAAACAGATTAGGAATGCAATTATACAGCTTACATATAAAATGAAAACTTCTAAAAAACTGGGAGGGCAAAATATGAGCTGGAATGAAAGTTACGAACGCTGGACAAATGCAGAACAATTAGACCAGGAATTAAAAACACTTCTCGAAAATTTACGAGAAGATGAAAAAGCCCTTGAAGATTGTTTTTACAAGAATCTTGAATTTGGAACAGGCGGTATGAGAGGGGAAATTGGCGTAGGACCGAACAGGATGAATATTTACACTGTTCGTAAAGCCTCTTACGGACTCGCCCAATATTTGATTAAACAAGGAGAAGAAGCAAAAGAAAAAGGTGTCGTGATTGCCTACGATTCTCGTCATAAATCTCCTGAATTTGCTATTGAAGCAGCGAAAACGCTGGCAACAGAGGGCGTAAAGGCTTACGTTTTTGATGAACTGAGACCAACACCTGAATTGTCATTTGCGGTAAGGGAATTGAATGCTGCTGCCGGAATTGTTATCACGGCAAGCCACAATCCTCCTGAATACAATGGGTTTAAGGTTTACGGCGATGATGGCGGACAGATTCCACCGGCTATGGCTGACATTGTCATCGAGCAAGTCAATGCTGTGAAAAATGAACTGGATATTGAAGTGAAATCAGAAGAAGAATTAAAGGAAAAAAATCTTATTGAAATCATCGGGGAAGAGATTGATAGTGCCTTTACTGAAAAACTGAAAACAATCTCTGTGAATCCAAACCTTTCAAAAGAAGTAGACTTAAAAGTCGTGTTCACACCGCTTCACGGCACAGCGAACAAACCAGTAAGACGAGGCTTGTCTGCTCTCGGCTATGACAATGTGATTGTCGTGCCGGAACAAGAGCTTCCTGATCCTAATTTTTCAACTGTTGAGTCTCCAAACCCGGAAGAACACGCTGCATTTGAATATGCGATTAAATTAGGCGAACAGCATGATGCGGATCTCTTAATCGGTACAGACCCGGATGCCGACCGCCTTGGGGTTGCCGTTAAAAATAACGAAGGAAAATACGAAGTATTAACAGGAAACCAAACTGGAGCCCTGATGCTTCATTACTTGCTTTCTGAGAAAAAACGTCTTGGCACCCTTCCTGAAAATGGTGTAGTCGTCAAAACAATCGTGACGAGTGAAATTGGTAGAGATATAGCCAAATCATTCAATCTAGATACAGTTGATACGTTAACAGGGTTTAAATTTATTGGCGAAAAAATCAAAGAATACGAAGAAACCGGTGAATACATCTTCCAATTTGGATACGAAGAAAGTTACGGTTATTTAATTGGAGACTTTGCCCGCGATAAGGATGCTGTCCAAGCAGCAATTATGGCTGTTGAGGTAAGTGCCTTTTATAAAAAACAAGGAAAATCCTTGTACGATGGTTTAATTGAGATTTTTAAAGAGTACGGATATTATAAAGAAGGCCTTAAATCGCTTACGTTAAAGGGAAAAGAAGGTGCTGAGCAAATCGCCACAATTTTAGCGACCTTTAGAAATCAGCCGCCGCTTGAAATTGCCGGCAAATCAGTTGTATCCCAAGAAGATTATCAAATAAGCGAAAAAACGATGCTTGTAAATGGCGACAAAACAGTTATTTCTTTACCGAAATCTAACGTTTTAAAATATTTTCTGGAGGATGGATCTTGGTTCTGCCTGCGTCCTTCAGGAACAGAGCCTAAAGTAAAATTTTATTTTGCAGTTAAAGGTGATTCGCTAGAAGATAGCAATGACCGCCTTGAGAAGCTGCAGGATGCCGTAATGAAGAAAGTGGAAGACATCGTCGCTCAAACTACAACAAAATAATCAGAAAAAATCACCGGCTCTTAGCAGCTGGTGATTTTTTTTCATTCAAAAGTCTTAGAAAAATTCGTTCTAATTGTAAAGGGTAAGAGCTGAGCTAACTTGTTATAATAAGTAAAAAGACAAGTGGAGAGAGAAACCAATGAGTGAAAGCCCTTCTGAATTAAAAACATTAAAGGAAATTGCCGAAACTCTTAATCAAGGGAACGATTTACAAATCGTCTTAAATGAAGTCCTGAAAAAATTGTTGGATCTGACTGGCTTCAAAACGGGATGGATTTTCTTGGTGGCGGATAATGGAACGTTTGAATTGGCTGCTCACTCGGCCTTGCCTGAAGCTCTCTCTTGGGAAAACTGCAGGCTGATGTGTGACAGCAATTGCTATTGTATTGACCAATATTGGAATGGAAGGCTAAAATCAGCGACTAATATTATCAACTGCGAACGTATCTATCATGCAATCAAACAAAAAACTGGCGATACAGAGGGGATAACACATCATGCGACAGTTCCGCTGAGGGATCAAAAAAAGAGATTCGGGCTTCTGAATGTGGCATCTCCAAATAAAAATCAATACAGTGAAAAAGAGCTTGCACTGTTGGAAGCAGTTGCTTTGCAAATTGGAACGGCAGTGAAACGAATCCGGTTAAGTGAGATTGAACAGCAAAATGTAGTACTGAAGGAAAGAAACAGACTGGCTCAGGATCTTCATGACTCTGTTAATCAAATTCTTTTCAGCATAAGCCTGACTGCCAAGGCGGCTCGAGAAACGACACTCGACGAATCTCTTTTGGAGCAGCTCAATTTTATACAGCTTCTGTCACGTGACGCGCTTGCTGAAATGAAGTCATTGATATGGGAATTGCGATCAGAAGGACTAAAAAACGGGATCGTCGAAGCCATCGAAAACTACGCTTCACTCATCGGACTCCCGGTTGAGCTTACTGTAACAGGAAGCATTGCACTTTCAGCTAAAGAAGAAGAGCTTATATGGAGGATCACACAGGAAGCTTTAAATAATTGCAAAAAACATTCACAAGCTGACAAGGCGTTTGTAACGATTATCTCATTGAAGGGGCAGCTCCTTTTGGAAATTGAAGACTTCGGAATCGGTTTTCGCTATGATCCGGACGCTCAAATCCATAGCTTAGGCATAAAAGGAATGGAAGACCGGACCAAAAAATATGGCGGCAAGTTTTCAGTAAAAACAGCAAAAAATAAAGGGACAAAAATTAGAGTGGCTTTGCCGATAATCAGCCCGGAGAAAGAGGAGAAAGGATCATGAAAATTAAAGTTGCGATTGTAGATGACCACCATATGGTGAGAAAAGGCCTGCTTTTTTTCTTTAAAACACAAACAGATATCGAAGTTGTAGGAGAAGCAGCGAACGGCAAAGAGGCCATTGATGTTGTGAGCAGGATGAAGCCTGACGTCGTTTTGATGGATTTATCCATGCCTGATATGAATGGGGTTGAGGCTACAAAGGAACTGCTGAAACGTGATTCCTCCGTCAAAATCGTAGTCGTAACAAGCTACGCGGATCAGGAGCATGTCATTCCGGCGATTCAGGCAGGCGCAAAAGCGTATCACTTGAAGGACGTAGAGCCCGAGGAGCTGTTAGAAACCATTCGTGAAGTGCATCTAGGTAAATCCAAGCTTGATTCGAAAATCATATCACTAGTGTTTGACCACATGTCATTGAATGAAGAGAAAGAAAAAATGAACCTTTTAACAAAAAGAGAAGCCGATGTTTTAAATGAAATTGCAAAAGGCAAAAGCAATAAAGAAATCGCTTCTTCTTTATTTATTACGGAAAAAACGGTAAAAACGCATGTGTCTAATCTATTGTCAAAGCTTCAGCTTTCGGACCGGACACAGGCTGCGCTATTTGCCGTGAAATACCAAGAAAAAGTATAAGGAGCTGGAAAAATGAAAGTAACCGTAATTAACGGAACCCCAAGAAAAAAAGGCAGAACGAAAATCGCAGCTGATTACATCGCCAATACGTACCAAACTGAATATTTTGATTTAAGCGAATATGCTTTGCCGATTTTTAACGGAGAAGAACAACAATATTCTTTAGAAAATGTCACAAAACTAAGAGAAACAGTAAAACAATCTGACGCCGTCGTTTTATTATCTCCTGAATACCACAGCGGTATGAGCGGAGCATTAAAAAATGCGATTGATTTCTTAAGCTTTGAACAATTTGCTCACAAGCCTGTCGGGATCATTGCAGCAGCCGGCGGCGGAAAAGGCGGAATCAACGCATTAACAAACATGAGAACGGTCATGCGAGGAGTATATGCCAATGTCATCCCTAAACAGCTCGTTCTGGATCCAATCAACTTCGATTATGAAAACCGAACGTTAACGGAGGATGCAGAAGCCGGTATTAAGGAAGTAATGGAAGAACTTATAATGTATGCAAAAATGACCGCTTCACAAAAATAAAAGTGAAGAGGATCGGCTGTGAAAGGTAACGACCTAAGACCAGAATATAGATTAAAGACCGCGCGCTACTTGTTCGAGATCGCGCATAAAGTAAGAAAATCGCGCGTAACTCGGTCAAGATACACATAAAATCAGAAAATTGCGCATACCCCGGTCAAGATCGCGCATAAAATCAGAAAACCGCGCGAAACAGGTCGAGATCGTGCATAAAGTAAGAAAATCGTGTATAACCAGGTCGAGATCGCGCATAAAATCAGAAAATCGCGCATAACCAGGTCAAGATCACGCATAAAATCAGAAAACCGCGCGAAACAGGTCGAGATCGCGCATAAAGTAAGAAAATCGCGCATAAAGTAAGGAAATCCGCATAACCCGGTCAAGATCGCGCATAACCAGGTCAAGATCGCAAAAATAATCCATAAATCACAAATAACCAGGTCAAGATCACAAACAAAATCCAATAACCGCAAGTAAACCCGGTCTAGATTAAGTCACAGAAATCAATAAAGCTGGCCTAAAATTTCATTGATATTTAGGCCAGATTTTATCTCTTTATGTTAATATTGGTTCGAATTTTCCCTGTTCTGTCAGTGCATGGTCGATATAATGGAGCAGAGTGTAGAGCGTTTTTTCGACTATGCTGTCGTCTGCCTCGAAGTTATAGGCGTGTAAAAAGTGTTCAATTCGTTTCGATAACAGATCGTCATTCGTACGCACCATGAGAATTAGTAAATTATCCCATTGTGATCGGTGTGTATAATACAATGCTTTGTCGTAATCTGCAATGTCCATACGTTTCCCCTCCTTTGTAGGAGTTGTAATTAGTTTGTGCTTTTTCTCTGCTTTTTTTCGGGGAATAGTTGGATGGGTTGCTGCTCTGCTTTAGCAATTAAAGGCATACATAAAGTGGCGTAATGATTGAATTATTCTTTTGCATGATTTATGTATTTACGGGAACGATAAGAGAAACAACTTTTTGGAGAGATCAATATGAAAAGGTTTCCGTTTGTTCTGACATTGTTTTTCTGCGTTCTTCTTTTAGCTTCTTTTTCCATAAAAAGTTTTTCTGAAGAAGGGCAGTCTGTTGCTTACGATAGGTGGAAAAAGATTGCATGGGGTGCTCTGGAAGATAAATTCAAGGGTTCAAAACTTACGGAATACAAATATATCGGCAGAACTGAAGTCAACAAGGAACAGACAAAGGATGTTTTTCGCGTTACTGTTAAGCGTAACAACGAAACATATTCGGCTCATGCAGAGGTTTATTTTGACCCCTTAACAAAAAATATTATAGCAATTAACGTTTTTCGCTTATAAAAAGCGATACCCGATTCCAATCACGGGTATCGCTTTTTATGTCGATTTTTATTTGCTTTGATCTTTTTGTACATTTCATTTTTTTGGGTTTTATTCATAAACTTAAGGATAAGTCCATATGGGGGGGAACGCTTTTGAATGTGGAGGAAAATAAAGAGCTGCATCAGGCAATCGGACAAATTACGGAAATCGCCAAAGGATTTGGTCTGGATTATTATCCGATGAGATATGAAGTTTGTCCCGCTGAAATTATTTATACTTTTGGAGCTTATGGGATGCCGACCAGGTTTTCGCATTGGAGCTTTGGTAAGCAGTTTCATAAGATGAAGCTTCATTACGATTTGGGATTGAGCAAAATATATGAGCTTGTCATCAACTCCAATCCTTGCTATGCGTTTTTGTTAGACAGCAATTCGTTAATTCAAAATAAACTGATCGTTGCCCATGTACTTGCTCATTGTGATTTTTTTAAAAATAATTGCCGGTTTCAAAATACGAAACGAGATATGGTAGAGAGCATGGCCGCTACAGCTGATCGAATCAAGCATTACGAAAAAATTCATGGAACGAAAGAGGTAGAGTCTTTTCTCGACGCAGTTCTGGCTGTTCAGGAACACATTGACCCTTCCCTAGTTCGTCCAAAGCTTACTTGGAGCATGGATGACGAGGAGCCTGAACAGGAAGAAAAGCAGACCCCCTATGATGATTTATGGGGATTAGACGCACAAAAAACGAGAAGAAGCAAGGAAAAGAAGAAAAAGCTCTTTCCACCAAGTCCGGAAAAGGATATTTTGTTGTTTATTGAGGAGCACTCAAGAGAACTGGAGCCGTGGCAGCGTGATATTTTAACGATGATGAGGGAAGAAATGCTTTATTTTTGGCCGCAGCTGGAAACAAAAATAATGAATGAGGGATGGGCGTCATTTTGGCATCAGCGAATTCTCCGCGAGCTGGACTTAACTTCAGATGAATCGATCGAATATTCAAAGCTGAATGCAGGGGTGGTTCAGCCGTCAAAAACAGGTATTAATCCGTACTATTTGGGGTTGAAGATCTTTGAAGATATAGAGGAACGGTATAATAACCCGACAGAAGAAATGAAAAAAATCGGAGTAGAGCCGAATTCGGGTAGAGAAAAAATGTTTGAAGTAAGAGAGATCGAATCGGATATTTCCTTTATTCGCAATTACTTAACGAAGGATCTTGTCATGAGGGAAGATCTCTATTTATTCCAAAAGCAAGGCAGGGATTATAAAATAGTAGATAAAGAGTGGGAAGGGGTAAGAGACCAGCTTGTCAGCATGAGGGTGAATGGCGGTTTTCCATATTTGATGGTGACAGATGGTGATTATTTAAAAAATAATGAGCTTTTTATTAAGCATGTCTATGAAGGCATTGAGCTCGATTTGAAATATTTGGAAAAGGTTCTGCCCTATTTGTATCAGCTTTGGGGAAGAAGCGTCCATGTCGAAACCATTCTGGAAGAAAAACCTGTGTTATTTTCGTATGATGGCAAAGGAGTCCATCGCCGGTATCTTTAATTTACGATCCTTTCCTCTTCTGAAGCTGCCTGTACACGTTCAGGCAGCTTTGTTTTAGGATGAATTACAGTTACACGAATGCAACCTTTGAAATGAAAATGAAATATTTAACAACCCTAATAAAAAACTTTTTTCTGCGAATTACTAAGTAATTTGTCGCATGAAGTCAAGTCTATTTCTTGTGTAAACGCCTCCTTATAATAGATATGTATTATTACATAGGGAGGAAATCATGAAAAAACATATAATTACAGTTTCTGCTACTGTTTTGTTGGGATCGTCATTATTTGCGGGAGCTGCGTCTGCAGCTAGCGTAAAAGTGAAAAAAGGTGATACATTATGGAAATATTCAAAGACATACGGTGTCTCAGTTAATCAAATCAAACTAGAGAACAAGCTTAAGTCTGACAATATTTATATCGGGCAAACACTGAAAATCAATGAAAAATCAAAAGCGCCATCTAAAGCTCCATCATCGTCTACATACAAAGTTGTAAGCGGGGACAGCCTGTGGAAGATTGCCAAAAAATTCGGCATGTCTGTCAATGAACTAAAGGAAACCAATCGATTGAAAACTGATCTTATTCGGATTGGACAGGTTTTGAAGGTTAGAACGAAAAATGGAGAAAATATTCGACAAGATAATGTTAGTGAATCTGACAAACCAGCTTCGCATTCATCATTGAACACGGACAAGCTTGTCAATGATGCGCGCTCACTCATCGGAACATCGTACAAATGGGGAGGTACGAGTCCTTCCGGATTTGATTGCAGCGGATTCATTTGGTACATCATCAATAAACAAAAAAGCGTGCAAAGAACAAGTACTGCTGGTTATTGGAACATGATGGACAAAGTATCATCGCCTGCGGTTGGGGATTTCGTCTATTTCTCAACTTATAAATCAGGTCCCTCACATATGGGTGTTTACATAGGAGATAACAAATTTATTCATGCTGGATCAGACGGCGTAACGACCAGCGATATGACCACAAGCTATTGGAAACAGCGTTATTTAGGCGCGAAAAAGTTTTAATCAATAAAGCTGGCTCCATTGAAAATGGAACCAGCTTTTTAATCTCGTTAACCTGATCCTAAATAGAAACTAGTTTTCTCATTCCTTGATTAAATGTGGCAATCGATTTTATTCCATGCTGTTTGAGGGTTTGCGAGTTTTGCTCTACGTAATTGCCGAGATCATCGGGAAAATGAGAATCAGAAGATATGGTCATTGGAATCTCATACTGCGCTAAAATTTGCAGAAACAATGGGCTTGGGCACATCTCTTTAACAGGATATCGATAATATAATCCAGCATTAATTTCTGTTGCCGTAGAGGTCTCTTTTAATGCTCTTGCAATTTTGTGATAATAAGGAACTAAACGGTTTTCATCAGGACGATAGTTAAATAGCTTAAGATTGTCGAGATGTGCAAATATATGAAAAAGATTTGAACGTATACCTTTTTCTACTGTTTTGAAAAAACGATCGTACAAATCTTCAAGATTTCGTTCGTCAAATAAAGATTTTGCTTCCGGATTATCAAAGCCCCAGCCATCTAAAAAATGTACAGAACCAATTATGTAGTCCCACTTTCCTAGGGATAAAAGATTATTGAGCTCTTCTTCCCCGCTTTCAAAATAATCAGCTTCTATTCCGATTCTTAATGTTACACCTTTTTCTGCCCAGCGTTCTTTTGCTTGATGTATTGTATTAGTAAAAGCAGATATCGATTGGTTCATCACTTGATGTAACCATGTTTTTTGTAGTGTTCCAAGTTGATCATTACCAAGATGCATATACTTTTCATAATATTGTTTCGTTTCGGTGAAGCGATATAAATGATCAACAATTCCAACTTCTTTGATCCCTTTACGCAATGCTTCAAGCAAATAAAAATCGAGCCAATAGGAAGAATAGGCTCCCTCTTCTAAACGTTTATGCAGTCGCTGCCTGCTGAAAGCAAGCCATTCGACTGTATGTTTTGAAAAAGGAGCGGACTCAAAATATTCAATGGCTTTGTTTGTTCTATCCAGCCAACGCATTGAGTAAGGGCCTTCTTCCAGATGCACATGGTAGTCTACCTTCATTTAGAGCTCCTCCTAAGCTGTAATCCACGTAACTTCATTGTCTATTAACAAGCTTTGCCATTCCTTATCCGGCTGAATGTCGCTTATTATCCAGTTAAATAAGGAAAGCTCCCCTATAAGGTAAAAAGCTTCTTTATTGATTTTTGAATGATCTGCTAATAAATAACTTTCACGTGTAATACTCATCATCATTTTCGAAATTTCAATTTCTTCAATATCAAAATCGCTTACGAATCCTCGGGAAATACCGCCGCATGAAATAAAAGCTTTGTCGACACGAAATGCTTCAAGCATTTGGGCAGTTAAAGATCCTTTTATCGATTGTTGAGATGTATTCAGCATACCGCCAAGGATGATTATTTTCCCGGAAAAAGCTTTTTTCTCCAATCGGTCATTTAAGGCTGAAGCTGCTTTTAATGAATTGGTTACTATCGTCACATTCTCTACATCTTTAATGGCGTGGCATAATTCCAATGTTGTTGTTCCGACGTCTATAATAATCGTATCGTTTGATTCGATGCATTTTGCTGCTGCTTCTCCTATGCGCTGTTTTTCCTGTTGCCTGATTTTTCGTTTTTTTTCAAAAGAAGGCTCAAGCCTCTCTCCTCGAAAAGGAACTGCTCCTCCATGTACACGCTTTATCAGCCTTTGTTCTTCAAGAGAGGCAAGATCACGCCGAATCGTTTCAGGGGTAACCCCCAGTTGTTCAGCAAGAAAGTTAACAAACACTTTTCCTTTATCCTCTAGCTCTACTAAAATAGATTGCTTCCTTTCTTCTGTTAGATGATTCATTGAAAGGAAATCACATCCTCTCTTTCTATGAATAGGGTTTTTTCTTCATTATACATGATTCGTTTATTTGAATGATGCAATTGCTCTACCATGATGGATACTCCGCCTACTTTTAGCTCATAACGAACGATATTGCCTAATATCGTAATGTCCTGTACTTTTCCGTTTATGGAAAAGCAAGCCTTCGAAGATTCGGCATTGAACGCCTCGGGGCGAATTGCAAACGTCTCTCCTGTAAACTCATGCTTTGAATTGAAGATGCAGTCAATCTGAGCACGAGTTAATACGTTATAATTTCCAATGAAGCGAGCGGTAAATTCACTGTTTGGTTTCGTATATAATTCCTCTGGAGTTCCAACTTGCGCGATTTCTCCATTATTCATTAAATAAATCCGGTCTGAGATCGCCATTGCTTCTTCCTGGTCATGTGTGACAAAAATCATCGTAATGCCTAATTTTTGTTGAATTAAACGAAGCTGGGTTTGAAGATTCTTCCGGATTTGGGCATCTAATGCACTTAAAGGCTCATCAAGCAATAATATTTTCGGCTCGACTACAACCGATCGAGCCAGCGCTGCTCTTTGCTGCTGACCTCCAGAAAGCTCATGGGGATAGGCATTCTCTTTTTCTTGTATTCCAACAAGCTGAAGAATAGCTGTTACTTTTTCTTGAATCAGTTCTTTTGACATTTTCAACATTTTTAAACCAAAGGCGACGTTCTCATATACAGTCATATTTGGAAACAATGCATAAGACTGAAAAACCATTCCAACTTGTCGGTCCTTTGGAGGCAAATGTGTAATTGTACGTTCATCAATATTGATATTGCCTTTGTTTGCTGCTGTCAATCCTGCTATTGTTCGCAGAAGAGAAGACTTACCGCAGCCGCTAGGTCCTAAAAGAGTAACAAGCTCGCCTTTTTCAATTGAAAGGGACAAATTCTTTAATACGTTAACGTTACCAAATGATAGGGATATTTTATCAATGGTTAAGTAGCTCATCTGACTTTCTCCTTTTGTTTTGTTTCTTTTTTGAACTAATCCTGATAATGCACCAGCACAATATGACGAGTACGATAAAATATGAAATTACCACTGAGCTAGATAAATGACCGCTTTCATTCATACGCCGGAACAAATAGATTTGAATTGTTTCAAAGCTGCCGCCTACTAATAAATTGGTTAAGACAAATTCCCCAAATAATATGGAGAAAGCCAGTATAGAGGAAACAATAATCCCTGATTTTATATTTGGCAGAATCACACGAGTAAATGCTTTTGTACGTGACGCACCTAAGAGCTCTGCTGCTTCCATTAGTCTGACGGAGTCAACCGATTGTAAACTATTCCGGACACCTTGATACATAAACGGCAAAACTGCAACAAAGAAGGCTCCAGACACAACAATAATCATCGGAATTGTTCCGCCTGCATAGGCACGTATCAGTCCTACCGCTGCCACTACTCCTGGAATGGCATAAGGCATCAGCACAATGATTTTCAATAATCGTTCAAGCTTTGGTAAATACACCGTAATAACAAAAACAGTAGGAACCATAACGAGAATAATGACAATCATCGACCCGACTGTTAATAGAAATGTTCTGGTCATCGCTTCAACAAATCGAGGGTCTCCGTATAGTTCTGCATACCATTTAAACGTATATCCATCTGGCAAGACGGTTTTCGTCCAGCTTGTTGCAATGGAATAAAGAAAGGTTGCAATAAGCGGTAAAGCTAAATACATCATAAAAATCGTTACAGTCACGCGATGCTGCCACACTTTTTTTTTCACTTCATATCCCTCCGAACCTTACGTAATAACCACTCATTTACAAGCATCGCGGTCATCATCAATAATGCAAGGGTAACAGCCAATGCACTCCCAAGCTCAGGTCGTGCATAAATATCGCCTGAAACTAAAGCACCAATCCGAATAGGGAGAAGATTAATTTTACTTCCAACCAGGGCATAAGCAGTTCCATAGGCGCCCATTGCATTGGCAAATAAAATACTAAGTGTGCCAGTGATAGCTGGAAGAATATAAGGAAAACCAATTTTTCGCCAAAAGGTAAAAGTGGAAGCTCCTAATAAAAATGAAGCCTCTTTCCATTTCTCATCAATTCCTTTATAAATAGGAAACAAGAGTAAGACTGCCAGAGGAAGCTGAAAATAGACGTAGATCATAGTTAAGCCCGCCCAAGAATACAAATCAAAGTGTTGGAATAAGTCTATTCCAAACTGCTGAAATAAGAGAGTAAAAACACCGCTGTTTCCAAGCAAAATAATAAATGCAAATGCAAGCGGAACTCCTGCAAAATTTGAAGTCATATTAACAAAAAGCAATAATTTTTCTTGAAATGCCGAATGAAATTTCGTAAAGGAGTAAGCAACAAATGTAGCGATGATTACACCTATTAAGCTAGAAGTAAAAGAGATAATGGCACTATTTTTGAACGATTGATAATAAAAGGGATTGATGAAAATCTCAATATAGTTACCTAAAGTCCACCCGCTGCCATTCTCACCGCTTAAGCTTGCCGAAATCATAGTAACAACGGGAACGACAAGAAACATTGCGATCAAAAGGAAGAATGGCAAAAGTGTAAAGAGGGCGAATTTGTTCATTTTTGGCTTCAATACTATTACTTCCTTTCTTCGAACTGGAGCTCTTTTGCTTTAATCCCTGGCAATGATAGCGGGATCATCGAAGCAGAAGGTTTTATCCGCAGTAATTGGCATGAAATAGGAGCAATCATAAGCTGGGAAATCTCTTCTTCGTAAACTCCAGGTTCGACTTGATCTGAAATGATAAATAAAGGTACGTGCCTTACATCATTTAATGTTCCGCCGTGATTGCCATCATCATTCATTCCATGATCAGCTGTAACGATGATTTGATATCCTTTTTCCATCCATGCAGGAATAACTGTGGCTAGAATGGAATCTGCCATTAAAACACTACCCTTGTATTCTTTTGAATTGGCTGTGAATTTGTGGCCGATATCATCAATATTCATCGAATGTACATATAAAAAATCAGGATGATAAGCGGTAAGCAAGTGATGTGCGTCCGCAAATAAATGAGAATCGGGATAATGGTCTTCAAAATAGAAAATACCGTGCTGAATCACTTTTTCCGGGTTATGCTGAATTCGATCCTCGTGGATGACGAAAGGAGCCCGGTTATACAATTCGCTCACCCAATAGTAAGATGCTGTTGCATTTGTTAATCCATTCCGTTTTGTTAAATGAAACAAACTTTCTTGTTGGGACAGCCTTACTGTTTGATTCGTCGTAATTCCGTTTCTATACGGGGGGGTTCCTGTTAGGAGGACCTCGTATAAGGGCCTGGATAAACTAGGTATTTCTGATTTTACACAGTAACGGGAGGCTAAGCCTTTTTCAACTAAATGTCCTAAATATCCCATTTGCTCAACGGCTGCGTCAAAGCGCAGGCCGTCAAGTATAATCATTGCTAATTTATTATTTGACATGGATAAGAACCTTTTCTTGCCATAATTGTGGAATCTGTTTCGCTGTTTCATCCCACGCCTTAAAATCTTCTACAGGCTTTGCATTTTTGTATTGATCCTTAGGCAGAACTTTTTCTTGCACATCAGCAGGGAGTTTCACATTATCGCGGATAGGACGTGCATATCCTCGTGCTAGATTGATTTGTCCTTCATCAGATAAAATATATTCGCGTGCAAGCATTGCTGCATGAGGATGTTTGGCATTTTTATTAATGACAGTTGTATACCCGCTTACAACGGATGTATCTTCAGGAATCGTCACTTCAAAGCGATTTTTGTCAATTTGATCGCGGTAATTTAATCCATTGAAGTCCCAGACAACAGCTACATCGACTTCGCCTTTTTCTAAGTTGGCAATGGAAGAATCTATAGAAGATAGTCTTCCTTGCTTAGCGATCTGTGCGAAATATTCAAGTCCGGACTCAATATTCTTTTCATCTCCACCTTTAGACATTGCTGCTGCTAGTACAGCAAATTGAGACTGAGTGCCTTTTGTTACATCGCCAATTGCTACTTTATAATCACCATTTAAGATGTCATCCCATGTTTTTGGCGGATTTTTCACGTTATTCTTATCTGTTAAAAATGCGATGGTACCTGTGTAGCCCAAAACCCAGTGTCCTTCATCATCCTTTGCCCATTCTGGAACATCATCCCAATAAGATGTTTTGTATGGAAGTGTTAGTCCTTTATCCTTTGCTAACGGACCGAAGTTAATGCCGACATCTCCAATATCAGCGGTTGCATTCTTTCCCTCAGACTCAAATTTAGATAATTCTTCAGCACTCGACATATCTGTATCCTTATGTTTTAAGCTGTATTCACTTTCAAGTTCCTTCCACGTTTCGCCCCAGTTTGCCCAGCTATCAGGCATTGCAACGCTGGCAACTTCACCTTCCTCTTTTGCTTTCTGAGTGATTTCCTCTAATGATAAATTTTCTGCTACTGCTTTTGTTTCCTCAGTATTTGTTTCAGATTGCCCGCAAGCAGCTAAAAGCGAGGTTGATAGAAGTCCGACTGATAAAATTTTAGTTATACGTTTCATTCGTTTTGTTTAATCCTCCGTTTTATTTCTGTTTTATTTGTTTACATAGATTATTGTAATAAACAAAAGTAAAAAGGGCATTAAACAAACGTAAAAAAACAATAAATAAATGTAAATTAAATAGAATCCGAAGGTTTAACACTGTCATCTCTTACAGGGGGTTGCTTGTAATAGGAGGGAGGCTTGTTGAACAGAGTAGTTTGATAATGTGGGGAAGATGTTTGAATATATTTGTATACGGACAGAAAAACAAAAATAAAGCCTGTATCTAAAAATGATACAGGCATTTACTAGAGTTTATGTTTATTTTTGATACCTTTCTTACAGTCGAATAGGTAATCAGATGATATGAACCATACTATACAATCTATATAGTTCTCGTTACCTCATGATTGATCAGCGTTCCTAAATGCTCACCTAAGCATATTTTTCTCATAACGCCAGGCTCATCAAAATTAAAGATGTGAACAGGAAGGTTGTAATCACGGGCAAGCAGCAGGGCAGACTGATCCATTACTCTGATGTTATTTGTTACAACATCATCGTAGTTCAGATGGCTATACATCTTTGCATCTTTGTCCAGCTTCGGGTCACAGGTAAAGACGCCGTCAACTCCTTGCTTAGCAACTAAAATGGCGTCGCTGTTTGTTTCAATCGCACGTTGGACGCTTGGATAATCAGTCGTCACAAATGGTTGTCCATTTCCTCCGCCAAAGATAACGATATACCCTTTATCGAGGTGATGAACAGCACGTAAGCGGATATACGGCTCAGCAACTGCAGCAACCGGAATTGAAGACATTACACGGACTTCTTTTTCAGTTTTGCTTTTTAACACCCCGCGAAGCATCAAGCTGTTGATTATTGTTCCTAATGTACCGATATTATCCGCTTCGACTCTGTCGATTCCCCAAGCAGCAGCTAAATTTCCTCTGAAGATATTTCCTCCGCCTACAACTACTGAGACCTCAATTCCGCTGTTTACAATGGTTAAGATTTCATTTGCGATATGCTCCAGTCTTAAAGACCCAAAGCTATTACCGTCTTGATCAGCAAGTGCGCCTCCGCTTAACTTAATTAATACACGCTTGTACTGTGTCATCCCGATTCCTCCTGATCATTTTGTTAAGTCCCTTCAATTTTAACGATCCAGAAACCATAAAAAAAGAACTAAAAGTATGTAAATACCTCTAGTTCTTTCGGGAAAAAACGAGTGGAATGCTTCTTTTTTACCAAATTATTTAACAGTTTCATCTCGCTCTCTCCCTTTTTCGATTTTTCTGACTATTTCTTGAATCCAGTGTATATTAAAAAGTCGAGGTAGGTCAAGAGGAATTTATACTTATGCTTAAAATCGAAAATGAGACAAAAATTCCAAGAATTTTTTTTCCTTCGCATTTTCGTGCTTAAATAGGACGTAAGCCCCTGTTGTCGGCAATTGGATACTGTTGCACTCTACTTTGATTAATCGTCCTTCCATCAGCTCGCGCCTAACGATAGAAGAAGGCAGGAAGGATACACCCAACCCTTCGGAAATGAACCGTTTCGTAATATAGGATTGAGTGACCTTCATCGTACGAATGAATGGATACTTCATCCTCAGATTGCTAAGCAGGTCGTCCCAATAGACCGGATGGCTATGAGTAAACAATAAATTATTTTCAAAGAGCTCGGCACAGTCAATCGGAGGTGCCGATTCATCCCAGCCATCATGAGGAGCTACCAAAATCACTGGATCCTGATAGAGGCTCCTGCAAATTAGTGAGGATTGCGGTGCATTCAACAGGCTTAAGCCAATATCTGCCTGATTGTCATTGATCATATTCGCAATTTCATCTGATTCACTAATTGTCACCGTTATTTCAATCTCAGGGTTCACTGTGGTGAATCTCTTTAAAACATAAGGCATAACTGTGTCAGCGATAAGAGGTGAAATGGCAAGGCTGAGCGTATTTGAATAGCCTTGTCTGAACCGATGGAGATCCGCCATGCTGTCCTCATAATCCTCTAAGAGTTTGAGAGCATACGGAAGGTATTGTCTTCCTTCCTCCGTCAGCGAGATTTGTCTTCCTTTTCTTTCAAAAAGCTTAATGCCAAGTTCTTTCTCAAGCAATTTCATATGAACGGTAACCGAAGGCTGTGAAATAAAAAGGGTTTCGGCAGTTTGTCTGAAGTTTTCATTTTTTGCTGCTGTAACAAAGGTTTGAAGCCATTTTAAATCCATGAAAGCCTCCTGATTAATAATATTAATTAATTATATGAAGAATATTTAATTTTTTTTAAAAGTATATCACGTATAATGTAAAGAACAAAGGAGGTAGTATGATGGTACATGTTGGATTAAAAGGGATTGTTTGCACAGAAACAAAAATCAGTCACATCGATGGCGATGTAGGCCAGTTAATTTATAGAGGTTATGATGCAAAAGATCTCGCAGTATCTTCAAGCTTTGAAGAAGTGGCTTTTCTGTTGCTTTTTGATAGAAAGCCAGATTCAGAAGAACTTGCTGCATTTAAAGAAAAATTAATTGGTTATCGCAGCCTTTCAGATTCAGCCATAGAGCTGATTAGCAGTTTGCCTCATGAAATGGACCATATGTCCGTACTTCGAACAGTAGTCTCCTCTCTCGGTGATTCTTCCCACCAATTTCCGCCAAAAAATGAGGAGGCATTGGAACTTATATCTGCCATTCCGACGATCATCGCTTTTCGCGAACGTTCTATGAATGGAGAAAAGCTCGTGCCGCCTTCCGATTCACTTGGCCACGTTGAAAACTTCTTGTATATGCTAACAGGAAAAAAGCCAAGCAGTGCAGAAGCTGTTGCGTTGGAAGCCTATATGATATTAACGATGGAGCACGGAATGAATGCTTCCACTTTCTCCGCAAGAGTAACCGTATCAACAGAGTCGGATTTAATTTCTGCCATCACCTCAGCACTTGGAACGATGAAGGGACCTCTTCACGGCGGAGCTCCTTCAGGCGTAATTCAGCTGCTTGATGAAATAAAAGATAAAAACAATGCAGAAAGCTATTTAAGAAACAAGCTGGAAAAAGGCGACAGATTAATGGGCTTCGGGCACAGAGTTTATAAAACGAGAGACCCGAGAGCAGTAGCTTTACAGAAAAAGACAAGCGAGGTAGCCGGAAACAACAGTGAGCTTGACCTTGCGTTGCATGTGGAAGAAACGGCAATTCGCCTACTGGAAGAATACAAGCCGGGAAGAAAGCTTTACACAAATGTCGAATTCTATGCGGCTGCCGTAATGAAAGCCATTCACTTAAACTCCGAATTATTTACGCCGATTTTTTCTGCTAGCAGAATCGTCGGCTGGAGTGCCCATGTGCTGGAACAGGCAAGCGACAATACGATTTACAGACCTTCGGCGAAGTATACCGGCAAGATGCTTGTTTGATTAGAATGAGAGTGACTCAGAAATGGGTTGCTCTTTTTTTCTTATGCTAGGTGTGTGGATATTTAAAATATGGACGCGGACAAAAGCTGCTTCAGAAAGCATATAAAATGTAGATAGAGGCACATAAAAAGGAAAGGAGGCACATATTATAGAGCTTATCCAGGAACCCGCAGTATATATTTGTCTGAACGATCCTGGATTTCAATCGATTCCTCACATCTGGAGCTTATTCTCTGTTAATGCAGGATAAGTACATTCCCTCCGCTTCACACCTAATCTTATAAAATTTCACGATTAATGGATGTGCATTCGATGGCAATCCAATCTTTAGTAATCTCCTTTTTCCGAGCCTTTTGTCAAACATCGCAAACGCACGAGTAAAGACATCAGGTGACTTAATTGCGTCCTCGATTGCAAGTGAATTGTAAGCCATAAACGGTTGATAAACATCGAAGGGATCAAAAATACCTTGGTTGATCAACATGTTATCTATTTCATTCGATGCTTTGATTAAGGCTTCTCTTTCTTTCGAATGAAACATTTGTCTCCAATCAGAAGAATAAGGAATAGGCTTCAATTTTCTTTCCGCTTTTATTTTCTCGTAAAGCTTTGCATGCTCTACCTCATATGTAATCATAGATGCAGAGAAGATCTCTTTTTTATCAAGGGTTATCCAAACTCGGCTAGGTCCATCATGGGATTTTCTGTAGACTGTCGCATGCAGTTTGATTCGGTTTTTTAAACTACTACATATGAATTCTTCAAGTGTTGACTTAAGCTTGCTCCATTGCAATGATATTGCTCCTTTTCAGTAGTTTCAGAGAAGTCTATAACTATTACCAAGCTCTTGCTTGATTTCATGTAGCATGTATTCAGCGAACGATGTTAATACTTCTGGATTAATATCTAATTTATCATTATATGATCTTCCTGAGTATTGACTTAAGCAAGCAGATATAATATCCGCATATTTTCTATCCAAATGCTTCAATCCCCATTCCCCGCCTTCTTTTTTAGAGGTAACGGCTTTATCTCGCAGAAAGCGTAAAACTCTGCATAAGTTTAAACAATAATAAACGGGGTTTTTAATAATTTCATTTTTTGCATTTTTAATATCTTGAACTATGGAATCAAGATAGTAGTGTTTCGGAACAGAATTGATTATTTCTTTAATCGGCTGTCCATAAATAGTTTTTCCTCTGTAATACGTCGTGTATAAATGTGCTGCTAAATCAGTATCCGTATCATTGTGGACCAAATATTGATTATCTGCTGTATATTTTTCTTTATGATAATCGGAATAGTGCAGCTCAAAAGGAGTCGGATAAACAAAATTCCCAGCATATTCTCCGAGGATCACACTCATTTCAATAGGGTTGGGATAATGGATATTAGAGAATGCCATCATGTTATCAATTAATCTTCTTTTTAATGAATCATCAGTTAGCTTGCTTTTGCAAATGACGAGTAAATCAATATCGCTGTGTATCGGGTTAAAGCAATTCATTGCTAGGGAACCGTGAAGGTAAATCCCGGCCAAATTGCTTTGTAAATGGTTTTGAAGGATACTTGATAGCTTTTCAATTGTATGATTGATTTTCAATAATGAACCTCCACCTTAAGGGATGAAAAGTATAGGTCCCGATATAATTAATTCCTCCGGCAAATCCGTTTTCTCTAAGATGCTGATTTTGTCTTCATTAATGAAATCCCCAGGCCAATAAAGACAATTCCCGTTAACTTGTTCATCATGCTTTCAATTTTTGGATTTTCCCTAAGCTTCGTTGTAGCAAAGGAGGAAAAATAAGCGATGAATAAACACCAAACTGTTCCCGTAATAGATATGGTTAGACCGAGAATCAGAAAAGGAATAGGGCCATAAGGATTATCTGTAGCCACAAATTGCGGCAAGAGCGAGATGAAGAATAGCGCAACCTTCGGATTTAAAACGTTTGACATGACGCCCTGCATATATATTTTTCTGAACGACAAATGCTCTTTAGTAGGAATTTCCTTGCTTAGAGCAGAGCCCTTCTGCCAAAGCATCCTTATTCCGAGGTAAATCAAATACGCTGCACCGATCAGCTTAATTGCAGTAAAAAGGAGGACAGACTGTGTCAAAATAATTGATAAGCCAAACGCAGCCAACATCGTATGGACTAGAACCCCGGTACTTACTCCGAGTACGGAATATACACCAGCAAGTTTTCCTTGAGAGATACTGCGGCTCATGATATAAATCGTATCTGTACCAGGCGTAATATTTAAAATAATCCCTGTAATGAGAAAAAGCCAAAAACTCGTTATCCCAAGCAAATTCATGCACCTCCAAAAATAATACGTTCAGATTAACATAGAAGATTGAAAATGAATATACAAATTTTTAACAAAGCAAGAATGACCCTTCGAAAGAACAATTCAGTTACAAAAAAACACATCGAAGTTATAGGTAGGTGTTTTTTAATTTAATTCGAATTCACAATTTTGAGATATTTCTCTTGACGTATCTTTATATGGAGGAATATTATAGTTATATAAAATAACCTAAGTGAAAAACTTCACTCATCTTTCCCAAGTATCTTCTTTATGTAGTGTCCGGCTTTAATAAATCCTGCTTAGTTTTGTGATTATAGCATAAGTCGCCTAGTAGCTTTTTTGTACGGATATATTTAAATTAGAGAAAGGATTGAGAATTGATGGTGGAAATAACTGTTTTAGTAAACTTCCAAGGAAGAAACTATCAAACAAACGTTATTGTTGATCGAAAGATTGCGAAAGAAGAAATATTACGTTTGGCTCAAGAGCAAGTTGAAAAACAATGGACACAATGATATCGAATTTTAATTTTCAGAAAAATCTAACAAGAACTTCTATGTTAGGTTCGGTTTGTTAAAGGAAGATTATAATAAATGTTACTGCAGTTGTAACAGTAGAAGGGGGAGGATAAAAGTAAACTTTACATCAGTATCACTCATTATGTTGTAATTCTATGAAGAATAATAAACGTACATTAAAATGGAGGTTATTAATTATGAAATTTTTTATTGATACTGCTAATCTTGATGATGTAAAAAAAGCATATAAAATCGGGGTTTTATCAGGCGTTACCACAAATCCTTCCTTAATTGCGAAAGAAGGGATAAAATTCGAGGATCGTATTGCGGAAATTTGCCAAACCGTGCCTGCGGTTGAATCTGTTTCAGCAGAAGTAACCCCTGACGCTATTACAGCTGAAGAGATGATCGCACAAGCAGATGAGCTAATAAAAATCAATGGCGGAGATGAGAAAGTAACTATTAAACTTCCTATGACGTTAGATGGTTTAGAAGCTTGTCGCTATCTTACGAATAAAGGCGTTAAAACCAATGTAACTCTAATTTTTACTGTGAACCAAGCGCTATTAGCTGCTCGTGCTGGTGCGACATATGTATCGCCGTTCCTTGGCCGTCTTGATGATATATCAGAAGACGGGGTGCAGCTGGTAGAGAAAATTGCTGAATTGTTCCGTATCCAAAACTTCGATACACAAATTATCGCTGCTTCTGTCCGTCATCCGGATCATGTCACTCGTGTAGCAATGGCTGGTGCTCACATTGCGACCGTTCCTTATAAAGTGATAGAGCAGCTATCCAAACACCCTCTAACGGATCAAGGCATTGAAAAATTTGCTGCTGATTGGGAAAAAGCGTCTAAAATTGAGGTTCTAAAATAAAAGTGTCAATCCGTCTTAAAAAGTGGCGTTAGTATCGATTTCTCTATAATCATACTAGCGCCACTTTTATTTTTAGCGGTTAAAAAGCTAGTCCGAACCGAATCTCATACATAGATCGATATTAATGGAAAATTGCTGAATGACTGTCATTTTATTAATTTAAACGTACAGAAAACAAATTAAATAATTTATGGTGAATTTGTGCGTTGTTCCTTTTTAAGCGGTTTAAACCGCTTCGAATTAATCCTTAATCCAACTTTCAGCCCAATCAGTGAGGTGACCAAGAATTTTTCCTAATTCCGTTCCCTTTTTTGTCAGTAAGTACTCTGTCCGTACAGGACGTTCAGGTATGACATGACGTATAACTATTCCATGCTCCTCAAGTTCTTTCATTCTCTCCGTAAGCATACGTTTACTCAAATCCGGAATGATCGAATGAATTTCACTAAAACGTTTAGGTCCGTTCATTAACACATAAATAATTAAACCCGTCCACCTTTTTCCTATTAGTTCAAAGCACTTGCTCTGACACTTGAATATTTTGCCCCTGTTCAAGCTTCATGTACCAAGTATAACTAATACCTGATATCTGAGCCAATTCCTCTCTCCGCAGCCCTGGCATACGCCTTCTTCCATCTACTGTAATATTAAAAGCGGTTGGGGACAATCGTTCCCGACGTGTACGAAGAAAGTCAGCCAATTCTGCTCTTCTTTGCTTATCGTTCATCGGATTATCTTCCTTTTTTAGGGTAGTAGTTTTTATTCTAGTCTAACTGGGGTCATTGTTCAACTCTCTAGATGGCGGCATACTTGGGATGAAAGGAAATACTCCAAAATCTAATTCTGATCCTTACCATAAGGAGAAAGGGGAAAAAATCTTATGTACGTAATTGCCGTTAGTTTTGAAATACTAGCAGAGCATCGTGAACATTTTAAACGTGCCGCACTTCAAGATGGCCGTGACTCCAGTGCCAATGAGCCCGGAACACTTCGATTTGAATTGATTGAAGATAAGGATAATCCCAATCGGTTCTATCTTAATGAGGCTTATGAGGATGAAGCCGCTTTTGACCTTCATTGCCAAGGACCCTACTTTAAAGCTTTTTTTGATGAAATTTCGGCTTATGCGCAAGGTCCGACATGGTTAATAAAAGGAACAGTCACATCATAAACAGATTCTCTGGTTGTTAAAAATACAAAGTGACAGACTCCTTTTTCGTTTTCGAGGTGTCACTTTGTTATTTACTATTCTACGCGGCCTCACTTGTACTTTTTGTCATTTTAAATTACGAAATATTAATATGGAGGTATATGATGCAAACAAGACAGCTGGGTTCGTCTGATCTTTTTATTATTCCGATTGGCTTTGGTGCTTGGGCAATCAGTGGCAGCAGTTGGGCATTCGCTTGGGGGACTCAGGATGACCGTGAGTCTAATGATGCGATCAAGCGAGCTGTCGATCTAGGAATCAACTGGATTATACAGCTGCCATTTATGGATATGGCCACTCAGAAGAAATTGTTGGGAAAGCACTAAAGGAAATTGGTTCTCAATAGCGTCCTTATATATTTACGAAGTGTGGAATTTTGCCCAGTTCGGAAGATAGTGTTACACATTGTCTTAAGGAAAATTCTATTCGTCAAGAGGTTAAGGGAAGCCTGAGACCCCTGGGATTCGATGAGATCGATCTCTATCAAATTCACTGGCCTTATCCAGAGGAAGATTATCTTGAAAGGTGGCAAACACTTGCTAAATTGCAACAAGAGGGGAAGGTTCGTTACATCGGTGTATCAAACTTTAAGCGGACGGTTGTTGTTTTCCCCAAGCAAAGCAAAAATGGATCCGCGTGCTAAGTTAAAGCTGAGTCCATTTAAGACAACTTTATTTCCATAGGCTTTCTTTAGTTCTTTAACCTCAATTAGAGCATTCTCCATAAATACCTCACTCCCATAATGAAAATCCCCTTTAATTTAGATTGACCAAATCAGTCAATATAAGAATGAATGCCTTACCACCTTTTGTTAATAAAAATTTGCTTTCGATTAGCGTGTCGATATCATCCTCAAAAGTAGATCGATTTTCCTGTCCATATTTTCATTCCACCAATTAAAATCCCCTTCCATCATTAACCCAGAAATGACAGTTAAAAAAAGCTCGAGTAATTCTTGGGGATCTGACTGGATGATCTCTCCATTTTCTTGACCTTCAATAAACAACGGAAGCAGTTGTTGTGCGTACTCTTCAGAAGAATGTTCTATCAGCTCTTTCGATTGTTCGGGTACAGGATATTTTGCTCGAAGGATATGTTGAATCACTCGAAACACATCGCTGTTTCCTTCTGTTAATGCGATACGGATAAAATGTTTGATTTTTTCAATAGGAGTTAACGGCAGTGCTTTAATTTCTTGAAATAATTCGGTTGCTCCGGTCATTGCCCATTTAAGACTTTCGTGCAAAACCTCTTCTTTGGACTTGAAATAATGATACAGCAGGCCGTGGCTTATACTCGCTTCGGCAGCAATCATGCTAATTTTCGTCAGTTTAATACCGTTTTCAGCGAACACCTTTAAAGCGGCAGACATGATTTGATTTTTACGTTCATTGCGAATTTGTTCCAATTGATTTTCATTTAATGGGGCCATAGCATTCTGAACTCCTCTATGTTTGTTTGTATGATTTTATCATAGCATGAATCCTTTGTAATGGATTGAAAGAAGAACAACTGGATTAGGCGCGAAAGTTGATTGCGTGCTTTTGCATAAATAAAAAGACATCCTTGCCTTTGAAAATGGATAACCCAAAACCAACTTTCATAAGGAGGATGTCAATCTAATCAACAATATGTGTATGGCAGGAGGGGGGACAAAGTTTCTAAATTTTCCTGCCCAATATTATGAGTCGGAAAAGACTTTCTGTTTTCCATTAACATTCATCAGCTGAGCAAGCAGTTCTTTTGCACTTTCATATAAAAAATATGCGGCTTTAACGATAGCTTTTTCATCAACCGTAAATGAAGGATGATGCCAGTCTTCATTTCCGCTTGTTCCGAAGAAAGCAAACGATCCTGGGATATTCTGAAGATAGTAAGCAAAGTCTTCGCCGGCTGTTGACGGATCCGGATCTATGACGTGCAGGGACAGCCTTTTGGCAGCGGCCCGGGTTGCATCTGTTATTTCCGAATGGTTAATCAGCGGCGGCGGCCCAGCAAACCATTGAATCTTTGCTTCCTGAGAAAACGCGGCGCTAACATGCTCTACTACAGAATAAAACCGTTCCTTTACTTCCTTTCGGACAGTGTTATCGAACGTTCGGACCGTTCCTTCAATCGTTACATCTTCAGGGATGACATTCCAAGTGCTTCCGCCTTCTATTCTCGTTACACTAACGACAGCACTCTGCAAGGGTGATACGTTTCTGCTGACAATCGTTTGTATAGATGAAATAAGCTGTGCTGCAGCCACAATCGGATCACGTCCATTATTTGGCAGAGCTGCGTGAGCGCCTTTACCTTTGATATTCACTTTAAAGCGGTCCACAGCCGCCATGATTGGACCGCTTTTTATCCCGACCGTACCCACCGGCAATTCCGGCTTGTTATGAAGGCCGATAATTGCATCAACATCATCAACCTGTCCGTCTTTTATGACTTTAACTGCACCTCCACCTGATTCTTCAGCTGGCTGAAACAAAAAACGAATGTTTCCCTGTAAGTTCTCCTGGTCTTCTTTTAGTAGATAAGCTGCACCTATAGCGGCAGCTGTATGAAAATCATGTCCGCATGCATGCATTTTACCTTTTATTTTTGAAGCGTACGGCAAATCTGTTTTTTCTTCGATCGGCAAAGCATCAATGTCGGCACGTACAGCAATTGTTGCTCCGGATTTTCCACCTTTAATATCGGCAAATACGCCCGTTTCAAGCGAAGTTGGACGAATCTCAATCTGTTTTTCTTGAAGCCAGCCTGTGATCGCTTTTGTCGTTTCAAACTCCTCTTTTGACAGCTCTGGATATTGGTGCATATGGCGGCGGATTGAAATTAAACGGGCTTCTAGTTCTGTTGGGCTCATGAAATTCACCTTCTTCTTTTATTAGATCAAAGCGATAGCATTTTACAAGTATATTTTGATTGTAAAATTCTTTGGATTCGTCTCGTTTAAATCCCAGCCATTCATACAATTGAATCGCTTTTTGCATCAGGTCGGTTGAATGCAAATACAAGCTTTCTGCCCTTTTTAATTTTGCATATTGACAGCTTTCTTTCAGCAAAGCCTGGCCGACACCACGCCCCCGCGCTTCTGGATGAACCGCAAGCAGACGGACAATCGGCGAAAAAATCTCCAGTTCCGGACGGCCATATGCCTTTTCCGAGGATTCAAACAACTGAAGTGTCCCGAGTACAGATTGCCCGTTTTTCGCTACCAGGATTCGATCAATTTGTGGATTATCAACTGAGGCACTAATATTCGCTAAATAGTTCAGCCACATATCAGGATTTTCAAATTTCTTCTCATATTGACTGTAACTATCGATCAACAACTGGCGTACGGTTTCTCTATCTTGTTCCTCTAGATCAGTGATCGATACGTTTTGAGACATTTAGATCTATCCTCCTTACGCATTATTCCTTAATTTGCTTCTTCCTGCAGCCAGTTGTCAGCCGCATCTCTTGAAATACGTCTTAAAAACCTGCGAGTTCGTTCTTCTTTGGGGCTGTTGAAAATTTCAAACGGTGTACCTTTCTCAACGATGATACCTTCGTCCATGAAAAGAATCTGGTCTGATACCTCACGGGCGAAATTCATTTCATGAGTAACGATAAGCATCGTGATTCCTTCTCTTGCAATGTCTCTAATAACAGAGAGAACTTCACCAACGAGTTCGGGATCGAGAGCCGATGTCGGTTCGTCAAATAGAATAACTTCCGGGTTTAGTGCCAGGGCGCGTGCGATGCCGACTCGCTGCTGCTGGCCGCCGGAAAGCTGGCTGGGATAATGATTCAGCTTATTGGAAAGTCCGACTTTTTCTAATACTCGTTCACTTCGCTCTTTTGCTTCCGCCTTATTGATTTTTTTTGCGATAATTAGTCCTTCCATAACGTTTTCAGTGACAGTTTTATGGGCAAATAAATTGTAGTGCTGAAACACCATTGCAGACTGTTTTCGAAGTGATATAATATCTTTTTTCTTAGCCTCTTTTGCTTCGAGCTTTATAGCACCAACGTGGACCGTGCCAGCATCCGGTTTTTCCAGATAGTTTACGCATCTAAGCAGTGTGGTTTTTCCGGAACCGCTTGGACCGAGAATCGTAACGACTTCTCCTTTTTCGATTGTTAGATTAATGCCCTTTAACACTTCCTGATGCAGGAATGATTTTTTTATGCCCTGCAGATAAATCATCGAACTCCTCCTCTTGTATAAGATGTAGCTTTTTTCTCCATAAGAGACGATAGGCTTTCTACAAGAATCGTCAATACCCAGTAAATAATTCCCGCAGCAATAAAAGCTTCAAGAAACTTTAAATTGGTTGAAGCGACAATATTGGCAGCTCCGGTTAATTCTTTTTGCGAAACGATAAACGCAATAGATGATGTATGCAAAAATCCGATAAAAATATTGGTGAAGTTAGGGATGGACTGTGCAAGTGCCTGTGGCAGAATGATGCGAAACAGTGTCTGAAACGTATTCATTCCCACAGAATACGCAGCTTCCGCCTGTCCTTTAGAAATGCTGGATATGCCCGAACGAATCACTTCTGATAAATATGCCCCGGCACTTAACGACAAAGCTGTCAGGACAAAAATGATGATAGGGATATTTTGCGAATTGGACTCTAATCCGAGCTGTACTGCTGCTTTATCAATAAGAAGCGGCAATCCGAAATAAATGATCATGATATGCATGATGATTGGCGTCCCTCTCAAAAATGAGACATATCCGTTCGCAATTGCAGTCAATCCTTTCACTTCATACACTCGGATCAGCGCTACTGCCAACCCGATTAAAAAACCGATAGATAAAGGGATAAGTGTGAGCATCATTGTAATTGGCAGAGCCTTTACTATTTCAGTTAAAGCCGTCCAAATAAACGGAATATCAATTGCCAAATTAATCTCTCCCTTTATTAATGCTTTAGCACAGCTGATTTATATTGGTTGATATGCTTTTCAAATAAACGAAATAATTTTTCAAAAATGAGCACTACGATGTAATAAATGACTGAAAGTGAAATATACACTTCTAGAGCATGAGCGCTCGATGCAATTAAAGTTTCGCCGCGGCCGACCAAATCCATGACACCAATCGTAAATGCAAGGGAAGTGTCCTTTAGTGATCCCACGACAGAATTTGCAATATTGGGCAATGCAATACCAATCGCCTGTGGGATGACTATGCGAAAAAAGGTTTGTACATCATTCATTCCGACTGAATATGCGGCTTCAGATTGCCCGTAGTCGACAGATTGAACAGCTCCTCTGAAAATTTCTGAAAAGACGGCTCCGTTACTGATCGCATATGTGATCATAACGAAATAAATCGGTTCCATTCTTGATAAGTCAAGGTTAATGATTGAGAGCAATGCCGGAACGCCGTAAAAAACAAGGAACAATTGAATTAAAATTGGCGTTCCACGAATAAATGAAACGTAAATGATAACCAGCTGTGAGAGTATCGGAATACGAAAAAGCCTCGGGACAGCAGCTGCTATCCCGATGACCATTCCACACACGATTGAGACGGCAAGAATTTGAAGTGTCACTCCTAAATATGGAATAAGAGTATAAAAAAATTCCCAAATTAACGTAAAATCAAATGCTTTCCCCAATTCTAAAACCACCTCGATTTGTTTAAAACTACTACTATTAAAAATCTACTGTGTAGTCAGCACCAAGCCATTTTTTACTTAGCTCACTTACAACTCCGTCTTTTTTTAGTTCAACAAGAGCTTCATCAATTCGCTTTTGCAAAGTTGTTTCATTTTTGCGGAGCAGGAAGTACACCTTTGAATTCAACAGCGGCTCGCCGACAATTTTTTGCTGGGCATCCGCCTGTTCATTTCTAAAATCAACAGCAAATGGAGTGGTGATTGTTGCGTCCGCACGACCTGTGCGAATTTGATTGATCGAATCATCAGCACCTTGACCCGAATACACAATATCAATACCCGCATTGTTTTCTTTATTGTATTTTTCTAGGAATACAGCGGAGTTGCTCGTTGCACTAACGACTGCTTTTTTTCCAGTTAAATCTTTGATCGATTGAATAGTATTATTGTCCTTTTGAACCGCCACATGGAGAGGGAACACGTTATATGGTTCTTTATTGAATAAGAATTTTTTCTGGCGCTCTTCATTCACTTCCATTTGATGAGCAATAAAATCAATTTTGTTCGTTTCAAGGCTAAGTAACAGATTAGAAAATTCCATCGTTTTAAATTCAAATTCGTATTCCGGAAGCTTCTTGTCAATCTCACGAACGAGCTCCACATCATACCCGGTCAGCTTGCCGTTTTCATCCAAAAAGCAGATTTTCGGGAATTGTGTGCCCGTTCCGACAATAATTTTTTGAACATTTTTCTTTGCGCTTCCAGAATCAGAGCCTGCCGATGTTTCTCCACCTGAGCATGCTGAAGCTAAAAAAGTAAATAATAATATGAATAGTAACCAGATTTTCTTATCCATCATTTCCTCCTAAAACAAACTTATTAACTGCTAATTGGTTCTTTGTTTTCAATTATGCGGTATAGAGGTTCGTTTAAAATTTTCCGAAGAAAGACGATTTTGTCGCCTTCGTATATTTTTTCATCAAAAATTCGGTAACCTCTTCGTTCATAAATCGAGACGAGCCAAGGATGGCGTTCGGCTGTAGCTAAATAAACTGCTGGAGCTTTCACTTGATCGCGTAGCACGTTTTCCTCTACGAAATTGAGCAGCTTTGAACCAATACCTTTCTGTTTGTATTCCGGATCTACGGCAAACCACCAGATGAACGGGTAAGGATCGCTGTGATCAGGATTAGCCCAAGGATACCTGACTGTTACAGTCGCAATAATCTTACCTTCGTCTTCAAGAACGTACATCGCATTTCGGGTGATATTATTCAAAACAAGCTGTAAGTCAGCATTTGCAGCTGTAAAATTAATGTTCAGTTTTCGGATCGGTTCGTATGACCGAAGTGTAAGTTCTAGGACGGTGTGAGCATCCTCCGGTAAAGCCAATCGGATTGTTTGCGTCAATTTCATTCCCTCCCCGAAATATTTATTAATCTAATGTTTTTACTCGGATTAAAACGAAAAACATTACGAAGTTTGTAAATACGGTGCCAATGCTTTCTCTACATGGTCGATACCAACCTTAGTTACGCCTTCGTAAATTCCATTTTTACCAATTTCAACTACTGGTACATGGCGGACGCCGTATTTTGCTTCTAAAATGTCCCGGCGATCATCGTTGTCTGTGACATCAATCGTTTGATAACCGACCTGTTTTTCTTTCAGATATTGTTTGACTTCCTCACAATAATGGCATCCTTCTTTTGACCAGACGATTACTGAAAATGTATTTGACAAATTAACTTCCTCCTTTAATAAACTGTGTGTTTTGTATATTGATTTTCCTTATAGGGAAGACCCAAATTTCCTCGAAGCGTATCGCTTTTATACTCGCGGCTGTAATACCCTCTTTTTTCAAGAATCGGAATGACATTCTCAATGAGATCATTCAAACCGCTTGATAGGATCGGTGCTCCAAAAATAAATCCATCTGCGCCGCTGTTTTCAATCCAGGAAATGAATTGATTGGCAACTTGTTCATATGTCCCAAAAAAAGTGCTTTTCGGCGTTGTTACCTGCAGGGCAACTTCACGAAGTGTTAAATTTTGTTCCCGTGCTTTCTGTTTAATTCGATCAGTTGTCGACTGAAAGCTATTTTTACCTACGTCACCAACATCGGGAAAGGGCCCGTCGAGTGGAAATACACTAAAATCAAAATGATCGAAAAATCTGCCTAAGTAATTAAGTGCATCTTCTATGGATACAAGTTCTTGTATAGATCTGTACTTTTCTTCAGCTTCTTCAATCGTTTCTCCAGTTATCGGGTGAATGCCAGGGAAAATACGGACTTCATCTCTATTTCGGCCAAGCGATTCAGCCCGCTGCTTCACATCTTTGTAAAACGATTGTGCTTCTTCAAGGCTTTCGGCATTAGTAAACACTGCATCGGCTTCTTTTGCAGCAAGATTTCGTCCTGCTTCTGATGCACCTGCCTGAAAAATAACCTGCTGTCCTTGGTTAGATCTTTCAATATTGAGCGGTCCTTTTACTTGAAAGAACCGGCCATTATGATTTAGTGTGTGGAGCTTATTTTGATCGAAAAATTGCCCCGTTTCCCGATTCCGTAAAAAAGCATCATCCTCCCATGAATCCCACAAGCCTTTGACAACCTGCAAGTACTCATTTGCAATTTCATAACGCAGTGCATGAGACGGATGCTTTCCTTTGTTATAGTTATCCGCAGAGCCTTCGAGCGGGGAAGTAACAACATTCCAGCCAGCACGACCGCCGCTTATTTTGTCCAATGATGCAAATTGGCGGGCGACAGTAAATGGTTCGCTGTAAGATGTTGACAATGTTCCAACCAAGCCGATTTTTGATGTAACTGTTGCAAGTGCAGATAAAACCGTAATAGGTTCAAAACGATTTAAAAAGTGAGGGATTGATTTTTCGTTAATGTACAGCCCGTCTGCAACAAATGCGAATGTAAACCCTGCTGCTTCAGCCTGCTTTGCAATAGATTGATAATACTTCAGGTTTACACTTGCATCCGCCGGAACTGCTGGATCCTTCCACGAATTCATATGTCCCCCGGCTCCATGGAGCATGACACCAAATTGAATTTGTTTTTTATAAGACATATTTTTCATTCCTTTTTGCATTCGTATAAGCAGGGCTTAATAGATAAAAAGACGTGCTTCTTGCTTCTTTTTGCTGGATGGGGGAATGCAATATAAACTCATCCACGCCGTATGTTTTATGCAAATGCTCTAGTTCTTCGTGTACAAACGCCGGAGTTCCGGCAATTATATCTAACTCATGTGCAGTTACCTCATACGGCTCTCCGGCTTGCGTTCCAAAGGCTTCTGCCTGCTCGGCTGATTGAAGGGTAAATCTCCTCCCGCTTTTTAAATGGACCTTAAACACTTTTTGATATTTTACAAGTTGCTGAGCTTCATGCTGTGTGGATGCAGCGATAACAGCGGCCGATACGATAAACCTTCCTTCAGGATATTGACTGTGATAAACTTTGGCCGCTTTTTCAAGAATCGTATCATCGCTGTTAATAAATCTTGCAAAAACGAAATTCCAGCCAAATTTAGCAGCCAATTCTGCACTTTTAGGACTTGCGCCAAGTAAATAGTTCTCCGTTTTTCCAGCCGGAAGCGGTGTAGCTTGAATACCCGCAAGCGGATGCGTTTTATCGACTGAATTTTCAAGTAATTGATGCAGAAATGAGAATCTGCCTTCAAAATCTTTTCCATCATTTATCGTTCCGAACTGCAGTGCTCTTGTGGAAAGGGGGAGGCCGCCTGGAGCTTTTCCAATGCCAAGATCTACTCTGTCAGGTGCCAATGTGGATAGGACGTGAAAATTTTCAGCTACTTTATAAGGACTGTAATGCTGAAGCATAACGCCGCCTGATCCTACACGGATAGAATTCGTCCTGGCCAGCAAATAGGAGATTAACACTTCAGGTGATGATCCAGCCAGTTGCTCTGCATGGTGATGTTCTGAAACCCAAAAACGTGAATAGCCCCATTCTTCTGCCTGTTGGGCTAGACGAATCGTTTGCTGCAGTGCATCAAATGCTGTCTCTCCATCATGAATTGGACTTTGATCCAACAAACCAAGCTTATAACCCATATGTTGTTCCTCCAGTTATTAATCAGTTTTCTATCTAACGACCTGTGACTTTCAAAATTAATGATAAAAAAAGCAGCACATTCTTCTAGTGTAAGAATTGCTGCTCCAGTTGACTGGTCACAAAATATTCATTTGAAAAAGTCGTAGTGAATTCCTTAAGTTTTATCGTCAGTCCGCCATGTCCAAATCTCATAAATTTCTGAGAATCATGATTTTCGTCTTTCACAAATTCTAAAAAAGCTAAAATATAGATGCGTCTAAACATAATATTAATCACACCATACTCGTAAAACCAATTATCTATTGAATTATATACCCCTCTATTTATACGGTACATTTGATTGCATTTGTTATAAAAGCTCAAGTCAGGAAGATTTAAATACTCGTTTTTCAGTAAAGTAGTTTTGCTCGGATTTTGTAGTAATTCCAGTGAGTTTAAAACGTTCTTTCGCATATAAAATATCCTCCTTGATTTGTTGCTTTAATAACTCTAATGAAGCAAACTTTCTTTCCTCTCTAATTTTAAAGAGTAACTCGCATACTAAATATTCTCCGTATATATTGTCATTAAAATCTAATAGGAATATTTCCGTTGTTTTTTGTAAATTTGAATCAACAGTTGGTTTTACACCTATATTCATTACACCTAAATACTTCGTTTCACGGAGTTCGGCAACGACACCGTAAACTCCATTAACCAAGCCGTTAACATTCGCATCAATATTAGCTGTAGGAAAGCCTAATTGTCTTCCTAGCTTCCTGCCTGTGACTACTCTGCCTGAAATAAGCCGATCTTCATTAAAGTTTGGAGATGAAGCTGTTAATGCCAACGAAAACACTCCTTTAGTCGATTAAGCCTTTAAGTTATTCAAGTGGTTTCTTTCGTTCTATTTCATGACTGTATTCAGTTTCAATCTCAGATAATGTTAATTCATAGAGATGATGTTCCTCTTTTTTATATATACCTAATGCAATTAACTCTTCAATTAATTTTTCTTTCCTCCGATATACTGCTTCACTCAACTTGGACATTTATTTATCCTCCCCTTTAGAAAGCTAACGTTTTATCGTTTATCATTAGAAGAGTCATTCAAAACAAAAAATTCCACATTTATAACATAAATTTAACCTCTAATTATCCAGTTGGTTTCATACAAGCAGGTCGAAAATAAGAAATTATTGTTAAATATAAGCTCGTTAGTTTTGAAACCATTATTCTAGTTCGTTTTAAATCTTCTTAACTGCTCCTCGCCTTTTTTCAAAGAAAAACGAAATTTCTCACCTTTTTCGATTTGTGTTACTTGAGAGTCGTGGATGGTGATCTGGATTGTTCCATACTCAATACCTTCCAAAAAACTGATGATTTTATCAATGACTTCTTGATCAATTTTATTTTTTGAAGACAACTACTTTCTCCCCTTTTCAAGTGTAATTCTCCCGAACAAAATGGACTTTTTGCCGGGATTTAGACTCAGCGATAAATAAGAAATTAATTCCGAGTTAAACAATTGGTTATATAGGTTTTATATATCATATAATGGATTTTCAGCGAAATCAACACAAGAATGATTTTTTTAAAAAAATATTTTCTTTTCTATCTAATCAGCTTATTTCTGGATGAACATGAGGGAGGGCTGAGACATACTCATATAAAAATGAAAAACCCCTATATAAGGGGTCCTGTGAATACGAAAAGCGTGAAGCGTTTTGTAAATGACCGTTTTACTAAAAGGTAATAAGTTTATGAAGCGTGTGTAGTCTTTTTCGATTGTTGGCTGGCTTTAAGTGCCGAGTCTAAGTCTTCTAATATATCTTCAATTGCCTCTGTCCCTACAGACAATCGTATAAGTTCTGGTGTTACCCCGGATAAGAGCTGTTCTTGTTCAGACAGTTGTTGGTGTGTTGTGCTTGCCGGATGAATAATAAGTGACTTAGAGTCTCCTATATTTGCTAAATGAGAAAATAGCTGTACAGAGTCAATCAATTTTTTGGCTGCTTCTACGCCGCCCTTTATTCCAAATGTCAAAATAGCTCCTTGTCCTTTAGGTAAGTATTTTTGAGCTAACGAATATGATGGGTGGCTGCTTAAACCTGCGTAACTAACCCATTCGACCAGTTCATGCGATTCTAGGAATTCTGCAGTTTTCAGAGCATTCTCACTATGCCGTTCTAATCTAAGATGCAATGTTTCTAATCCTTGAAGCAAAAGAAATGAATTAAATGGAGATAGAGCTGCACCTATATCCCTTAATAATTGAACCCGGGCTTTTGTGATATAAGCGGCTTCACCTGCAGCCTCAGTGTAAACGATGCCGTGGTAACTTGGATCTGGCTCGGTTAAGTCTGGGAATTTTCCACTGGCAGCCCAGTCGAATTTTCCGCTATCGACAATCACTCCTCCTATGGCGGTTCCATGACCGCCGATAAACTTCGTTGCTGAGTGAACGACAATATCTGCTCCGAAATCAATCGGCCGCAAAAGATGCGGACTCGGCAATGTATTATCTACAATAAGAGGGATACCGTTTTCATGAGCGATATCTGCAACGGATTGAATATCTAAAATATCGCCTTTAGGGTTTCCTACAGATTCTGCGTAAATGGCTTTCGTCTTTGAAGTAATGGCTTTTTTAAAGTTTTCAGGGTCTACAGGGTCTACAAACTTCACGTGAATGCCGAATTTGGGCAGGGTAGAGGAAAATAAATTGTATGTTCCCCCATATAAACTGTTGGAGGAAACAATTTCATCACCAGAAGAAGCGATATTGAGAATAGAGTATGTGGTTGCGGCCTGTCCAGATGCAACACCTAGTGCGCCAACGCCGCCTTCTAAAGAGGCAATTCTCTGTTCGAAAACATCTGTAGTAGGATTGATAATTCGTGTATATACATAGCCTTCTTCACTTAAATCAAACAAGCTTGCTGCATGTTCACTGTCACGAAATCCGAATGAAGTGGTTTGATAAATAGGTACAGCACGGGATAAAGTGGCGGGATCAAGTTGCTGTCCAGCATGAATAGATTTTGTTTCGCTTCGTAATCGTCTTTCTTCTGACATTTGAATTCCTCCTTAGATTTGCTAAATGATTTTCCTCTTTTATTTCTGTTTTGAAAATTAATTCAGAGATTATTACAATAATTCCTATCTGTCAAGTGTGTTTTAAAGAAGTTATCATCTTTAAAATTTTTATAAGCTGTTATTGACAGGTAAAAATGTGTTTGCTATTGTTTTTAACAAGATTAATCTGATAAGTTTAGTTGGAATAAATGTGAATACCTTATCGTTAGCCATCATACAATCAAATAACTGTCGACCGGACCACTGGAGACGAAAACGATGAGTATTATTATATTCTCAATGTTTTTGTCTTTTTTTATAAAAGGTAATTTTAATAAGAATCATTTTGGGGGAGACGGACAAATGAAGAAGTATCGCTGGTTTATTTTACTTATATTATTAATGATTGCAAGTGGATGCGGCAACAATGACAGCGCAGCATCAACTGGAACGAGCGACAAGAAGAAGGATGTCGTCCTAAAAGTAGGCGCAGCATCAACACCTCACGCAGAAATATTAAAGTTTATTGAACCTAAATTGAAAGAACAGGGAATTAAACTTGAGGTTGTAGCTATTAATGATGGGATACAAACAAATGAACAAACGGCAAACGGTGAACTAGATGCAAACTATTTTCAACATACACCATACTTAGAACAAACGAATAAAGATAGCGGACTGAATCTTGTCAATGTAAAAGGAGTGCATATTGAGCCCTTCGGTGTTTACTCAAAAAAAATAAAATCGATTGATGAATTGTCAGAAGGGGCAAAGGTTGCTGTTCCAAAAGATCCAGTGAATTTTTCGCGCGCACTGCAGCTGTTTGCTGATAATGGGATTATCGAACTTGATAATGATCAATCCGGCGATAATGCCTTTACAGTTGAAGACATTTCAAAGAATGAGAAAAAACTTGAATTTATCGCAGTTGATGGACCGCTTCTAGTCCGCTCTCTCGATGATGTGGAAGCTTCGGCGATCAATACGAATTATGCCCTGGAGGCTGATCTTAAACCGGTTGACGATGCATTGATTATAGAAGGAAAGGAATCTCCTTACGTAAATATTTTAGTAACGACGCCAGACAAAAAAGATGATGAAAGCATTCAAAAGCTGGCAAAGGAACTAACTACAGAAGAGGTTAGAAAATATATAGAAGATACATTCGAGGGTGCTGTAATTCCGGCTTTCTAGTAAAGCTTAACATAATGCAGGGAAGGGATTGCCATGATTAAATTTGAAAAAGTTTCTAAAATGTTTGAAAGCGGCGGAAAAAAGATAGAAGCACTAAAAGATATTCAATTAACAGTAGATAAAGGTGATATCTTCGGCGTAATCGGATTAAGTGGTGCAGGTAAAAGCACGCTGATCCGTACTGTTAATTTGCTGGAATCTCCAACTTCCGGAGAAGTCATAGTTGATGGGCAAAATTTGGCAAAATTGTCCGATAAAGAGCTAAGGAAAGCGAAGAAAAATATCGGCATGATATTTCAGCATTTTAATTTACTTGATTCAAAAACGGTGTTTGAAAATATAGCAATGCCTCTTTTATTAAGTAAAAAGCCTAAAAAGGAAATAAAACAGCGAGTGGAGGAGCTGCTTCGTTTTGTCGGTCTGGAGGATAAAGTTGAAAATTATCCAGACCAGCTTTCAGGAGGACAAAAGCAGAGGGTGGGCATTGCTCGCGCCTTAGCGACAAATCCCTCGATTCTACTATGTGATGAAGCAACCTCGGCACTTGATCCGCAAACAACAGAATCTATTTTGAAGCTGCTCAAAAAAATCAATGAAGAATATCGAATTACGATATTGATCATTACACATGAAATGGACGTTATCAAACAGATTTGCAATCGGGTAGCCGTAATGGAGGGCGGCAAAATTATTGAAACGGGAAGTGTTTTTGATATTTTTTCAAATCCACAAACCGAGACCGCCAAAAATTTTGTTCGTTCGATCGTTCGTGATGAAATTCCGCAAAGTGTTTATGATTTGCTGGAAAACAGTGAACGCTATAGCGAAATTTATAAATTTGAATTTCTTGGAACTAGTACAGGGCAGCATGTTATTTCTGATGTAGCCAAGCTTTTTGACGTCGAAGCCAATATTTTGTTTGGAAATATTACTGAGCTTCAAGGAATTCCATTCGGTCATTTAATTGTGGAGTTGATAGGAGCCGAAGCTGAAATTGAACGTGCCAGGGCCTATATTTCAGAACAAAAAGTCAATATTAGAGAGGTGATTGATAATGTTAGAAGTAAGCACAGAACTGATCATAGCAGCCTTGTTGGAAACATTGTACATGGTTAGTGCTTCGCTTTTTTTCGGAGCTTTGATTGGGATTCCGCTGGGAATTTTGCTGGTTGTTACACGAAAAGGACATATTTTTGAAAACCGGTTTATTTTTTCGATCTTGAATCCGGTCGTAAATATCTTCAGATCTATTCCGTTTATAATATTGCTCGTGGCTATCATTCCGTTTACCAGGCTGGTTGTCGGTACAACGATAGGTACAACAGCCGCCATAGTTCCGCTAGTTTTACATATTGGGCCTTATATGTCCAGGCTTGTTGAGAATTCCTTGCTTGAGGTAAAAGAAGGCATTATCGATGCAGCCCAAGCAATGGGTGCTTCAAAGATGCAAATCATTTTCCGATTTTTAATACCTGAGGCATTTGCTTCCCTGATCCTAAGCTTAACGACGGTAACGATTGGATTGATAGGAGCGACTGCAATGGCTGGTGCTATTGGAGGAGGCGGACTTGGAGACTTGGCCATCACCTATGGCTATCAACGGTTCAGTACGATTACGATTGTCGTTACTGTAGTTCTTCTTGTTATCATCGTACAGGGTATCCAGTCGATCGGCAATGTTGTCGAACGAAAAATCAGAAGAGTATAAAAGACTGTTATTTCATAATTGCAAATAGTGGGAATTAGAGCGTTGGTTATAAAAAGACAGGGGAGAATTATAAATGAAGAAATCGGCATTATTCATATTTTTCATCGTTATTCTTGCTTTAACAGGCTGCTCAAGCGTGTCATCCAGCGGAAAAGGAGAAAAAGATAAAATTAAGGTAGGCATTAGAAATTCAGAGCTTCGTACGTGGGAATTTATCAAGGATAAGGCAGAAAAAGAAGGATTGGAGCTGGAAATTGTGAATTTTTCTTCCGCGTATGACCCGGATCAGTCATTAGCAGCGGGAGATATTGATGTAAATGCATTTCAGCACGTTGCTTATTTAGATGTTTTTAATGAAAAGAATGGTACTGATATTGTGCCAATTGGTACGACTATTATTGCTCCACTGGGCCTTTACTCTGAGAAATATAAATCTGTTGAGGAAATTCCTGATGGAGCGCAAATTGCTGTACCAAATGACCAGTCAAACTGGGGCAGGGCATTAATCCTTCTGCAGGAAGCAGGCCTCTTAACCGTTGTTGATGACTTTGATGGTAACGGCGGTGAAGATAAAATTAAAGATAACCCTAAGAAAATAGAAATTGTTCCGGTTGATGGAGCCAATACTCCACGAGTCATGCAGGACACAGCAGGTTCAATTATTAACAATGGTGTCGCTGTTGAAGCCGGCCTTAGTTTGAAGGACGCGCTTATTCACGAAAGTAAAACAGCGAAGCCGTATATTAATATCATTGCTGCGAGAAATGAAGATAAGGATAAAGCATCTTTAAAAAAACTCGTAGAAATCTATCAATCTGATGATACTGCTAAATTCATAGAAGAAACATATAAAGGAAACTATATTCCAACCTTTATTAGCTTGGAAGAATTGAGTACTTATAAAGAGACTTATAAAAGTAAATAGGTTAAATGGGGGGAAGGAAATGACAAAAGCTAGAAAAATGAAGCTTGCGGCGTATTTAATCGGCACAGGCATGCACGTTGCTTCATGGCGGCATCCTGATTCTAAACCGAATGCAAGCATTGATCCTTCCTATTATAAAATGCTTGCACAAATCGCGGAAAAAGGGAAATTTGATATTGCCTTCATTGCAGATAGCCTGGCAGTAAACGCAGAATCTCATCCGCAGATCCTGAATCGGTTTGATCCAATCGTAATCATTACAGCAATGGCGACGGCTACAGAGAAAATCGGAATCGCGGCAACAGCATCAACGACTTACAATGAACCTTACACGCTTGCGCGTCAGTTTGCATCTGTAGATCACGTAAGCGGAGGGAGAGCAGGCTGGAATGTTGTGACTACGGCTGATGCTACAGGAGAAACTGCTCTGAATTTTAGCCGCGAAAATCACTGGGAGCATGATCATCGCTATGAACGAGCGGAAGAATTCCTTGATGTTGTCAAGGGGTTATGGGATTCATGGGAAGATGATGCATTTATATATAATAAGGAATCAGGAAAGTTTTTTGATCAAAATAAAGTACATGAACTCCATTATAAAGGGAAATATTTCTCGGTAAAAGGACCATTAAATATTGCACGCTCTTCGCAAGGACAGCCGGTAATAATTCAAGCTGGTTCTTCTGAGCCGGGGCAAAGGTTGGCGGCAAGAACCGCAGAAGTTGTATTTGCCCATCGGGATAATATTGAGGAAGCAAAGAGCTTTTATAAAGAGCTTAAAGCAAGGCTCCCAGAGTATGGCAGAACCGAGGATGAACTCCACATCCTTCACGGCATTTCCCCGATCGTTGGAGAAACTGAGGAAAAAGCTCTGCAAAAATACTATGACTTGCAAAAGCTCGTTGATCCATACGAAGGCTTGAAGTTCGTATCAGGATACATGGGCAATGTCGATTTCACAAAATACAGCCTTGATACACCTGCATCAGAGGTGGAATTTCCTCCTGTTAACAGTATCCAAAGCCAGTTTACTGAAATGAAAAAAATCATCGAGGAAGAAAACCTAACTATTGGCGACCTTTACACGAGATTTTTTGGTGCAGCAAGAAGAGACGGATTTGTCGGTACACCTGCTCAAATTGCAGATGAGATGGAAAAGTGGTTCACTGAAAAAGCTGCTGATGGATTTATGGTTCAATTCCCCTTGCTGCCAGATGGGCTTAATGATTTTGTGAATCTTGTAATTCCTATTTTGCAGGAACGGAGGTTATTCCGTCTCGATTATGAAGGAGATACTCTTAGAGATCATTTAGACCTCAATAAGCCTAATAATCAATTTGTTCAAGAAGACCGGACAAATAAAACAGTTTCTAAATGAGACAGAATTACTAGAATTCAAAGTAAGTATAAAAAATAGGGCGGCGTACACGTGATGGTCCGCCTTCTTTAAAAATAGTTTTTAATATTTAATTTTCTGACGTGTCTTGATCGCCGAGCCCCGGTTCATTCGTTGCATCTTTGATTATATTCTTTCCATTTTTCTTAGCAATTTGATTGGCGTTCTCTACATCTTCTCCTATGTGTTTTTGTCCCTCTTGGCTAGCCTTTTGTTTTCTCCCCTTTTGACTTCATGTTTTCATTATTATATTCCATAGCGATTCCTTCCTTTCACTCTAGATCTATCTATCCTTTTTGTGTACATGACCACTAATACTAATCATTCAATCCTTTGAGAAACAATTTGAAAAGATGGCAATAGCCCTATCCTTTTTTTATCTATCATATAACATATTGTATCGCTTATTAAGAGAGGTCAGACCCGACAAGATTTTCTAGCACCTAAAACGAAGACCTGGAAGAAGAATGACATAACGTTGAAATTTTTTTCAAACACGTATCGTATTCACAAGAGAAATTCCTTTTCAATCAAACCTAATAAATAAGTCATTAGGCAAGTGAGTTGGCTTAAAGCAGAGAAGTTTTGGTTTTCAAATCAAAATATTATTAGAAAGAAGAGAACATTTATGTCAAGGGTTTCTATTGTAATTCCATTCTACAATTGCCCATACATCGACCAAGCGATTGAGAGTGCATTAAACCAGACATATCCCAACATTGAAGTCATTGTCGTAAACGATGGGTCGACTGAATATACGGAAAAATTAACTCCCTTTTTAAAACGGATCGTATATGTGGAAAAGGGAAATGGAGGCACGGCGAGTGCTCTTAATTTAGGAATTTTGAATGCAACAGGGGATTATATCGCCTGGTTAAGCTCAGACGATCTATATTACAAAGATAAAGTATCAAAACAACTAAACTTCATGAGACAGAAAAATACCCCTATTAGCTATACAAATTTTTCGTTAATTAATGAAAATACCCATGTTTTCTCAGAATTTGCAGGTAAATACTTTATGGATAAAATTAGTTTTTTGCAATTTTTACTAGTCTCAAATCCGATTAATGGCTGCACTGTCATGATGAATAAAAAGATTTTCTCGGAAATTGGCTTTTTTAATGAGAAATTAAAGTTTACACAGGATTACGATTTTTGGCTTCGTGCCGTGCAGCATTATGAATTCTTTTATATGCATGAAGCGCTCGTTAAATATCGAATCCACAATCAGATGGGAACTCAAAGGTTTCATGAGATATTAATTAAAGAATTTGAAATGATAAAACAAAGGTATGATAGTGCAATAGGTAAGTTAATTACTAAAGAAATGGACCTGCATAACTAATTTTGAATTTTTAATAAAAGTGAATCACTAATTCGGAGGTAATACAATGAACGACGTTGGAATGGTAATGCCGGTTTATAACCAAGATCCTCATTATTTAATATTGGCTTTAAATTCAGTTCTCCAACAAACTTACAAAAAATTTCATCTAGTAATTGTAATTGATGGTGCAAATGAAGAGACGAGGAACATTATTTATTCTTATCAAAATGATCCAAGAATAACAATTATTGAAAAGCCGGTCAACGAGGGAATTTCAAAGGCTCTGAACACTGGATTTGATTACTTATTTACTATAGATGAGGTTCAATATTTAACATGGGGATCAAGTGATAATATTTTATATCCTGATTTTATAAAAAAGCTCCGTAAAAAACTAATAAATGCACCTTCAAATGTTGGACTTGATTATAGTTGTTTTGATCATATAGATGAACACGGGAACTGCAAGTATAGCAAATCCGAACAAGATGGATTCCGTGAATGGCAACGAAATTGTAAGAAAGAAGACATGCTGGATGCCGGTTTTATTGGAACCTCCTTTATGTATAAAAAAATCTATGCACAGCAAACCGGCGGATATTATCTCGAGCCAGTCGAGGATTATGAATATTGGCTGCGTCTCTCAGAAATTTGTGATATTGAATTTGTAGCAGAAGATCTGATGGGTTACAGATTTCATTCACCATTAAGTCTTTCGAGACAGATTCATACTGATGATATAAAGCATCGCTGGTGGCGGGACCAGTTTAATTCAGCCAGAGATAAAGCTCGTAAACGAAGAGGGATACCATACGAAACAACCATTCTTTTTCCTGTATTCACTCTCGATGATAAAACATTTGAAGATATAGAAAATCTATTGGAACAATACTATTCTCACTACTTGTTAATCATACTAGACTGTACGCATCAGGTAAGAAACAAATTGGTAAATATGGGGATAACTGATGTCAGAATTAGAGTGATAGAAACTTCTGAAGCAGAACTAAACCTCTCGCATCATATGAATACGACATCGACCGCCATCACATTACTATATTCAAAAGGTTATAATTTAAAAGATAGTTTATGTCTAACCAAATTAATTAATATGTTAAACATTTCGAATAGTCTCGGTTACAGGAAGGCTTAAACAAGAAAACTCATATTTTTTTGGAGGTGGGCTCCTTTAAGGGGAATTGAATGAACGTATTATTTGTTTTTTATATACCAAGCGGCGGGGTTGAAACTTTGAACCGTCAGAGATGTGCAGCTTTGAAAAAATTCAATATCAACTGCCATTGTCTGTATTATGAAACTAGGAGAGATATGGTCAATCACTTTGATGGTCCTACTTTTATTGGAAAAGATCCAAAAATGATTAAAGAAATATTAGACAATGGACAATATAGTGCTATTGTTATCGTCTCTGATTATAATATTCTGCCATTATTCAGAAGTTTAGGCTATCAAGGAAAGTTAATTATAGAAATTCAAGGTCTAGGTTCAAAAAAATTTGCAAGAGAATTCCTCACTAACGGCAGTCCCGCAATCAACAGTCATGCAAATGCGTTACTCAATCCTAAAACTCCGCATATTGTAGATTTGATGGACGAATTATTTCCCGCGATCCCAAAATTCAGCTTCAATAATTGTTTCGATACAGGTCAATTTGGTTATCAAAAGCTCCCACAAGCTCCACATCCAATCATCGCTTGGATTGGCCGGATTGAAGATAATAAAAACTGGAGAGAATTCCTCCACATCGGCCATCAGCTCATCCATCAATTTAACCCGAATATACAGTTATATATGTTTGAAGACAAAACGCTTTCTGTTCCTCATGAACGCATAGAATTTGAAAAATTGATATATCAGTTAGGCTTAGTAAATAATCTTTCAATCTTTGAAAATATTCCAAATGCAAAAATGGCTGAGTATTTTTCGATAATCGGAGACTCAGGTGGTTTTCTATGTATGACATCCAAGGTGGAGGGCGCTCCCTATTCAGCCCTGGAAGCTTTAAGCTGCAGGTGTCCGATTTTAACGACGAATTCTGACGGTGTGAAAAGCTCTGTTATTTACAACCAAACTGGAAAGTATTATATATTAGGGAATGTACAGCAAGCAGTTTTAGAAGCGATTGATTTAATGACCAATGTGGAATTAAGAGAATATATACGCTCCAATGGATTGATCCATGTAAGTACAAATTTTAGCCATGATCAATACAGCCATAATTTTATAAATATGCTTACGGCATTGGGTGTGACTGAATAATTGCGGAGTCCGCAAGCATTTCTGCTTCATATGGTTTGTATTTTGAAGGACCCGAACTATCTGAATATCAAATAACAAAACAGGCTGACATACGCGTTAGCCTGTTTTATTGAAGATGTAATTTATCAGTTCTTGCTGATTTATAAGAAAATATTCGGAGAGGGTTGTAAGAGGTGAAGAGTCAGCCTCCTAGCAACCTCCTTTGTTTTAAGCAAAGTTGTACTAATTAAAGGAAATCAAATTGTATGAATATGAGTAATGATATTAGACTAAAAAAGTTAACATAGTTTATGATAAACTAAATAAACATTTGAGGTGTCTACATGAGAGAAAAACGTATGATGAAGATTTCAAAAGAAGAACGGTACAAATGAGGATCGACCAAAACAAGTAGAATATCAGAGGGTCAATTCAAAAGCGAATTCGTGAATTGGAGGAGGAGAATGCCATTATAAAAAAATGCTATACACTTCTTCGCGAAAGACCACTGGTAATTTTCTCATTCATCTAGGAGAATCGCTTCAAATTGTGTAGAGAAGATGTGCAAAGTGATGAATGTTTCCCCGAAGCTGTTATCACAAATGGGCGGATCGTCCGGAAAGTGAACGGACAAAACGTCACCCGTGTTTGTTAGCGTCGTCTATTCGACTTGTTGCTCGTGGCATGCCGAAACTTCATATGGGTTTGTCAAATGGAGATAAAGAAAAAATTAATAAAAACAAGCTTTGACTTTATTACTCGATATCTATACAGAAGGAGAAAGACTATGACAATCAGTGAAGACAAGATGAGCAGGGAAAGTAAACTTATTCTCTTCATCTTAATTTTAGGGAATTTCCTATGTTTAATAAGTGAAACGGTTATGAATGTTGCCTTACCAAACATCATTTCAAATTTTCATGTTAGTACAAGTTCCGCTCAGTGGCTAACTACGGGATATATGCTGATTATTGGAATATCAGTTCCCATATCTGCCTTTTTGATTCAAAGATTTACGCTTAGACAGTTGTTTATCACAGCAATGGGCTTATATGTAGTTGGTTCGTTTATGGCTCTTATCACGCCTTTATTTTCGGTACTGTTAATAGCCAGAATGATTCAAGCCCTAGGAACAGGCATTGTTTTACCATTAGTCATGAGTACGATGTTAACGCTTGTACCCATACATAAGCGCGGAACAGTGATTGGGATATTTCAAGTAGCAATTTTATTTGCGCCGGCCATAGGACCTGTACTTTCAGGTTTAGCCATTCAATATTACTCATGGCGCATTATCTTCTTAGGACTTTTTATCGCAGCAGTGGTTATATTATTGTTTGCCGTTTATAAACTTAAAAACGTGTTGAAAACTTCTAGACCAACCATTCATATTCCCTCTGTTGTTCTCTCTACTCTAGGTTTTGGAGGAGTCGTGTATGGGTTTAGTGTAGCTGGCGAAGGCTCTGGATGGAGCAATCCATTTGTATGGATTACACTTGCTATTGGAGTGATAGCCCTTGCTGTTTTTGTGAAAAAACAAACAAAGATGGAATCTCCTCTGATTAGTATGGAGCCATTTAAATCATCTATTTTTTCTCGGTCCATCTTTTTGATGTTTTTGATCATGATGATCCAGTTTTCGATGATGCTTATTTTACCTCTCTATTTTCAAACGGCTGCTGAGTTATCTCCTTTAGAAACCGGAATACTTATGCTACCTGGTGGAATAACTCTCGCCTTCACCGCGATGATAGGGGGAAGATTATTTGATAAAATTGGCTTTAAACCGCTCCTAATCGTTGGTTTAGTTCTTTTACTCTTTATATTAGGTTTATTTACTCGCATTTCGAGTGAAACAACCACAATGGAAGCTATGATTTTATATGCCTTCTTTACGATTGGCGTAGGACTAACCGTTGGACCTGTTATGACGCTGGCACTAAACCAAGTTCCGAAAGAGCTGCACGCTCACGGCTCAGCCATTTCGAATACAATTAATCAAATTGCAGGTGCCATCGGTCCAGCTCTTTATACAAGTGTAATGACAATGACATCTCAACACTTTATTGAAGAGTCGTCTGAAGCGAATAAAATGATTCTCAAAATACAAGGCATGACAAAAGGAGTTCATTCTGTCTATTATGCAGCTCTGGTTTTTGCTGTTGTTTCTTTCTTATTAGCACTTACTTTAAAGAGAGAGAAACAGGTTGAAACTAAGTAATTGTTGTATTGAAAAGAACTTATGTGAATAAGCATAACTTCTCCAGCAACTTGACGTTAACGACTAACTCTCTAGAAGAAAACAATGTGATAATCTCTTAACATGTCAATTTAGCTAAATCATGAGGCCCTTTAAGGGTCTTTTTTTATTCTATCGATGGGATGAATAAATAATGACAACCGTGTTAGTCCGTATTCTATAGTTCCATTGCCAGCATGACGAAAATCGCAGAAAATCTGGAGCTTGAAAGATTAGTTTTTCATCAAATCTCTCGAATCTTCCGTCTCATTTAGAGGACATCCCCATAATCATGTGGAAGAAGAAAAGGAAGAAAAATCGGACAGGCTATTAAAAGGGGGATTTTTTTGTATAAGAAGCTGTCGTTACTCTTATTGTTGCTGCTTATGACGGGCTGTTCCCAAAATGAACCGGATGAGGAGCCCCGTGAAACAACCGCACCAGGAGTTGAATCACCGGATAACGAGGTTATTGCCGAGCATTTAGATATCCCGTGGAATATTGCTGGATTCAATGGCACATTTTATTTAACGGAGAGAAATGGATCGATATCTTCGGTTATCGATGGTCAAGTTGAACAAATGCAGCTTCAGCTTAAGGAAGAGGTTCATGCAGTAGGGGAAGGCGGACTTTTAGGATTCGTGCTTCATCCAGACTTTGGTGAAAACCGTGAAGCTTTTATTTATCATAGCTACTTGGATAACAATGAAATGAAGAACAGAGTGGTTAAAGTAAAGCTTGAGGATCGAACTTGGACGGAAACGGAAACCATTATGGCTGATATTCCGGGAGCTACATTTCACAATGGAGGCAGGCTTGCAATTGGACCTGATGAAAAGCTCTATATTACAACCGGGGATGCAGGTGTTCCGGATTCAGCACAAGCCCCCGGCAATGTGGCAGGAAAGATTCTTCGTGTTGAGTTAAACGGAGACATCCCGGCGGATAATCCATTTTCCGGAAACCCGGTATACAGCTATGGCCATCGCAATCCTCAAGGGTTGGCATGGATCGGTAATGATCTTTACAGTTCGGAGCATGGTCAATCTGCTCACGACGAAATCAACAAAATCGAACCTGGTAAAAATTACGGCTGGCCGTTAATAGAAGGAGACGAAACACAAGAAGGAATGCAGGCTCCGCTTGTCCAATCGGGTGAAACGACTTGGGCTCCATCAGGAATCGAGGCAGATGCTAATACCATATATATGTCCGCTCTTAGAGGAGAAGGGATCTATACCATTGATCCGAAAACAGCTGAAGTTTCCAAATGGCTGGATGGCTATGGAAGGATCAGAGATGTAAAAATCATAGATGATCATCTTTATTTTATTACAAACAATGGAGATGGAAGAGGAACAAAGGGTGAAACAGATGACCGCCTCGTTCGGGTTGCATTGCCATAAATGTAATCCGCTTTTTTTGCCAAAAATAAGTGTCATTAGTCTCTTTTTTTCAAAATAACTTTATTTTTACAATTAAAATACTATTTCTACACAATTCGATGATATTTTTTATTTGTATGAAAAAAAGGGAGGAAAAACATGAAGAGGCTGACGAAATTGCCTGTTGTAAGGCTGCTATTGGTTCTGGCATTAATTGTACCGGGGACTCTTTCTTATGTTGTACCTGCGGCAAATGCAGAGGTACAATCGGAAACATCCTTATCAGTTGCCGATGCAATAGGCAATAATCAAGGGGAAGGAACTGTTGAAGGCTATATTGTTGGGTATACGGTAAGTAAAACAACGATTCAAAAGGATCCGCCATTTAAAGACAATTATAATCTTGCCATTGCAGATAGCAAAGACGAAACGGACACTGCAAGGATTCTTCCGGTTCAGCTTACTGCAGGATATAGAGATCAATTCGGGCTAGCAGCAAATCCGGGTAATATTGGGAAAAAAGTGAAAATTACCGGGAAGTTAGAGCCGTATTTTACAATTCCCGGTTTGAAAAGTCCGTCTGCGATAGAATTTGTAGATGACGGGGGAGAAGCGCCGCCTCCTGAAACCGGTATCACTAATATTGACGAGGCTAAAACAAAGCAAAACCAAACGGTTCAAGTGCAGGGGATTGTAACGACTGATTCAAAAGCCATCGGAAATACGGGTCAATATACCTCTTACATACAGGACAAAACCGGCGGAATAAACGTGTTCAATTTATCCCAAGGGACTTTTCCTGAATTAAAAGAAGGGATGAAGGTTAACGTTTCCGGAAAGATCACCGAGTATAATAAACTGACTGAAATCGTTCCGGAATCAGTAGAGGTTATTTCAAGCGGAAACGCACTTCCGGCACCAGTTTCACTACCCATTCATGATCTTTTGGCAAGTGAAACTGCCGAGCCATATGAAGGCAAGCTTATTAAAGTCAGGGGCTATGTCGATAAAAAACCATCTTCTGCAGCAGGTGGAGGATACAGCGTTGCAATTATCAATGATCAATTAGAGGGTATTACCTTGAGAATTATGCAAGGTACCGGAGCCATTGATTCAATCGAGGAAGGCAAGTGGTATGATTTCACCGGTATTTTAGGACAATACAATTCGTATCAAGTATTGCCGAGAAAGGCCGGGGACATTGAGCTTTTGGCTGAACAACCCGAACCTCCGGGACCTGATGATAATTATCAAGCAGTGGTAGAACGTGTTGTTGACGGAGATACGATCAAGCTGCAAACTCCTGTTTTAGGAGCGGATACAGTCAGATATGTAAATGTTGATACACCTGAAACCTATCACACTCCTAAAAATGAAATGGATGAGAATCAGCTGCGCCACGGAAATCAGGCAAAGGATTATTTGAATTCCATTCTCAAACCTGGTGATGAAGTTTCCCTTAAAGTAGGGAAAGAAACAAAGGATGACTACGGCAGGCTGCTCGCCCAGGTTATCCGGAAAAGCGACGGATTAAACACGAACTTAGACCTAGTCAAAAAAGGGAAAGCTGTTTCTTACTTTATATGGCCGGTAGATAACGAAGAGGATTACAAGCTCTATCAAGATGCAGTGAAAGAAGCAAAAGAAAATAAGCTTGGAATCTGGAATTCTGAAGATCCTTTGCAGGAGCTGCCGTTTGAATTCAGAGCGAGGGAACAAGGGAAAGGCCTCTTACGATATGTGGGCGATTCTTCCACAAAGACATATGTTAAGCCGGAACAATTTAAAGAAGTAGCAGTCGAAACCCGCGTGTTTTTTGCTTCGTCACAGGAGGCTGAAGGTGCAGGCTACAAGGCAAAACAAGACCAGCCTGAAGATGATAATGTCCCTTTAAGACTCTTAAGTATGAACGATCTTCATGGAAAAATTGATCAGGTGTTTAAGGATCCGGTGATCAACGGAAATCCTCTTCCTGGAACCTTTGGGCGGATGGATTATACAGCGGCATATCTTAAGAAAAGGGAAGCAGAGCAAAAGAATACGCTGATCGTTCATACAGGAGATATGATTGGCGGAAGCTCACCCGTTTCATCATTGTTTCAGGATGAACCGACCGTTGAAATTATGGAAGAAATCGGATTTGACGTAGGGACAGTAGGAAACCATGAATTTGACGAAGGCACAAATGAGCTTTTGCGGATGCTTAATGGAGGAGAGCATCCTGAAGGCAAGGGGACTAAAGGATATGACGGGCAAAATTTCCCGCTTGTTTGTGCCAACTGTAAGTATAAGGACACAGGAGAGGATTATCTGCCGCCTTATAAAATTATTCAAGTTGATGGGATTCCAGTCGCCTTTATCGGGGTCGTTACACAGTCCGCTGCCGGAATGGTGATGCCAGAGGAAATAAAAAATTTTCAATTCACTGACGAAGCTGCAGCAATCAATGAATCTGTCAATGAATTAAAAGGACAGGGAGTTGAAGCGATTGCCGTTTTAGCCCATATGACTGCTAAGCAAAATGGGAATGAGATCGTGGGTGAGTCTGCTGATTTGGCGAGAAGCGTTAACGATGAGGTAGATGTCATTTTTGGCGGACATGACCATATGGTGGCGAATGGCCTCGTCGATGGCAAACTCATCGTGCAAGCGAATGAGTATGGGAAAGCAATCGGAATTACTGATTTAGAATTGGATCCTGCAACAAAAGATATCGTGAAGAAGCAAGCAGAAATTGAATTTGTCAACCAGTCAAAAATCGAACCGGATCCAGCAGTTGCAAGTATTCTTGAAAACTATGGAAAACAGGTTGAGCCAATCATTAATGAGGTGGTAGGTACGACAGACATTGGGATGTCAGGCGGTTATTCCAATGACGGTGATAATGCTTTAGGGAACTTTATTGCCGACGGAATGCGCTGGCAAATGAATTCTGACTTTGCGCTGATGAATGGTGGAGGAATCCGTCAAAACATTGACAAAGGTGACATTACATGGGGAGAACTCTTTAATGTTCAGCCATTTAACAACGTGCTCGTTAAGCTGGAGATAAAAGGTAAGGACCTTACTGAGATTATGAATGCGCAAATCTCGCCACAGTATGGCCCTGACTACAGCATTAGCGGATTTAAATACAAATGGAGCACGGTTACTGGAAAAGTAACGGAAATCACTATGCCGAATGGAGACCCGATTGATCCTGAAAAGACATATACTGTAACAGTAAATAACTTTATGCAAACAGCAACAGGCTCTAAGTATCTTCCAATCGGCCAGCTCGGAAAAAATCCTGTAACTGGTCCTGAAGATATAGAGGCTACAGTGAATTTTGCAAAAAGCTTTACAGGACCGATTAATTATAAGGCTGAAGGCAGAATCGTTAAATTGACAACCTGTGGCTGTGATCCAGATCCGAAGCCAGATCCAGATCCGCAGCCAGGCCCGGATCCACAGCCAGGCCCGGATCCACAGCCAGGCCCGGATCCGCAGCCAGGCCCGGATCCGCAGCCAGGCCCGGATCCGAAGCCAGGCCCGAATCCGCAGCCAGACCCGGAACCAGTGGGGGCGAATTCAGGAAATAATCAGAATGAGTTACCTGATACAGCAACTGAAACCTATCACTTTATCTTACTAGGACTTCTATTAGCAGGTGGCGGATCTATTTTACTAATAAGAAGAAAGACATCTTAAGTTATTTTCATGCTCCGGACTGGACCGGTATCCTCCGGAGCATTTCTAATCATCGTGAATTTCACTTAATTAGTCCTTTCTTTTAGCTGGTGAATTTTCGCAGTGATTTCTTTTCTTTCAATACCTGCAAATGCAGTAATCGTTGGCGGTGCAGGGAGATCAAACTGTACGTGCGAGTGAGAGATCTCAAAAATAATAGTGCCGATCTTATTTTTCTGTTTGTTCTGAATGACAATCCAAAATACACGCATTTCATGATCTGGTGTTCCCCACTTGGCTTTTTCAATTGAATTCCTAAAGTTTAAGCAGCCAGCAATTACAAAATCATTTTCTTTAACTTCTTCTGCAGAATGAAAGCCGTTTTTCGCCAGCTCATTCCAAACTGGCGGGATAAGCTTATCTAAATACATGCCATACGTTGCGTCTTCATATTCAGGAAATAGTGATTTGAACTCATCGATATTTTCCTCCAGGACTTTTTTCCAGTGTTCTTCTATATAACCAGATAGCTCTCGTCCCAGCTCTTCAATTGACATCTCAGGCTTAATATTTACTATTGTCATATGTATCCCTCCGTCATTTTTTTACATTACATACCAATCGTACAACATTAAAGCAAATGCTAAAGTTTTGAAAAATATCCATTGAAATAATAGTCATGTATATAGAAAACTTTATATAAAGGTATTCATAATCGAGGGGAGGGCAGTGAATGTCAAATAAATTAAGGCCGGCTGATATAGCAAAAAGGCTGAAAATAAGCACAAGTTCTTTACGAAATTACGAAGCACGGGGAATGGTTCCTCCTCCCAAAAGATTATCCACTGGTTATCGCGTTTATACTGAGGAACACGTTGCATATTTTGAATGTATTGTGGCTATGTCTCCTGGATTTGGAATGGAGATTACATCTATTGTGCTTAAAAGCATACAACTGAAAGATCTGGACTCTGCTCTCTGGATCATTAATAAAGCCCAAGCAGCTATTTACGAGGACAAAAAAACAACAGAAAAAGCAATAACTATGTTGGAAAATATGATTAAAGAACAGTTCAGAATGGAAAAGTATATGACAATTGGCAGCATATCCACCAAAACACAAATTCCTGCTTCCACTCTGAGGTATTGGGAAAAAGAGGGCTTGATCACTTCAATACGGGACAAAAATAATAACTATCGGTTATTTGACAGGTTTCAAATGATCAAAATTTTATTAATGAAAACGACGAAAAACGCTGTTTATTCCCAAGAGATTATGCAGTTAAAAAAAGCAATGAAAAACTTGGATGGAGGGGATTTTAATAAAGCGAAAATAATTGTTTCTGATATTCAAAAGCAATTGAATAAGCGTAATCAGGAACAATTATATGGACTGTTTCATTTCTATCGTTTATGTGAAATGCTAAATTTGTATTAGCAATACGAAATTTAGGAATGAAAAAAGAGAGAGATGCGAAATCCCTCTCTTTTTGCTAAAAAGTTAGATTTAAATTAATGTTTATCGAAGCGATCGTATATATGCAAGCAATAACAAATACGTTCAGAATTATGCCTAAGATACCGGGGCCAGTTCTTCCTTTTTTTATAATTAGTTCGATTATGCCTAATGGAATGGCTGCCATGGAGAATGGCATCGCTTGAAATGTATAGTAGGTGACGTCACTTAAAATGGCCAAATTCAATAGCAGCAGGGAAATGACTGCTGTACCGCAGGATATCCAGCCAAATACATTATGTTCTTTAAATATTTTTACTAATTCCATAATTCCACCTCACCCAATTTCGCTGCATTTATAGGCTCTGACTGGATTAAATGCTCGATTTCTCTAGTTGGGCCTGTAACAACCACTCCGTAGACATTAACTCCGTTTTGTTTAATGTAAGAAAGCCGTTCACTCAAGATTAAGTCTTTGCGGTCAGCTATTGATTCCGCCCATTTATGGTGTTCTGTTATATAAGCAAGAGCACTTTCGAATTGCTGATCCTCTGATTGTGATACCTGATTGGTCATTGTTGTTATAGCGGCAGAATCTTTTCCAGGAAAACCAATGGGCCTTGAATAAGGTCGGTCCTGCGAATTGGCTTCTGTTTCGATTGCTTTCCAGATCACCCGGATGTCATACTTTTTTAGCTTCTCATATATTTCTTTTGTCGAGTATGCTTGGTCAAATGATAGGAAAGCCTCTGATACCGTTCCATCTGGCAGTTGTTTTAAAATGGATTCTGCGTTTCTTACAGCATTTTTTTCTTTTTTCGATGGGTGAATGAAAATCCGGTCATTATCATTAATTTCTTGATAATAAAAGCTTTTATTCGGCTTCTTGATTCGATTTAACAGCAGTGCTATTTCTTCATGGCCTGCTGCTTTCTGCTCATTCCCGACTTGCCTTTGCAAAGGGAAATCTGCCTTCATACCAAACAGCTCTACTCTGCTCTTAATATTTGCAGTATCAATTTGGAGATTTGGCTCGGTAAGTGAAAGGGTAATCGCTGCAGTATGAATAAATTCACTGCCTTTGCTGGAATTGCCTCCAAGACCATAGTACAGATAGCTGCCCAACGTGCATACAGGAAGAATCATTAATGTTGTAATAATGGCAAGTACGGAAATACGTAAATATGATTTGTTTTTTCCATATTGAAGAATTGCTCTTTGTTTCTCTGGACTGATGGAAGCTTCGTTTGGATCATCAAACATTTCTTCGTCCAGAAGCATTTGATAGGTTTCCAGCTTTTCAAGCTCGCCTTCAAATTCAACCATTTCTTCTTCTGTCATTTCGCCATTTTTGTATTTGTCAAATCGTGCTTTTAACTCTTCATTCATCATGAACACCTCTGTTGTATAATGCTTTCAGCCTTTGTCTTGCCCGGAATAATATACTTTTAAAGTTGGCTTCTGTTATGTTCATAACATTTGATGCCTCTTTATAATTTAATTCTTTTAAATAATACAAGTCCAAGGCTTTCCTATAATTCTGAGGCAATTCGGCCATATACATTGTCAAAACTTCCTTTAGTTCAATTTCATGTGCCGGGCTCTTAACGGCGGTTTGAAACAGGCTGGAAATAATGTCATCAGAAAGGGTAACCTCTTTTTTATGTTTTCTTACATAATCGATAAAGGCATTTCTTGCAACCTGAAAAAGCCAAGGCTTTACCTTGCTGTGGTCATAAGAGTGAATATGTATATAAGCTCTTATAAAGGTTTCCTGTAATAAGTCTTCTGCTAAATGTTTATCTTTGGTCATGGAGAGCAGGAAACGGTAAACATCGTTCATATAAAGTTGATAAATCTCATCGATCGTCACTGCCTTGTCTCCCCTCTCTTAATACACGCTTAAGGAAGGCACGAAGTTGCACCTGAATAAAGATTTTTAAGCCGAATTTTATTATAATATCAAATGGCATGAAAGAAAAATGAAGTCCATTTAAATTTTTAATTTTTTTAGTACCAGGTATTAAATATTTGTTATAATATGAATGGGAATTTATCAAACGATGAATCTTATAAAAAGGACGTGCATTATGTATAAATTCTGTGTCTATGCTTTAAAGCTAATCCTAGGATTACGCGGAGGCATTAAAGTATATCAAAAAGAAAATTTACCCACAGATTCAGGCTTTGTCATCTCATGTACACATTCCGGCTGGGTAGATGTCATAGCACTGGGGGTTGGCATTATACCCTATGAAATTCACTATATGGCAAAAAAAGAGCTTTTTGCTAAAAGTCTAATCGGAAATTTTCTTAAGAGTATACATGCGTTCCCGGTGGATCGGGAAAATCCCGGACCGAGCAGCATTAAAACCCCGATTCAGCTTTTAAAAAAGGGAGAGGTAGTAGGCATTTTTCCCAGTGGAACGAGAACATCAGAGGACGTTCCGTTAAAAAGAGGAGCCGTTACGATTGCCCAGCTTGGCAAAAGTCCGCTCGTTCCGGCAGCTTACAGCGGCCCTTCGAATGAAAAAGACTTATTCAAAAAAGGGAAAATGCAACTGATTATTGGAGAACCAATTTATCCGGAAGATTTTGCGGAATATAAGCAAAAAGAAAAGCTATCAATGATGACGGATGTTTTAAATGAGAGAATAAAGGAGCTTGAGAAAAAGCTTCAACAAATGTAGAAAAAGACACCTGTAACGGTGTCTTTTTCTACATTAAGCTTCTTGTTCACGCGCTTTTATATATTCTTCTTTCTTTGTTTCGATTTCATCATCTTCAGAATGCTTTTTTACCTCTACATAAGCGACATGATGTCCGTCAATCTCGGCTATAATGAATTCAAATCCTTGCTCACTAATGGAGTCACCTTTAGTCACATCATATTTTTGGGTTAAGAACCAGCCGCCTATCGTGTCTACTTCTTCATTTTCAAGCTCAATTCCTAATAATTCGTTGACTTGATTAATTAAAACTTTTCCATCAAGGATATAATGTCCGTCTTCAATCTTGCGAATTTCATTGATCTCATCAATATCAAATTCGTCCCGGATTTCACCAACAATTTCTTCGATGATATCTTCCACGGTCACAAGGCCTGCTGTTCCTCCGTATTCATCCGTCAATATTGCCATATGAAGATGTTCTTTTTGCATGCGGAGAAGCAGCTCATGAATTGGCACCGTTTCAATGACATGAATAATCGGATTGATAAAACTCGAGATAGAGTCTTCTTTCGATGCATCGCCGTTGATACATGCCGTTAATACCTCTTTTATATTAATGATGCCAATAATGTTATCCTTATCGCCATCCTCGATCGGATAGCGGGTATATCCTTCTTCCTTAATTAGAGACATCATTTCTTCTATTGATATTTCCTTTGAAAGACTGCTGATTTCCGTTCTCGGAATCATAATTTCTTTGGCAAGCCTGTCATCAAATTCAAATATTTTGTTTACATATTTAAATTCAGATTGGTTGATCTCGCCGCTTTTATAGCTTTCAGACAATATGATGCGAAGTTCCTCTTCTGAGTGTGCGATGTCGTTTTCTGAAACAGGCTTTAATCCGAAAGCCCTCGATAACAAACGAGCTGAACCATTCAATATCCAAATAAAAGGAAAGGCGATTCTGTAAAACCAAATCAATGGTTTTGCAAACACAAGAGTCAGCTGTTCCGCTTTTTGGATGGCAAGCGTTTTAGGCGCCAGTTCACCGACGACAACATGCAAAAATGTCATGCTGCCAAAAGCGATAGCGAACGAAATAATATGCGAAACAGATTCTGGTAAATGCCAATGCTCAAATAACGGCAAAAGCATTCGTTCAATTGTCGGTTCCCCGAGCCATCCTAGACCCATAGCAGTAACCGTAATGCCTAATTGGCATGCAGATAAATACTCGTCAAGATGAGTCGTTACGTGCTTGGCTGCAATTGCCTGTTTGTTACCTTCTGCTATCAGCTGATCGATTCTGGAGCTTCTCAATTTAACAATCGCGAATTCAGAAGATACGAAAAACGCAGTAAAAGCTATAAGTATAGCGACTATTATCAAATTAACTATTTCCAATTAGTGCCTTCATTCTTTAGTCAGAATGAAGGAAACACCTCCTGTTTAATGAAAGATTAAAAATCATTTGCCTTAAACAGCGGTATAAAAATTGAATGGCCGATGTATATAGAAGAAAGCTTCATTTGTCTTTCTTCCGTTGAAATCGAATATGAATAGATCTAAAAAAGCTATTAGTTGAATTGCGATCAATTTCATCTTAATTGAGTTGAGAAGATTTGGCACCTCACCCTCAATTTGAATTCGGACGGGGCCATTCACTGCTGCTTGCGGCAAACAACAAATTGAAGCTGTTTAAAGCAAATTTTTCCCGTAGTAGCAGCTTAGTAAACATGCTGCCAGTTACTAAGAATACAAGATTAGACAATTGCTGTATTTTGCTTTCTTTTGTCAGCCTGCCGAAACGATATTTCTCAGCCCCACCTGAATCCCTCCTTATCCGAACAACGTGATAGTTATGAGAATAGTTTAATATATTGTAATGAGATTATACAAGAGAACAGTTTTAAAAAAAGATCATAAAAAAGTAAATATCCATAATGTCTATATCCGCCAGCCGTACATAAAGTTAAATTAAAAACTTAATATTCTGAAATTTTGTGCTAAAATATAAGGAATAGCTTTAGATATTGATTGGAGCTTTTATGTACATATTTTGTCTTGGAGGTGGTACGATGGGGCCCTCTGGATAACAATATTACCAGAAACGGGACATCTGCTTTTTGGGAGAATGGAATTCCTTTAGGAGGTGGCGATTTATCCATCCGGATAAGACGAAATGGACGATATAGATAATCTGATTTATATTGGCATTCTAATTGCTTTAACAGCTTTCTTTGTCGCATCAGAATTTGCAATTGTTAGAGTAAGAGGTTCCAAGATCGATCAGCTCGTTACAAAAGGCAATAAGCAGGCAGTACTTGCAAAGAAAATAACGAAGGATTCGGATCAATATTTGTCAGTCTGCCAGCTTGGAATTACCATCACAGCATTAGGCCTTGGCTGGCTGGGTGAGCCTACCTTTGAAAGATTGCTTCGTCCTTTATTTGGTTACATGAACCTTCCGGATTCGCTTGTCAGCATTATTACCTTTGGAACAGCTTTTGGCGCGATTACATTTTTACATGTCGTGATTGGTGAGCTGGCACCAAAAACGCTTGCGATTCAAAAATCAGAGAAGCTTACTTTATGGTTTTCTCGTCCGCTTCATTTTTTTTATATCATGATGTACCCTGTCATTTTGGTGTTAAACGGGTCTGCCAGGCTCTTAACAGGAATATTCGGTTTGAAGATGGTTTCTGAGCATGAAGCCCATAGCGAGGAAGAATTAAAATTAATTCTATCCGAGAGCTTAAAAAGCGGGGAAATTAATCCATCTGAATATAAATTCGTAAATAAAATATTTGAGTTCGATAAGCAAATTGCAAAAGATATCATGATACCTAGAACGAAATTGATTGCCGTTAAAAATGATATGTCCATAATTGATGTTTTGAAAACTGTTTCGCATCAGAAGTTCACAAGATATCCTGTTGAAAATGGTGATAAGGATCATATTATCGGAATGCTGAATACGAAGCAGCTTTTTATCGATTTAATGTTTATGAGCGATGATGAAGTCAGCAGGCTTTCTGTAAAAGATTATACACGTCCTGTCATCGAAGCTAACGAACACATACCTCTTCGTGAATTATTAAAAAGGATGCAGCGGGAACGTATTCCAATGGCCATCTTAATTGATGAATACGGAGGAACGGCGGGACTTGTTACGATCGAGGATATACTCGAAGAAATTGTTGGCGATAGCAGTAATGAATTTAATAAGAACGAAGAATTGTTAACTAAGAAACAAACAGATGATTCTTTCATCTTAGATGGCACAATTGAGTCTCAGCCGAATTTTATAGAAGAAGAGCATAATGCAATTGGAGGTTTGATGTTAAATCAGCGAAATTCAAGAAGCCGGGTGAATCTATCCCGTATGAACGAGCAGTAAGCATAAATTGACCCTTAAAGACCATACTCGTCCCGGAACAAAAAATAAGCCCGGGCTTTTTTCCGTGAACTCGCTTCACCAAGCTGAAACTTCGGGTATAGACATTTTCAACTACGCTCCGCTTAGAGGTAAGATTAGGTAAATAGAAAAACCAGCTGCATAAGCAAGCAAACAGCCGAAAACAGATAGGAGAATATAAACGAACGCTTCCTTTACCTTATGATCCATGAAGAGCTGGATTGCTTCCACACTGAAGGTTGAGAATGTAGTGAACGCACCAAAAAAACCGGTTGAAATAATGGTTATAAGAGCGGGATGCGTCATTTGTAAATATGTAAAAATGCCGAGGCCAAAGGATCCGAGTACATTAATAAGTAAAATCGCAATCGGAATTTGTGTATAGTATTTTTTTGAAGAAATGAGCTGACCCAGCCAAAATCTTAAAGCTGAACCCAAGCCGCCAGCTGCCATCACAGCCAAAATCATCATGGAGTAATCCGCTCCTTTCGCTTGCTTGCAAAGTTTCTTCCAATCAAAATGCCAAGCAATGCCGCAAGCAGCCCAAAAGTGACAGTGGCGGCCATATATCCGGCGGCAAGCATTGGAGAACCTGAATACATTAAATGGAGAGTCTCCTTCGCAAAGGCTGACATCGTCGTAAATCCTCCGCAAAATCCTGCTCCCAAAAACGCATAAAGGGCTGTTTTTTTAGAGTGAAAAAGATAAAAACCTGTTACTATACCTAAAATAAGGCTGCCTGCTGTATTCTCCAGCCAGCTCCAATAAGGAATCGGAAATGGAATTGCTTGTTCATTGAGTAAAAATCGGAATAATGTGCCTAGCGCACCTCCGAAAAAAACCGCAGCAAATTGTTTCATCTTCGCCCATCTCTTCCTATAAAATAATCGGGGTAATCCGTAATCACTCCATCAATGGGAAGTTTACTGATTCGCTCGATTGCTTTTTTGCTTCGTAACGTCCAGACGAATGATTTCAGTCCGGCCTGATGAATCGCTCTAATCAAATTCGGATTTACAAGGGTGTATTTTGGGTTTACATAGCCGACAAATGACTTGTAGCTTCGAAGTCTTTTTTTCGAAATCATTCCAAACCTAGGTCTCACTAATAAAGCTGTAGGTATCGAAGGGAACATGCTGTTGAACAAGTGAATGACAGATCGATGAAAAGATTGCACTACTGTATGTGAGTTGAACGGAAACAATTCTATAGCCTTTCCGATAGACACAAGCAAATCATGCGGAAGAGCTGAGTCCTTGATTTCTATGAGCATCCCGATCTTACCCGAATATCGTGTGAGCACAGCTTCAAGCTGATGAATTGTTTCTCCGGAAAAGGCGCTTCCGAACCAGCTCCCGGCATCGAGCTGCGAAAGCTCACTCATTGTAAAATCTTTCACAAATCCAGAACCGTTAGTTATTCGATCTACTGTATCATCATGGATAACAGCAAGCTGAAAATCCTTTGTCATTCGAATATCAAATTCGATAAAATCAGCACCCATTTCTACAGCAAGATCAAACGCAGCAAATGTATTCTCAGGAGCGTACCCCGATGCCCCCCGATGGGCAATAATCTTCATTCTTAATTTTCTCCCTTGCTATAGGATCTTTTTAATCATAACAGATTAGCCGGGGAGGATGCGATTTTGATTTTTTCTTGAAAGAATAGTCCGTGCTTAATACACGTAATATGAATTACATCAAAAATGCAGTCGCTGTAAGGACAGAAAAATAGTCCTTTTGCATCATTTACAAAATATTCTGATATTTTATAATGTCAGAAAAGGAGGCGAGATAATGGGAAAAGGGAGAATTAAAGTGGAGGAAAGGATTAAGGCTGAAACTGACGCTGAAATGTTTAAAGCGACTCTCCTAGAACAAACACAGACCAAGAAAAAGGATTAGTGTTTCCCGTATGATGTCTCACCCGTAAAACGTGAACGAAAACTCTGGAGCCCCCCGGAGTTTTCTTTTTTTGTCGGTGATCCCCAAGGTAGTTAATATGGATCATCCCCGCTTATTTCAATGATTTTTTCCGAATTGCTTCCAGAATACCTTAAAATGCCATAGAAGAAGTCCAGGCGGGACAACAAACAATCAATAAACCCTCAGTCGCTGCAACGCTTCATCAAATATCCTCTGAGCCCTTATGTCAAAGAAACCTCCGTATAAGTTTCAATAGACTATTAAAAGAAGCATTCAATCGTAAAATTTAGTATAATGAAAACCTGAAACAATATAAAGGAGAGTTTCAAATGTTTGATAACATTTTGACGTGGGATAATACAGTGCAGGTAGGCATCAGTCTACTAATCTTGCTGGTATTTTTACTATTACGTAAATTGTTTACGAAATATTTGTTTAGTTTTATCGTAAAGCTGACAGGCAAATCGAAAAGAACCATATTTGTTAATCATGTTGTCCTTGCTTTTGAGAAGCCGGTCCGGTGGTTTTTTGTCATCCTAGGTATTTATTTGGCAGTGCAATATGCCCCATTTATTGACGGGCAAACGACTTTAATTTCTCGATTGTTCCGCTCCTCGATCATTGTATTGCTGACTTGGGGCTTATTTAATTTCGTATCGACATCTTCTTTTATTTTTTCAAAATTTAATAGGCGATCTGATTCTGAAATGGAAGATATATTGACACCCTTTTTATCAAGAATCACTCGTTTTATTCTTGTGGCATTAAGCTTAAGTATCATTGCACAGGAGTTTGATTATGATGTAAATGGGTTTGTAGCCGGGCTTGGTATTGGTGGTCTTGCTTTTGCGCTCGCCGCTCAGGATTCGATTGCCAACTTTTTTGGCGGCGTCATTATTATTACGGAAAAGCCGTTCAATATTGGCGATTATATTTCCACTCCGAGTGTTGAAGGGTCAGTGGAAGACATTTCGTTCCGAAGTACAAGGATTCGTACCGGTGCAATGTCACTCGTAACCGTTCCTAATAAAACGTTAGCGAATGAACCGATTACAAACATTTCGAAAATGGGCAAACGGCAGATTACATTTTCGTTACTTATCGACTTTGAAACTCCTAAAGAAAATATGACAAGTGCAATTAAGAGGATAAAGGAAATGCTTGATGCTCATGATGGCATACACGATGAACTGATTATGGTTCATTTTAATCAATTTCAGGACGGAAATTTAAATTTGTTTTTCAACTTTTATACGAAGACAACTGCCTGGGTGGAGCATTTGAATATCAGGCAGGATGTGAATTATAAAATCATTGAGATTTTGGCGGAAGAACAGGTGGAGCTTGCTTATCCGAGCCAGACATTATTTATTAAGCAAGAAGAAGGCGAGCCCTTTGAGATTCAAGGCCGGCAAAAAGAATACAGCTAGATCGAAAAATAGGAGGGAATACGGATGAAAGATCTGAGAAGTGTCTTTCAGTCTTTCGTTCATCAGGCAGATCATATTACTGTCTTAACAGGCGCAGGCATGAGCACCGAATCCGGGATTCCTGATTTTAGGTCTGCAGGCGGCATCTGGGCTGAAGATATGTCGAGAATGGAAGCGATGAGCAGGAGCTATTTTGAACAATATCCGAAACGATTTTGGCCTAAATTTAAAGGTCTTTTTCAGATGAAAGCAAGCGGAAATCATGAGCCGAACAAGGGGCATCTGTACTTGGCAGAGCTTGAGAAACAGGGGAAAAGCATTGAGATTTTTACCCAAAACATCGATGGCCTGCACAAAAAGGCAGGTAGCCGGTATGTGTACGAACTGCATGGATCAATCCAAACCGGTACTTGCCCAAAGTGCCAAACCAAATATGATCTTTCCCATCTGCTTAAAGAGGATGTCCCGAGATGTACAAGGATAAATGAGAAGGGGACAGAGTGCGGATTTATTGTAAAGACAGACGTTGTTCTCTTTGGAGACATGGTTCATCATTTGGATACGCTTTTCCAAACGATCGAAAAAACCGATCTTCTCCTTGTGATAGGTACTTCTCTTGAGGTCGCTCCCGTAAACCTTGTTCCCCAGGAAGCGCATTACATTCAGGGATTGAATAAGGCATTGGTTAATCTGGAACCTACCGCTTACGATGATCTGTTTGATCTTGTCATTCACGAAAAAATCGGGGAGCTCGTTAGCGACATGAAAAGGAAAGAAGGCACCTGATTTGATGAGTCAGGTGCCTTCTTCATTTAACGAAAAGAAAAAACATCCACTTTCTTTTCATCAAGGGTATCAAAAGAGTAGCCTTTTTCCTTTAATCGATTGATTAGCGATTGAAGGGAGTTGACTGTTTCAGGGCGGTCGTGCAGTAAAATAATATTAGGAAGGTTGAGATGCTCGGCTTCCTTCGTTTCCAGCTGCATTATCACTTCATTTACATAACGTGAGTCTCTGAATTTCCAATCGTAGCTATCAATACACCAATCCCAAATGGAAAATCCTGCTTCTTCAAGGTTATCTCTTTGTGTTTCGGTTAACGAGGGCTTGCTGCCAAATGGCGTTCGAACGAAAGTGGTGTTTACACCAGTTATTGATTTTAAGGTATTTTGCGCTTGCTTCATCTCAAGAAGCGGTGAATCGCTTGTTTTATAAAATTTTTTCTGGCTGTGGGTAACGCCGTGCAAGCCTAACGCATTGCCGTTTTCCTTCAAGGCTAGGAGCGATTTTTTATACTCTTTCATGTTAGGCTCCAGCATGAAAAAAGTGGCATTGACATCGTTTGCGTTAAGTACATCATTCAGCTTCTGAGTATATGGAGAAGGTCCGTCGTCAAAGGTTAAATATACCGTTTTTTTGTTTAGTTCATTATGTTTCTTTCGGATGGCATCTTCTTTTTGTTGTATTTCTTCTTTCGTTTGCATATGTAAAGCGAGCTGCTTATGCTGAATTTTTTTGAGTAAATCATTTTTTTGAGTCTCGCGGATGGAACCATTATCCGTTGGAATGACAGCCTTTTCTTGCTGCCCGTTTTTTGCGGAACTGCTGCTCCACGTTCCAAGTAATACAAGACATAGTCCCAAAAGAAAAGCCGTTTTTACTAATAAATAACCAGCAGATGGTTGCAGTTTTTTTCGCTTTTGAAGCATCCCAATCTCTCCATTTGCCGTAATGATTTTTTTCATACCCGTATCAATTAGGTATCACAGTTTAAAAGTATACAGGAAAAATAGGAAAAAAGAAGGGAAATTTATCAATTAAATTTCCGATTTTTTTGTAACTTTTTGAACACTTTTTCGACAGAGAAAAATAACCTGCCAGTTTGGCAGGTTATTTAGATTACAATTCGTCAAAGCCGTTATCTGCATGATTTACTTTTGTATATTGTCTTGATTTTTGCTCGAAGAAATCAGATTTTCCAAGATCCACTTCTTCATAAGCCTTGATCCATTTAAGCGGGTTCTGGCGGTAGCCCTCAAACGGACGATCAAATCCCAGCTGATTGCACCGCACATTTGCATAAAATTTAATATACGCTTCAAGATCGGAGAGATTAAGCCCGTCCACTTTGTTCCCTATAATAAAACGTGCCCACTCGATTTCAAGCTCAGCTGCTTGCTTAAAAGTCGCCTGGACAAATTCTTCAAGCTCTTTTGTCCGCAGATCGGGATACTCGGATAAAACCTCTTTGAAAATTTTCACGAATAGGTCAACATGAATTTGTTCATCTCGATTAATGTAATTAATCATCGTACTTGAGGATACCATTTTTTGATTTCTCGCCAAGTTGTAAAAAAAGGCAAATCCGGAGTAAAAGAACAACCCCTCTAAAATCACATCGTAAACGATCGATTTCAATAAATTTTCTACACTTGGAGATTCGGCAAAATCCTTATAGCCTTCGGTGACAAAGTCATTTCGTTTTCGAAGAATCGGTTCGCTTCTCCAATATTCAAACACTTCTTCTTGAACATGCTTTGGTACAATGCTTGATAGCACATAAGAATAAGAGTGATTGTGGATAACCTCCTGCTGGGCAAGGATAATCATCAGAGCATTCACGCTTGAGTCAGTAAGATAATCGGCGACCTTCCCGGCATAATCCGTTTGAATGCTGTCGAGAAGAGCGAGGAGTCCGATGATTTTTAAAAAGGCATCCTTCTCCTCTTCTGCTAGGGCAGGGAATTGTTTAATATCCTGAGACATATTGATTTCAAATGGCGTCCAAAAATTAGCCAGCATCTTTTTATATTTTGGATAAGCCCAGCTGTATCTGACATCGTCCCAATTTAGAACATTTGAACTGCTGCCGTTCACAATCGAGGTTGATCGGTTTGGGGCATCTGCGTCCATGAGTACCCGTGCTTTTAATTCGTAGCCAGACATTTACTTCTCTCCTTTTTTAAACTCTAGCTTGCACATGAGTCACAATCCACAATTTCACTTGAGGTGGACCGGACATAATAGGTTGTTTTCATCTTTGAATTCCAGGCGGAAAGATGGATATCCAACAAGTCCTTTGCCTTAACTGTATTCAAAACGTAAATATTAAAAGAGACAGCTTGGTCAATATGGCGTTGTCTCGCGGCATTTTGCGCAATGCTTGCATGCTGGTCAACAAAATAAGCCGATTTATAATACCAGGTCGTTTCTGCATTTAAGTCTGGAACGGTAACCGGAATTTTGTAATCTTTTTTCTCTTCGGAATACACCTTTTGAAACACTGGGTCGATGCTTGCGGTGCTTCCGGCAATAATGGATGTGCTGGCATTAGGAGCAACAGCCATTAAGTAGCCGTTTCTCATTCCGTGTTCGCGTACCTCCTCCTGTAAGGAATTCCAGTCTAGACGGCCGTTTTCCCCGGTATATCCCCGTTTGGAAAAATAACGGCCGTTTTCCCAATCGGAGCCATTAAACAGCTGATAGCTTCCTTTTTCCTTGGCAAGCTCATTGCTCGCTTGAATTGTATAATAAGCTATTGATTCATATAACTCATCGGCAAATTGAACGGCTTCCTCCGTTTCCCACCCAATTTGCTTGAGAGCGAGCAGATGATGCCAGCCGAAGGTGCCAAGCCCGATTGCCCGGTATTTTTGGTTTGTCAGTTTTGCCTGCAGGACAGGAATATCATTCAAATCAATGACATTGTCCAGCATCCGTACCTGGATTGGAATCAGGCGGGACAGCACATCTTCAGATACGGCACGGGCCAAGTTAATAGAAGAAAGGTTACAGACGACGAAATCTCCGGGTGTTTTTACTGTTATGATTTTTCCATCCTCTGTATACTGTTCGTCCACTGTCGTTGGGCTTTGGTTTTGGGTAATTTCTGTGCAAAGATTGCTGCAATAAATCATGCCGTTATGGGAATTTGGATTTTGCCTGTTTACTTCATCCCGGTAAAACATAAACGGCGTTCCGGCTTCTAGCTGGCTGATCATGATCCGCTTCATAATATCAATAGCTGAGACTTTTTCTTTTCTCAATGCAGGATGGTCGACGCACTCTTGGTACTTTTCTCTGAAACTTCCTTTTCCTTTTTCTTCATCAAAATAGTCTTCAAGGCTGTAGCCCATAATCGTCCGTACCTCGTGAGGGTCAAACAAATACCAGTCTCCCCGTGCTTCTACTTGTTCCATAAAGATATCGGGAATACAGACGCCGGTAAATAAATCGTGCGTCCGCAGCCGTTCGTCGCCGTTGTTTAATTTCGCATCAAGAAAGGAATAAATATCTCTGTGCCAAACATCGAGGTAAACTGCAATCGCACCTTTGCGCTGGCCCAGCTGATCGACGCTGACTGCTGTATTATTCAACTGCTTCATCCAAGGAATGACCCCGGAAGAAACCCCTTTAAAGCCTTTAATATCACTGCCGCGGCTTCTGATTTTTCCGAGATAAGCTCCGATTCCGCCTCCTGACTTTGAGAGGTTGGCAATATCAGTATTGCTGTCATAAATTCCTTGCAGGCTGTCATCAATCGTATCAATAAAACAGCTGGAAAGCTGTCCGTACGATTTTCCGCTATTCGCCAAGGTTGGCGTGGCGACTGTCATATACAAATTGCTTAATGCCCAGTAGGCTTCCTTAATAAGAGAAAAACGGCGTTCTTTCTTTTCATGAATCATCAGGGTCATCGCAATTATTAAAAAGCGTTCCTGCGGAAGCTCGAATGTCTTTTTCTCGTAATCTCTTGCCAAATAGCGATCTGAGAGAGTTCTAAGTCCAATATAAGTAAACAGTTTATCTTTTTCTGGATTTAATAATCCTTCTAATTTATGAATTTCTTCTTTAGAATAGGAGTCAAGGAGCTGTCTGCTGTAAATTCCTTCTTCATATAAATGCGTCAGCAGCCCGTAAAACGACTTGTAGGGTTTATTTGTGGAACGGTTTCGGGAGCTCTCCCTATAAAGCTGGTCTAAATAGATACGTGCACAGAAAAAAGTCCAATCAGGTTCGAGATCGCTAATGTTTGCCAATCCTTCGAGAATGAGAAGATTAGTCAGCTGTTTTGTTGAAAAATGATCTCTTGCTTCGATTGTAGTTTGCAGTCGAGTGAGGTATTGGTCAGTGTCAAGATGGGGGAAATCCTTTGCTGATTGTTCTACATAATGCTGCAGTTTTTCAAATGAAAATGTTTCTTTTCTTCCGTTTTCGTCAGTAATTTCTGTCGTGATCATATTTGTAGTCATCGAATAGCCTCCCTTTTAAATTACCCAATGGAACCGGAGAATTTCAATATATTGTGTTCTATTTTCGTTGTTATATCTATATGTAGTGTTTATCTACTTTTATAATAAAGGAGCGTCCTGCAATTTTCAAGAAATAAAAATATGTTTTTTTGAAATGGCTATTAATCTTTTTCCACAAAGATAGATTAGCAAACTAGCAATTGCCGGCATTGATTCTATCATAATTATCGGATAAGATTGCATCATGCTGAAGTACAAAGAGGAGAGAGGTTGGTAAAATATGAAGGTACTTTGGAATGGCAGTATTATGGATCGTTCAGAAAGCAAGGTTGATATTGAGGACAGGGGATACCAGTTTGGAGACGGAGTATATGAAGTCATTCGCATCTACAATGGAGAGATGTTTGCGCAAAAAGAGCATATAGATCGTCTGTTTAATAGCGCAAATGAGATTGGTATTGAGCTTGCATTTGAAAAAAAAGATCTGGAACAGCAGTTTAACGAGCTTATTCAGGAAAATCAAGTAAGCGAGGGCGGAATTTATTTTCAAATTTCCCGAGGTGTTGCCCCTAGGAAGCATCAATATAAAAAAGATATTCAGCCGCAAACAGTCGGGTATACTTTTTCATTGAAAAAGCCCGAAGAGGAGCAAACGAATGGTGTTGCGGCAATTACAGCACAAGATATGCGCTGGCTTAGATGCGATATTAAGAGCCTCAACCTGCTTTATAACGTTATGACAAAGCAGAAAGCAAGCGAGCAAGGTGCTTTTGAGGCTGTATTGATCAGAGACGGCTATGTGACTGAAGGAACATCTTCCAATATTTTTGCTGTAAAGGATGGAGAGGTTTATACTCATCCAGTCAATCATCTCATATTAAATGGCATTACCCGCAGAGAGCTTTTGAACATATTTGAAAACGAACATATTCCATTTGAAGAAAAAGCAATCACCGAGGAAGAGCTGGGATCTGTTGATGAGCTGTTCATGGCTTCAACGACGGCAGAGGTTATTCCGATCATAACCCTTGACGGAAAAGACGTTGGAAGCGGAAAACCCGGAAATGTAACGAGAAAAGTGCAGGAAGCGTTTCAAAAAAGAATCGTGCCTGCTAATATAGTAAAGCAATAAAGTGAACCTTCAATCTGTGGGGGGCGAGGCATAGGATATGATAGTGAACGCGCCCGCACAGAACGCCTGAGCAATTAGTTTTCTACATTCACCCCTACCGATTTTCAGGTGAAGCTACCCCTAGCTTTTACGGGCAGCCCGTCCCCATCTAACTTCTCTAGGAGACCTAAAGTCTTCGAGGTAGGGGTCTTACTGCCCGTAAATGCGGGATAAAGAAAAGCTGCCGATTTTAGGGCAGCTTATTTATATCCAGCCTTTTTCCTCTGCGATTTTGATTGCTTCCATACGGTTTTTTGCGTGCAACTTGCCAAATATTTCAGAGAGATAGTTTCGAACAGTACCGGGAGATAAAAACAGTGATTTGCTTATTTTCCTGATGCTTTTTCCCTCGGCAACCAGCTTAATAATTTCTCGCTCGCGCGGCTTTAATGGGTTTGTCTCTTGAATGGTTTCAAATATGAGAGCAGGAGCAATCTCACATTTCCCCTTCATCACATTGCAAATGGCTTCTGCAAGGTCCGTCCTTTAATAAATATCCGTGAACTCCCGCCTTAACCGCCCGTTCGAAATAGCCGGGCCTTGCAAAGGTAGTTAGAATAACAACCCGGCAAGCAGACTTGAGTGTATGTAATTTCTAAGCTACCTCAAGGCCGCTTTTTATCGGCATTTCAATATCGATTAAACAAATATCAGGCAGCAGCTGATCGATAAGCGAGAGGGCTTCTTCACCGTTTGCTGCCTGCCCGACGACTTCTATGTCATCTTCAAGATCAAGAAGCGAGCCAAGTGCGCCGCGAAGCATTCGTTGATCTTCAGCAATAATAATTCTTATCATAAATCAGCCGCATCCTGTCTTTGCTTCACAATAAAAGGTACTTCGATCATCAAGCTGGTTCCCTTGTCTGAAGTTAACGTAAGACTCCCGTCGACAAGGGAAAGCCGCTCATCAATCCCTTTCAATCCATTTCCAAAAGCACGATCTTTCATGAAATCGACCCCAATTCCATTATCTGAAACCTCCAGTTTAATCCCGGCTTTTCCCTTCTTGATCCGAACGAGACACTGTGTTGCCCGGCTGTGCTTGACTACATTTGTCGTTGCTTCACGCAGGCACAGGCACATTGTGTTTTGGGTCAAGTGTGATATGTCAGAAAACTTCTTATCGCCTTCATAACGAAAAGAGATGCCGGTTGATTGTAAAAACGCTTTCATATGGACAAGCTCTTCTTCCAGCGTTAGCGTTCGCATACCGGAAACCAGCTCTCTAACCTGCTGCAATGCTGTGCGGGAAGTAATTTCAATTTCCTTTGCTTCTTTTTCGGCTTTTTCAGGATTTTTGGCAATCAACTTTCCGACCAATTGGCTTTTTATAGTAATGAGTGATAGCGTATGGCCCAGCGTATCATGCAAATCTCGTGAAATCCGCATTCGTTCCTCCTGCTTGACCAGCTCTTCGATTCGCTCGTTTGCTTGGGCAAGCTGCTGTTCTATTTTATTCCGTTTATCGATTGATCTGAATCCAAAAGGGATGGCAAACATAATAATTAGAAAAGGGATTAAGGTTAGAAAATCAATTGTCTCAAGCTGGTGTGAGATACTTGCGATCGCCAACGCATTGGAGACAATAAACCCAGCCCATGCAATAAAAAAATGCTTGTTCTCAGAATACCAGCCGATAAAATGGGCCGTGAAAAAACCGATGAACAAATTATATGGATGATAAAAGATAATCAGGCTAAAAACAATCAGTAATTGCAGAACTAACCAAAACGAAAAGCCTTTTTCCACAGTGACATATAATTGGCGGTAGGTGACTACAAAAAGGAAAAGCAAGATATAACCAACGACCTTTTTGGCACCTTCCGCATACGACATATAAACTATCGGCATCAATAAATAAATGAGAAAAACATAGGGCATAATTCCATATTTTTTTGGGAATAATCGAAATTTTTTAATCGCTGCCATGTAACTTGTTCTACACCGCTTCCTGTTTTTTTCTTATATAGCTTGATAGTATCATAAATACGACCATGTAGCCGATAAGAATCAGGATATTTCTGACTTCAGGCGTTTTTCCGGCAACGATCTGCCAGGCTCCATTCCCGAAGCTGTAAGATGGCAGCCATTTTCCGATCGCTCGCATGACTTCAGGAAGAATCTCCAGCGGCATCCACATCCCGCCGGTGAATGCCAGGCCAAGATAAAGAATATTGCTTACGCCTGCAGCGGTATCGACTCTTTTCAACGTGCCAATCAAGGTGCCTAAAGCCATGAAGGAGAATGAAGCTGCAAATATCCAGCTTCCGCTCATGATCCATACTGAGATAGGTAAAGAAATCCCGTGATGAATATCCCAGCTAAAAAAATGACGATGATCGACAAAGCGTGAATCACCGATTGCGCAACCATTTTGCCAAAGAAATAATAGGAGCCGGGAAGCGGAGTAACGCGCATAAACTCCGCCCAGCCCTGCGTTCGCTCTTGAACGTTACGAATTCCCAGCGTGAAAATTGCTGATCCCATCACACTAGTCTATTACTTTTTGGAAATGAAAGTTATTCCAAATTGTCACTGTTTTTATATGATAAATGTCATGAATTAATGAGGTATGTATCGGAGGACAAGTTTGTGGTAAGCTTAAAAGATATTAAAAACAAGAACTTATACGTAATGTTTGGGGGGAAAGACGTGAAACGGTTAGAGGGAATAAGAATTGCATTGGCTGGAAAGCGCAAATCGGAGGATTTGAGCAAGCTTGTCAAAAACCTTGGCGGAATACCGCTTATTCGGCCGGCTCAAGGAACAGTGTTTTTAGACGATTCAAACCTGGAAAAAGATGTTCGTCATCTCGTAAAAGGAAGCTATGATTGGTTTATTTTGACGACAGGGGTTGGGACGGAGACACTGTATAAAACAGCAGAAAAACTGGGGTTAGCCGATGAATTTATACAAGCGATTTCGAGGGCAAAGGTAGCTGCACGCGGATATAAAACGGTTAACATGTTGAAAAGGTTTGGGATTGCACCTGACGTCAGAGATGATGATGGGAGTACGGCCGGCTTGGTTAGAGCTTTATCCTCTCATGATCTAAAGGGCGCTAAAGTGGCACTCCAATTGCATGGTGATCCGGCGCCGAAGCTTGTTCATTTTTTGGAGGAGCAACAGGCCGAATATAAAGAAGTGCTTCCCTATCAGCATATTCCGCCGGAACCTGAGGTTTTGGAGCAGCTTCTCGACGAAATTCTGAATGGCAAGGTAGATGCTGTAAATTTTACGAGTGCTCCGCAAGGCAGATTTCTTTTTTCCTTTGCGAAGGAAAAAGGCGTCTTTCAAGAGCTGATGGATGCTTTTTCAAAAGATGTTGTTGCTGTAGCAGTAGGTAAAGTAACAGCTGCTGCATTAAAAGATGAGGGAATCGAACGTATCGTCATCCCGCAGGAAGAACGAATGGGCAGTGCTATTATTGCCTTGGAGCACTACTATAAAGAAAAAACTACAAAATAAATAAAGTATTATATTGCAAAAAGTCATTCTAGTGTCAGTGATCTATAAAGGCTTTAATTTTTGATTTATCTGAAATCAAGATCGAAGGAATACTAAAACAGGCATTAAAAAACTCGCTCTTTCCAACTAAGGGAGCGAGTTTTACTATTCATAATTATTTCACGATCAAAACCGGGATTTCCGATTCGGAGGAAAGCTTCTCACTGACGCTTCCAAATAATAATTTGCTCAGTCTGTTTTGATCTCTGCTCCCCATAACGATCAAATCTGCAGATATTTCTTCGGCATACTCAAGTATGGCATCTGCGGGCTCTCCTTCGAGAACCTTGATGTTTCCTTCATAATGATTTTCATCAAGTATCATTCGGGCATTTGCCATCACTTCCTCCGACCCGTCATCGTATATCAATGGCTCATCCGGCTCATGGTTTACATTAGGGATCGGAATATTTGCCGTACCACCCGAGACATAACCTGCTGCTCCGTATGGACGGGGAGGCTCGCCCGGATCAATTCTCCTGTCTTCATGAGCATGGGCGATGGATAAATTCGAATCTAGTTTTTTTGAAAGGTCTATAGCTTTTTTAAGAGCTTTTTTGCTGTCATCACTGCCGTCAAATGCGACGAGGATTCGATCAGCTGAAAACATTCTATATCCTTCCTTTCTTAAAGGTTATTTTTACTTTACCCGGCGGTGATGCGAATTAAACATTGCTTTATTAATCTAATTAGATTATAATCTAATTAGATATACATCTAACAGGAGGAAGGATATGCAGCTGAATCGAGTTATTCAATTTCATAAAACGCTGGGAGATGAAACAAGGCTGAAAATCATTGCCCTATTAAGATCCGGTCCCCTTCACGGTCAGGCGTTATCAGGGAAGCTGGGCTTAAAACCCCCTACCATCACCCATCATATCGGTAAATTAAAAGAAGTTGGACTAATAAAAGAGCGACGTGAAAAAAACACAGTCTATTTTTATTTCATAGAAAGTGAATTGGAAAAGAGTTTACATGTGACGAAAGAAATAGGAAAAAAACAAAAATTGAAAGTCACATTAGAAGAAAGGCATACGATTGAAAAAAACTTCTTTTCTCCAGATGGAAAACTGATGCAAATTCCTGCCCAGCAAAAAAAGAAAATTATTATTCTCGGGAAGCTGGCTGAAGGATTGGAAGCGAATAAAGTGTATTCCGAACGGGAAATCAGCGACTATTTAAAGAGATATCATAATGACTATGCTACGCTGCGAAGAGAGCTGATTATTCATGAATTTGCTTATCGGAAAAATAATGAGTACGTTGTCCAGCCATCAGAACTATGGATTATTTGATTTTTTCTAAACAAAAGTTTGGAATTTTTTCCAACAAATCAATTGACAATGAATCTGGGGCGATTTATGATTAGAATGAGAAAAAGCGAACGGAGGTTTGTGTCATGATTAATCAAGCAGTTCTTTCATACATACAGCTGAATATTCATGTGACTCAAACAAACGTTTCCGCTGCTTTGTCGATAGACATTTTTGTGAATTGAATATAAGCGATATAGGGGCGCATGTCACGAAAACGTGAATTTGCGCCCTTTTTGTGTCTTTTTGGGTGTTAGCTTATCAAAAGCTTAACCATAAATGAAAATTCTCCAAGTAGAATTTTCGAAAATCTAAGAATATTAAGGAGGAATTCATATGTTGGAAAGAAAAATTGACGAAATCATTTGCGGGGATAAACTCGAAGGCGGCTAACAAAAGAATAGGAGATGACAAGAGATGTTTTCAGTGTTATTCAAATTAAAATGGTTTTTTAAAAAATATTGGCTTCGGTACACGATTGCAATCGTACTTTTATTAGTCGTAAACGTTTTAGAAATGTTTCCGCCAAAGCTTTTGGGAAATGCGATTGATGATATGCAATCCGGCGCCATTACATTTAACGGAATTGTTTACTACATCGGGATATATCTCGCATTGGGTGTAATCGTTTATACGATTTCATACGTTTGGATGTATCAGCTGTTTGGCGGGGCGATTGTGATCGAAAAAATACTCAGGTCAAAACTGATGGGACATTTGTTAAAGATGACGCCAAGATTTTATGAGACGAACCGAACAGGTGACTTAATGGCAAGAGCAACAAATGACCTGAAATCCGTATCCATGACCGCAGGCTTTGGAATCCTTACACTGGTCGATTCAACGATGTTTATGATGACCATATTGGTTACGATGGGATTTATTATCAGCTGGAAGCTGACAATAGCCGCGATACTGCCGCTCCCGATTATGGCTGTTGCAATCAGTGTGTACGGCAAAAAAATTCACGAGCGATTTACGGAAGCACAGGACGCGTTTGGCGACCTGAACGACCGAGTGCTTGAATCCGTTTCCGGAGTGCGTGTCATCAGGGCCTACGTTCAGGAAAAAAATGATGTCAGCAGGTTTAACAAGATGACGGCAGACGTATACGAAAAAAATATGAAGGTAGCATTAATCGATTCTCTCTTTGAACCAACAGTCAAGCTGCTCGTAGGCTTAAGTTATCTTATCGGTCTTGGCTACGGAGCCTACATGGTGTTCCAAAATCAGATTACGATAGGTGAGCTCGTTTCGTTTAACGTGTATCTTGGAATGCTCATTTGGCCAATGTTTGCGATCGGAGAGCTAATTAATGTTATGCAAAGAGGAAATGCATCGCTTGATCGGGTAAACGAAACACTTAGTTATGAGCCTGATGTAAAGGAAGCTGCGCAGCCCCTGGCAGCAGAGTATTCAGGTGATATTGCCTTTCAACAAGTAACGTTTTCATATCCAAGCTCTACCCATAACAATTTGGATAAAATCTCATTTACGGTTCGTAAAGGGCAGACAGTCGGCATTGTCGGCAAAACGGGAAGCGGAAAATCAACCATTGTGAAGCAGCTGTTGAGGCAATACCCCGAAGGCGCGGGTGAGGTGAGTATTTCGGGAATTCCTATTCAGAAATTATCTCTTGACAAGCTCCACAGCTGGATCGGTTATGTTCCGCAGGATCACGTGCTGTTTTCACGAACGGTGAAAGAAAATATGCTGATCGGCAAGATGGAAGCTACTGATCAAGATATCCGGGAAGCTATTCAAAATGCCCATTTTGAAAAGGATCTGGAAAATTTGCCAGAAGGACTGTCTACATTAGTAGGAGAAAAAGGCGTGGCCTTATCCGGAGGGCAGAAGCAGAGGATTTCGATTGCCCGGGCACTGCTAGCGAATCCGGAAATTTTGATTTTGGATGATTCGTTATCTGCGGTTGATGCAAAAACAGAAACGGCGATTATTAATAATATTAAAAAAAATCGCAAAGGGAAAACGACGTTTATCACTGCACACAGGCTATCTGCGGTTGAGCATGCCGATTTAATTATCGTCATGGAAGACGGGAAAATACTGGAACGCGGAACACATAGGGAACTGCTAGAAAAAGATGGCTGGTACAATGAGCAGTATCAAAGACAGCAGCTTTCCTCTCCAGAAGAAGGGGGGACTGTAGCGTGAAAACAGGAAAACGGCTTTTTGCTTATGCCATGCTTTATCGAAAAACGCTGATGCTGGCGATTCTTATGCTGGTAGTCGCCGTGGCAGCCGAATTGACAGGTCCTTTTATCGCGAAAAAGATGATCGACGGGCATATCCTCGGAATTGAAACGCCGTGGTATGAAGTGGACGGCGGAGAACACGCCGTTTCCTACAATAATGGAAAGACATATGCCAGAGAGGCGTATTTGGATCCTGCAGATGAGCGGGGAAAGGAAGTCAGGATATTCCAAATTGGAATGGACTATTACTTTATAGATGGCGCTGTTTCATTTGATGGAGACAGGTCCGTTTCAAACGGGAAGTTGACAATAACAAACGGAAGCCGCTCGGAAACCTATGACGCTGTTCAGCTGTCAAAGGATGAAATATTGGCGTTTTACGAGCCGGAAATTAGCGGAATCGTCACGTTAAGCTTTATGTTTCTCGGCTTGCTTATCGTCTCGATATTCTTCCATTACGGCCAGCATTATTTGCTGCAGGCCAGTGCAAACAGGGTTATCCAAAGAATGAGAGAGGACGTTTTCTCCCATATTCAAACACTTCCAGTAAAATACTTTGATAATCTCCCCGCCGGTAAGGTGGTCGCAAGAATAACTAATGATACAGAAGCGATCCGGGATCTTTACGTGACGGTGCTTTCTCAATTCGTGACGAGCTTTATCTATTTGGCTGGAATCTATACGGCGATGTTTTTGCTGGATCCGCGGCTTGCGGCGATATGTCTGGCACTTGTTCCTGTGTTAATTATTTGGATGTTCGTATATCGAAAATTTGCATCAGGCTTTAACCATAAAATTCGTTCAATTAACAGTGATATCAACGCGAAAATCAATGAATCCATTCAAGGTATGACAATCATTCAAGCGTTCCGCAATCAGAAGGAAACTAAAAAGGAATTTGAAGAGTTGAATGATACACATTTTCGTTATCAGAACAAAATGCTGAATCTAAATTCGCTTCTGTCCCATAACCTTGTCAATTTTCTGCGGAACTTGGTCTTTGTCGGGCTTATATGGTATTTTGGCGGAGCTTCTCTAAATGCGGCTGGCATGATTTCTTTAGGTGTCTTGTACGCTTTTGTTGATTACTTAAACCGCTTGTTCCAGCCGATTACCGGTATCGTTAATCAATTTGCACAGCTTGAGCTTGCCAGGGTTTCGGCTGAACGGGTTTTCAGGCTGTTGGACGAAAAAGGAACCGAAGTAGATGAGAAGGAGTCTGCACGTTACGAAGGGAATGTGGTCTTTGATGATGTCTCCTTTGCGTATAACGATAAAGATTTTGTATTAAAGAACATTTCATTTGAGGCCAAAAAAGGAGAAACGGTGGCACTTGTCGGTCACACCGGTTCCGGAAAAAGCTCCATCATGAATGTGCTGTTCCGCTTTTATGATATTCAAAAAGGGAAGGTTACCATCGACGGTAAAAGCATATATGAAATGTCGAGGCAGGAGGTCAGAAGGCATATGGGGATTGTGCTGCAAGATCCATACCTGTTTACTGGAACGATCGCTTCCAATGTCAGCCTTGACAATGAAAAGATTTCAAGAGAAAAGGTCGAGAATGCCTTAAAGCAGGTGGGGGCGGATGAGCTGTTCAATCATCTTCCTGACGGCTTTGACGAGCCAGTTGTTGAAAAAGGCAGCACATTATCTTCCGGCCAAAGACAGCTGATATCATTCGCGAGAGCTCTGTCTTACGATCCAGCGATCCTGATTTTGGATGAAGCGACGGCAAACATTGATACAGAAACAGAAGCTGTTATTCAACGCGCGCTCGATGTTGTGAAAAAAGGAAGGACGACTTTTGTCATTGCTCACCGGCTTTCAACAATTAGGAACGCCGACCAAATTCTTGTCTTAGATAAGGGGCAGATTATTGAACAAGGGAACCATGACGAGCTAATGAAAGAAAAAGGACAATATTATCAAATGTACGAATTGCAAAAAGGGAAACAAGAAACACTTGCGGGCTAAATAGAGCCAGACGAATCACTTTTCGGATTCGTCTGGCTTTTTTATTCTTGAACGAAAAAAGAAGGCGCTATGGCAGCACCTTCTTTAAGCCATTATTATTGAATTTTTCCACCGAATGATTGTTGGGCTGCAGCAACTAAACGCTTCGTGATTTCTCCACCTACAGAACCATTTGCACGAGAAGTCGTTTCTGCTCCAAGGTTTACGCCAAATTCAGAAGCGATTTCAAACTTCATTTGGTCAACTGCTTTTTCTGCACCTGGAACGACAAGGTTATTTCTATTGTTTGGCATAGTAAAAGCTCCTTTTTCGTTTTTTTGCTGGGTGAGCTGGAATTGAACCAGCATCTGAGTTAGCAATACCCAGTACCTCTTGGCATCACCCAATGATTAAATTGTATGAATTAGTATGGGGTTCATTTTGAGAATCATGCACAGAGTATGTTGGTAAATAATGAAAAATGAAAACAGGGCTGTCCGAAAAGGACAAACCCGATAAAATTTAAAATTCAAGAATGTTGATATATCAATATTCTCGTATTTGAAAAAGGGCTTCCAAAAATCGAAAAATCGACTTTGGGAAGCCCTTTGGTTTTTTGGAATGCTTTAACGAATTCTGCTTTCTGAATCTTTATCAAAAAAGTGTGCTTTGTTCATATCCAAGGCTAAAGTTAATATATGCCCTGCCTCTACGTCCGTTCGCGAATCGACCCTTGCGATAAACTCCTGACCATCCACTTGAGAGTAAAGCATCGTTTCAGCTCCCATTAGCTCGGAAACTTCAATTTTTGCATTAATTTGTGTGTCTTTTGATGCATCTAAAAATACAGGCTCATCGTGAATGTCTTCCGGACGAATGCCAAGAATCAGTTCTTTTCCTTCGTATCCATTTGTTCTAAGCGTTTTCAGTTTTCCTTCTGGAATGGCAACTGTCGTTTCGGCAAATTTAAACTTGTTACCAATCAAAGTGCCAGAAAAGAAATTCATTGCGGGAGAACCTATGAAACCGCCTACAAAAACGTTTTCCGGTTTTTCATATACTTCTTTTGGCGATCCAACCTGCTGAATGAGACCATTCTTCATGACCACTAGCCGAGTTGCCATAGTCATCGCTTCTGTCTGGTCGTGTGTAACATAGATGGTCGTCGTTTGCAGGCGTTGATGAAGCTTTGAGATTTCCGCCCTCATTTGCACACGGAGCTTCGCATCCAGATTGGACAGCGGCTCATCCATTAAAAACACTTTCGCATCACGAACAATGGCACGTCCTAAAGCCACCCTTTGTCTTTGCCCCCCGGACAACGCTTTTGGCTTTCTATCCAAATATTCCTCAAGCCCGAGAATCTTTGCCGCATTTTTTACTCTTTGTTCTATTTCACTTTTAGGAAATTTTCTCAGCTTTAAACCGAACGCCATATTGTCATATACGTTCATATGTGGGTAGAGGGCATAATTCTGGAATACCATGGCGATATCTCGATCCTTAGGAGCGACATCATTCATCCGTTTCCCGTCAATAATAAAATCCCCGCTTGTGATTTCCTCAAGCCCGGCAATCATTCTGAGAGTGGTCGATTTGCCGCAGCCGGAAGGACCAACAAACACAATGAATTCCTTATCCTCAATATGAAGATTGAAATTTTCAACTGCTGTCACCTTGTTATCATATTGTTTGTAGATTTCTTGTAGCATGATCTCAGCCATTCGTTTTTCCTCCCCTTTTTGTAAGCGCTTTATTTCATATCCATAGTGTAGTAAAGCAGTTCGATTATGTAAATGGGCAACCTGCACAAAAAATACCTGCCAAAAAAGGCAATGTGATTAAGAAAGCCGGCTTGTAAGGAGTATGCTTTGAATCATTTGGACGGCTGCAGCCTCTTGAAAGTGGCGAATATCGATTCCGGTTTTTTCAATAAATTTATCAATCCGGTACTGAAGACTATTGCGGTGGATAAATAGTTTTTTGGCGGCTAGTGATGCGTTTAAATCGCATTCGAAGTAAGTTCTGATCGTTCGCAGAATTTCCTTATCCGCAAGCGCTTCAACTACTAACTCTGAAAGAGCTTCAGCAGAAACGGTGTGTGGAGCAGCAGAAATGAGCAGCGGCAGAGAATGATAAAAGGAACTTGGATTGTTATTGAATAATGGTAAATTTCCGAGCCATTTAAATATCATTTGTTCAGCTTGGATTTTTACTTTTACATGGTTGTCTAATTTATGAAGCTGGCCGGAATATAAAAAACAATTCACAAGGAAATCGCCGGTAATCGCATCTGTAAGCTCTTTTCTATCAGCACCCGAAAGAGGTTCGATTGGATCTGGCTGCAGGATTAGAATTTGCTGGTTATCTGTCCATAAAATGACTGCATCTTCAAAAAAGCCCTTAATTGCTGATTTTAATTCGTCCTGTTCTTCGATTGAATGTGACAGCCTGAGGAAATGAGGTTGAACAGAAATTGAATGCTTTGCATTTCGCAAAGGCTGATCACGGAATAAATACCCGTACCAATTCATTTCAGCTGATGAAAGCTCCTTTTGTTCCGGCAGGAATATCCGGTGAAAAAGGGTCGATAATAGTTTTTTTTCTTGATCGGTTATTGCTGATCGCAACAGGCCGAATGTTTCCTTTTGATCGGTTTGGAACCAAATATAATCCTTTGATGATCCGGCAGGAATTGATGTAATGAATGAGCTGCCATATGTTTTCTTTAACCTTTTCAGCATGTCAAAGCTCCTCCAAAAACGGTTTACTCGTAAATATGAAATAGCATAAGCTCGTGGATATCGTTTTTAAGTTCAGGCTCGTCATCATGGGGAGGATACGTTCTTCCCCATTCAATATCGCCGGTTTTATGGTAAATCCCTTCATAGTGAGTTCCCTTATAATAAAAAGAAATTTTCCAACCTGGCAGTCTTTCTTTTTTGAATAGCGGCTTCCATTGAAAATGAGAAATCATCAGTAATCACTCCTTACCTGATTTTCATCTAACAAATTAATAAGCTTCTCTACCCTCTTTAATTGTATCTCATTCTCATCAAAGATCATAGGCTTGCTATTTGCTTCAAAGATAATCGGGCGCGAATGACGAAAGCCAATATCCATGGAAAACTCTCCAATAAACCCGTAGGTACGTGATAAAAGATCCCCTGTATGGGAAACAATCGCTTCAAGCTCTGAATTGTTAATGTCAGAGGATATGGAGTCATAAGGGATAACAAAACCGCCGTTCGGAACGTGAGTAACAATTTGGCCGGAATTTGCTGCCCGCACGCCAATTCCGGTAATGGAATGGCGTTTTCCAGCATAGTTCGCAAGAACACGCAGATCAAAGCGATAGCCGTTTCGTTCATCACAGTCAACTGCTTCCTGAATAAGGGAGTCCCGCGCAACGGAAAAAAAATACAATTGATCAAGAAGCCTATCAAAAGTAAGATGTTTGAATTCTTCATGAGGAGTTTTTAACAGGTAACCTCCGTCTTTTTTTACAATAAAAAAAATCCCGTTTCCTTTACTGCCATTCGAATCCTTAATATAGATGCTGGAGTGTGTTTCAAGCATAGAAAACAAACCGTCTGAGGAAAAGCCGATTTTCGTATTCGGCAAAAAGCCCCTGAGAACAGGGTGATCCTCAAGCAGCTTATGCACAACACTTTTGTTGAAAAATTGGCGATTGAAAATGGGGATGTTCTTTTTCGCAAAAAATAGCCGCCAAGATGGACAGACCTCTTCTTCGCGGCGGGGCAGGCGATTATAAACCAGGTTAGGAAAAGAAACTTCCTTTGTCAGCCATTTATGAGCGTGAAAATCGAAATAAAAACCTTTCAGATATGAATCAAAAATCCCGTTCAAAGTAAATACATAGCATAAAATTCCCCGGCTGTTTGCGTGCATTTGCAGATGTTTAAAAAATTTACTGTCTCCTTTAAAGGTATTCCCTTTTTTCGGTTTGCCTGATAGCACGCCTAGGCATTTGTTTATCATGTCCAAAGACGGTCAGGCGAAAGAATGGACTGTTCGGATAAATATGCGGCATATTCAAAATTTCTTCGTTTCGTCAGCTGTTCGACTGTTCTGAGCCCCGGATGAGAGAAAATTCCTCTACCGGGCCTGGAATTGGCTTCGAATAACCAAAGCTTGTCGTCAGTATCAATTCCTAAGTCAAATCCGATTTCCCCGACGAAGCCGTCTATGTGCTCATCAATGACCTGGCTTAATAGCAAGGCAGCTGATGACAGTTTTCTAATGACCATAATTCTTTCTTTTGGATCATCATATATCTCTGCAAGAGTACGGATCACTCCGCCTTTGCTAATATGAGTCGTAATGCTGTTTTCGCCTGCAATTTTTGCTGCGATGGCGGTAACTGTCCATTCGCCCTTATCATTTTTATTGGTGTGTACTCGAAAATCGACCGGGTGATGATTAATTTCTAGTAAAGTAATTTTCTGCTGAATGATGAATGATCTTGAGTCCGAATTTTGGAAATGGTTGTTTAAAAACTCTTTCACCGATGAATATATCGCTTCAACCGGGGACTCCTGTTCGTAAATAGAATGCTTAACGATGAACTCTTGTCCAGAGCTTGTAATCTGAAATATCCCGTGGCCGAGACTTCCGTTTGCCGGTTTAATATAGATGCTTTTGTAGCTGTTCAGAAACCATTCCAGCTTTTCTTCTGTCGGATGAACAGCTGTATCCGGCAAAAAATCAGAAACTCGGAGGTCATGCAGCAACGATTCGTGAATATCCCATTTGTTAAAAAAGGAAGGATTAAACCATGGGATTTGATATTCTTTTATTAATCGGTCCTTCGTTTCCTTTAAAATAGAATAATGCTCGGATTTCCGATTAGGAAGCCGGTCGTACACGACATCCGGAAGAGGGACAACGGCTTCTTCCCAGCCATTTTCTTGGAATATCAGTGCCTTAACTGTTCCTTCGTCCCATTGTATTTGATGGGAACCAAACACGTAGCAAAATCCCCCCATGCCAAAGTTGGTCGTAAGCAGCTTTGAAAAAAACATCGAACGCTCCCCAATCGGCCGATGGAGCGATTTAGTAAAGCCTGCTGTAAAAATCCCGATTAACGGCCCGATAAAGGCGGTTTCTTCATGAAAAAGAAGCCGCGATTTACCGCGGTAGGGAATATGAAGATTCTTATAGATATTTTCTGATAAAAAGATGGTTTCTTTATGGGTACTATTAAAGGAAATGTGGCATCTCTCTACTTTTGTTCCAAAGGCAACATACAGTAAATTGTCTTTTTTTAGATTGGGAGGGAGAAGAACTGTATTATCTACATCCCGGAGTATACCGATGTGGTATAAACGGTCAGTCATGTTGAATCACTCCTCCAGCTTCAGGCGTCATGAGATAGGTGCAATAATTAAAAGGGCTTTCATATAAAAAATCCTTTGTGTTTGGCTCGGCAGAAAGGATGGACTTCCTGCCCGGCTTGCTATTTACATCAAAAAGCCACACTTTCCCGTCATTTGCTAAACAAATATCTAAACCAAGCTCGAAAAGCGGGCCGTGCTTCTCCTCAAGAACCTGCGGAACATGTGTTGAGATCGTATCAATATCATCTAACAGGAGGGCTTGCTGCATTTTGGGAAGCGAACGAAACCACTCGTCAAATTTGAGGATTTCTGCACCGCCGTTCAAATTGGACAAAAATCCATATTGATAGCCTTTTCTTACAGCTTTTCCCACAGATGCCCACTTCCCGTTTTTCGTTTTCTGCAGAAGTATTCTTATATCACAAGGATAGCCATTTTTGTCCTGAATGGAAAGGTAGGGCTGAATCATATAGGAATGTAGCAGAACTTTTTTTGTCCAAAGTTCTAAGGCGTTTAATGAAGCAAAACGTTTGATTTGCTTATTTTTTCCGAAATGGTAAGTAGCTTTTGTCGTCTTGTCTCTGAATTCCAAAAGGATGACACCACGACCACCGCCCCCTGATACAGGTTTAAGAACGCAGGCTTTTTCCTTCATCAGAAGGTCAGCAATATGAGAAAAACCGGAAACTAAAGAGGTGTCAGGAAGATAAGCTTTTAAGTCAGCATGTGATTGAAGATAATTTTGAATCGTCCATTTATCCGCTAATCCGTATCCTAGAAAAGTTGTTTTAGGATATTTTTTTAACCAGTCGACAATTGGTTTTGCTTTTTTAGAGAGAGAGTCTCTTCCGTAAAAGCAACGATCATAAATAAACTCCGGAATTTCAATGGTGGAATCATTCCACTGGCCGGATGGTGTATGATACGACAATGCATTGATTAGCATTGAGTCAGGGGATAGATCAAATGGAGTAAAGCGGACAAATTGAATCTGATGTGCTTCTGTCCGGCTGGCTAGCTCAGCAGCATATCCTTGTTCATGAGAAGTTGAAAGGGACATAAAACCAAGAGTTACCATTGATGCACTCCTCCTCGAATAGTTAAGCTTTACTTTTGTTGAAAAAACCGCAGTAGTCCATGCATATCCTTGCGATAGACAGAACGGATGGGGGAACGGCTGCATCTGCGTCCAAATCCCTTTTTGAAGGCTTAGTATTTACTTCAAGGACCCATGGGCGCCCGTTTATGTCAAGCGCCATATCAATCGCAAACTCTGCAAAAACTCCATCGAGCATTGCGGACAGGCTATCCGACACGTGAATCGCTGCCTCATACATGAACTTTTTTAAATGATAGGCTTCCCTTCTGTCAAATAAGTCCTCAAGCACCAGGAAAACCGGAAACAATTTTCCTCCTTGAGCTAGATTTGTAACAAAAGTATGTTCACCCGTCATTCTTGCAACCGAAGAGGAAACCTGCCATTTTCCCTTCGCTGAACGATAGCAGAGCAGTCGAAAATCGATAGGCTTTCCATAATAACAAAGCAGTGGAATGGCCTGTTGTATAAGGTAAGGCTCTTTGGTTATCAGCTTTTTTATTTCATTGTACATTTCCTCAAAGTCTGAATATTCGATTGTCTTCCCGGATTTGGAGGAAGAGTAATTGACTTTCACGGTCCCTTCATGACGGTCTAATTTAAATATTCGTTTGCCTTGGCTGCCGTGAACCGGTTTTAAGAATAGTTCATTTTTAGCTATCAGGTAATCCTTCAACTGATTTTTTTCTGCAAACAGCATCGTTTCTGGCAGATAGGGATGAAGATGAGGAAAGGATTGCAACAGCTGGTGAGTTAACCATTTATCGAGATAATGGTCATTGAAGATTGGAATTTGTTCGGTTCTCAACCCTCGTTTTATGGATTGAAAAACTTCTGATTGTTCATTTTTTCTAATATGGATCCGGTTGTGGATCATGTCAGGAAGCGGGGCGGGTTGCTTATGCCAATCACCTGAGCTGTAAAAATAACCTGTAGCCGTTTCAGTACAAAAGTCTTTGATCGAACTTACATAGAATATTGCATGCTTTTTTTGAAATTCCAAGGCAAGCAGCCTGCAAAAGGCTTGAACGGAGCCGAATTTGGGCTCGGTTTCCTGGATTTCCGTCAACAGGCAAATGACTGGCCCGACAGTCCATTCATCTGCCTTCTTTTTGATATGCAGAGCCACCGGAAAATCCACAGGTAAACACAAGGTAGAAAAAAGATCAGCAGACATTCGTGCATGCATACCTTCTTCATTCATTATTACGACTCTGGCTTTGGCCTTATTCCTGCCACAGGAAATTATTATATCGTCCGGACTGTCGCCAGCCTTTAAATATTCGGCAGCATCCTGGCTGATTTCAATCGTTTCGGCAGGGGACAGGGTACTTGATTCAAGTGTCAGTTTTGAATAATCCACAGCATTTCCCTCATTTGCTAAGGCTTCTGGTTAGACGCTATAATGGTCTATAGGCATTTTCCTAACATAGCTTATGTAGCAAGAAGATTACAGGTGAAAATAGGAGGCAAATGAACACAGTGGGTGTACTTGGAACATTTATATTTATGATCGTGATAGGTGCCGCAATAGGCGCTGTTACCAACCATTTAGCAATAAAAATGCTATTTCGCCCGTACAGGCCGATTTATTTATTCGGAAAACGGCTGCCGTTTACCCCGGGACTTATTCCGAAAAGACGGGATGATTTGGCTAAGCAAATGGGATTAACGGTCGTCAATCATTTGCTGACCCCTGAGGGTTTGAAGAAAAGATTAAATTCTGAGCTCTTTAAGAGCAATGTCATCAAATGGATTGAAGTGTTTATAGAAGAGACAAGCCAATCTTCTATGAAGATCAATGAGGTTTTAGGGAAAATAGGAATAAAAAATACTCATGAAAAAATTGATTCCTGGCTCAACAACTGGACAGACGAAAAACTGGATGAATTTTTGCAAAACCATCAAAATGAACCCATCAAAAATATGCTGCCGGAAGAAACGCATCAAAAGCTGACAAGCGGAATCCCGGTTGTGTCTGACTACATATTAAAAGTGAGCATCGGTTACTTTGAAAGCGAAGAAGGAAGAGACAGGCTGGAGAGGATGATCGATGATTTTTTCAAGGAGCGGGGCAAGCTCGGCAGCATGATTCAAATGTTTCTTGGCAACAGCAGCTTAGTGGATCGAATTCGCCCTGAATTAATCAAATTTCTAAACAATACAGAAACGAGGCAGCTGCTAACGGATTTGCTGAGGAACGAGTGGGCGAAGCTAAGAGAGTATACGTTCGAGGAAATAAATCAGACGTGGGAAGCAGAAACGATGATTAAAACGACGAAGCAGAAGATAATGAAGAGATTTTCTACTAAACCTATATTGGAAAAAAGGATTGGAGAAGCTGTTAAGCCTTTTAAAGAAGACATTACACAAACCTATCTTCCGGCTGCTTTTGATTGGTGTGTTAACGCACTTAATAATCATATGGACGATTTATTTAGGCGCATGAAGCTTGAAGAAATTGTAAAAGAACAAGTGGAGGATTTCCCGGTAGAACGATTAGAGGAAATGGTTCTTTCCATTTCAAAAAAAGAATTTAAGATGATAACCTATTTAGGAGGATTTCTCGGAGGAATCATTGGAGCCATTCAAGCTCTCTTTGTCATGCTTTTTTAATCCTGGCTATGGAGGCGTGTCTGGCATTCACCTTCTGTTTGGGTATTCGTATACTATGTTTAAATCGGCTGAAGTCTGTTATAGTGAGGGGAGTCTTTTTACTAAGAAAGGAGTTTTTCTAAATGACAAACAATTATTATGACGTGGCCTATGATCTTGAAAAAGCGTTGCGCCAAAGTAATGAATATGCGGAATTAAAAAAACTTTATGATGAAGTGAATGGTGATCCTTCTTCGAAGAGCATGTTTGAAAATTTTCGCGACATTCAATTAAAGCTGCAGCAAAAACAAATGCAAGGCGAGGAAATTACCCAAGAGGAAGTCGAACAAGCGCAAAAATCAGTTGCTCTTGTACAGCAGCATGACAAAATTTCCAAGCTGATGGAATCAGAGCAGCGCATGAGCATGATGATCCAAGAGCTTAACAAAATCATTATGAAGCCGCTGGAAGAATTATACGGAAGTACTGAACAGTAATTGATCGTAAATAGCTGACCCGAAAATTTTTCGGGTCGGCTTTTTTTGGCAAATCGGAGCGACAACAGTAAGAAATGTAAATACTTCGAATAATCCTATGACTTCTATTTTACCAGGTCCAGGAATACCTCATATCGGCATGCCAGCCATTGTTGGGAAAATAATTGTGGATGATATAAGCGGGACCCATGCCTTTGGCAAAAATGTTGTCTCTTTCGATCCTCAACTCCATCGGTCCCCCGATCTTCCCATTGTCGTTGTTGTCCTTCCACACCTCATACTGTTTATTACAGGTTTTGTCCTGGTGATACATATTATCACACCAAGGGCCGGACGGTCCGAACCAGACCTGCTTGTGATAAAAATCGACATCGGGAGCGTTCGGGTTGATGATTTGCCCCCATGCTTCAAGACAAAAGGGTTCAGACTGAATATCCCATTTCACGTAATGCTGTTTTCCTCCTTCAACCTTCTGAAGGGGCTTCATATTCCGGCAGCTGACATCCCCGATCTGTTCTTTCGTCACACGCTGTTTAAGAAAACTTGTATTACTGCCAAATCCATCAAGTAAAATCCACTTTCCGTCATCACTTTTCTCAAATTTTTCATAGTTTGCCGGCGGCCATTGATCAGGGTCTCCCCACTTAATATAAGATACCCCACCGCCTTGGGGCTCCCATGCCCACTGATTACGCCAATTGCCGGACCAGAATTGTCCCGCGCTCTTTTCGAACATGCGGGAGTAATCACCATACGTTCCAAGAGATTGTGCCTGAGCAATTCCAGTACAAAGACTTATTGTGATTAAAGCAAATATTCCTGTGACAATTACTTTCATCCTCATTCTTCAAAGGCCTCCTCATTTTCACACAAAATATTATAACTTATCGGAATAAGTGAGAAATAACGGAATTGCAGGAAAAACTAAAAACCCAGTCTAAATTACGGATCTTTAGTCAAGCTCACTACAATAGCTTGTTAATAAAAAATAATTTTATTTAAAAAAACTGCTTGTATTTTCCGTATGAAGCTGAGATAATATTTATGAAAATGCTTACATTTTAATTTTTTTCGGAATACAATCAGTTTGGTATATTTGTAGTTTAAGTTTTACTGTGAAATAAAGGGGATATTGAATAGATTCTTTCATATAAGTGTGTTCGGGATCACACAGGGGGAAAATGGGAGAAATGCCATATGGTTGTATTCCGAAAGATAAAAGTCCAAAAATTTTGGGCTTTTTATTTTGCGCAAACAGGCTGTTCTAAACCTCGTAATAAGGACATATTCTCTATAGGAGAACAGTCATCTTTAGAAGGGGGATTTCAGCTGTGTCAACTCGCATGTTAGCTTTAAATATTGACGGTACGCTGCTTCGTTCCAACGGACGCCTCCATCCGGCAACGAAAGAAGCGATAGAATATGTAGTGAATAAAGGCGTGTATGTCACACTTGTTACGAATCGGCATTTTCGTTCTGCACAGAAAATAGCCAAAGCACTTAAGCTCTCTTCAAGAATTATAGCTCATAGCGGCGCATTCATTGCAGACAAAGTCGATAAGCCTTGGTTTGAAAAAAGAATATCAGAAGAAAATACCTTTGCAATCACCCAAATCGTTGAAAGCTATAATGCAAACATTCGAATTTTGCATGAAAATTTTTCAATTGGAAACAAAAAGGCGATTAACAGTTCGTTAATTGGGAAAACTTTGATTCACCCGTCAGATCCTATTTTTTATCCTGTTCAATTTGTTGAATCGTTGAGCGATATGCTAATTGATGAACCAGTACGTGCGCCTGTGATCGAGATTTATCCTTCACCTGAGAATAAGAATGAAATCCGATCTATCATCGAAAAATCATTTTCAAATGTAATCCTTCGAGAAGTATCAGAGGATAAGATGATCGTAGTCGAAAAAGGGGTAAGTAAGGAAAATGCCCTTAGCCTATTAATATCGGATTTAGACTTGAGTATAGAAGATGTGGTCGCGATCGGATATGGAGTCGATGATCTTGCAATGATTGAACTGGCCGGATTGGGTGTTGCGATGGGGAATTCGCCAAACTCTGTGAAGCAGAAGGCGGATTGGGTGACCCGTACAAACGATGATCAAGGGGTCGCCTATATGATCAAAGAGCATTTTCGCAAGCAGCACAGCGATAACTTCATGAAAAAATATATCGTGAAAAAAAGATAACAAAAGCCGCACGAGAGAGCTCACATGACTCTCGTGCGGTTTTTCACAAACCCAGATCATACATCTACTACGCTTTTTGTTTTTCTCCCTCTTTTTTCCATTTAAACACTTTGTTAAGCAGAGTATAGATTTTTCTCGACTCTTTTGTCAGTAAAGGTCCTAAAATCGCCAGAATTAAAACATAAAGGGCGGCAAAAGGGGTTAAAATGCTTGATAAACCGCCGCTTATGCCGAGACCGGCTACAATTATGGAAAATTCACCTCGGGACACAATTGTCAAGCCAATGTTTGACGATGCCCGATGAGAAAGTCCTGCCCGTCTTCCGGCAATCATACCTGCTGTAAAGTTTCCGAGCAAAGTTAAAACAACTGCACCCAGAGCGAGCCAGATTGCATCTCCTAATGTGAACGGGTCGATGCTTAAGCCAAAGCTGAAAAAGAACATTGCTCCGAAAAAGTCGCGGAAAGGAACAACGAGTTGCTCGATTCGATCGGAATGCTCTGTTTCAGAGAAAACGAGTCCTAATAATAATGCACCGATTGCCTCTGCGACGTGGATTGTTTCTGAAAAACCGGCAATAAAAAACAGCGCGGCAAAAATTGAAATAATAAACACTTCGTTGGAACGAATATCAAAAATTTTGTTTAAGAGCCAAGGAAGCTTTCTGGCAATGATAAAGAACAGCAGCATGTACCCTAATGCAGTAAGAATCGAGATCAGTGCACTGCCGACCGAGGTGGCATCGCCCAGCACCAATCCTGATACGACGGATAAATAAACCGCTAAAAAGATATCTTCAAACATGATGATACCGAGAATAAGCTCGGTTTCCGGATTTGCCGTACGCTTTAGGTCGACAAGCACTTTTGCTACAATCGCACTTGAGGAGATTGTAATAATTCCGGCTACAATGAGTATTTCTAAAAACTCAAACTTCATAATAAACCCGTAAAAGATCCCCAGGCTGAAGTTGATCAAAATATATATTGATCCACCGACTGCAATCGATCTGCCTGACTTGATCAGCTTTTTGACAGAAAACTCCAGTCCGAGATAAAATAAAAGAAACAGGACTCCCATTCTGCCGAAAAAGTCAATAATCTCTGCGCTTTCGATAAATCGTAAATCAATGATCCCAAGCTTAGGAGCATGGGGACCCACAATCATTCCTAAAATAATTAAAAAAGGAATAATTGAAAATTTAATTCTGCTGGCGATAGCTGCAGCGATAGCTATTAAGACTAAAGCGGTACCGATTTCGAACACTAGATGATCCATAATTTATCACTCTCCCGCTCTAAGAAAATCATGTGTCATCAGCTTTAACGATTTTCTTTCTCCGGAAAGGACAAGTGTATCGCCTTCTTCAATAATGCTGTCAGCTCCCGGGTTCAGCAGTTTGTCTTGATTCTTTTTAATAATTGCAATGACAGTGACGTCATAATTTTGCCTGACGTCCAGCTCTCCCAGTGTACGTCCTATTGCCTTAGCCGATTTTTCGATCTTATACCACTCAATAATTAAGTCATTAAAAGCCATTTCAATCGACTCGAGAGCCTGTGGCTTATAGACCATCCCCCCGAGAATAGCTGCGATTTGTCTGGCTTCATTGTCATTTAATGAAATACTTGAAATGATTTCATCTGGATCATTTTCATCCATCCGGTAGATTTCTCTTCGTCCGTCATCATGAATGATAACCGTCATTTTTTCTTGGTTTTTAGTTACAAATTCAAACTTTTTTCCTATTCCTGGAAGATCGCTTTCTTTAATATTCAACCTCATCACTCCATTATGATAAAAATATCTGCTAATTAGTGCTGCTCTATACGTTATTTCAGGTAATTTCTTTAAATGACGGATTGAAAGCAGCGAGGTAATTTGATTGGTATTTTATTGGGGTGGCACATTTTCGATCAAGGAAGCAACGCTCTGTCAAATGTACCATTACTTCTTCCCGAGGCTGTTCTGGGCCGGATAGATTGAGAGGACGCCCATCACGAAGAGAGACACCAGCTATTTTAATGGCTGGGGGCTTTGCTGCAGTGTGGGAAGCATTTCCTTCCATATGAGGAGAAATTTGTTCCTCAATGCTTAAATCTTCTGAGGCAGTTATATACTGCGCATAAGGAGAAATAGCAAATAATACACATAAAAACGCTCTCAAAAACATTTTTTCCATTCTTCCCTCCTTTCCTAACTATATCAACTATATACTAAAGATAGATAATCTTTCAATTAAAAAGACTTTTTCAGTATCATATGATCTTATAATTTAATGGTCGGAACAGATTTCATCATGTGTGATAACCTATAAAATAGGGAATATAGAAGTAAAAACGATAAAAAAGAGGGTGAAATGATGATTAATGCGGCCATTGTTGCTTATGGATTATCAGGAAGAGTTTTCCACGCTCCGTTTCTACATACTCATCCAAAATTTAATCTTACAAAAGTTGTGGAAAGAAACAAGGAAGAGTCTGTAAAAAGGTATCCTTATGTGGATATCGTACGTTCAATTGATGAGCTGCTTACAGACGAAATGCTTGATCTGGTGGTTATTACTTCTCCAAATACCACTCATTATGAATTTGCAAAACAAGCCCTGGAAGCAGGCAAGCATGTTGTGATTGAAAAGCCGTTTACCGTTACGTCTCAGGAAGCGAAAGAACTCGGCAGATTGGCTGACAAGAAAGGGAAAATTCTTTCTGTTTATCAAAACAGAAGATGGGATGGAGATTTTTTAACTGTTAAACACATCGTGAAGAATAAAATGTTGGGAGATTTAGTCGATTTTGAATCCCACTTTGACCGGTTTCAACCATTACAGGCAGACCAGTGGAGGGAAAAAAACCTTCCGGGCTCTGGCGTCTTATATGATTTGGGCGCCCATCTAATCGACCAGACGATAGATTTATTTGGCTTGCCGCATTCGTTGACAGCAGAGATAAAAAGTCAGAGAGAGAAGGCTGAAGTTGATGATTTCTTTGATATTCGCCTTCATTATAGAACTCATACCGCTACACTAAAATCGAGCATGATCGTTAAGACGCTTGGGCCGCGATTCGTGCTTCATGGAACAAAGGGAAGCTATAAAAAATACGGCATTGATCCGCAAGAGGAGCTGCTTGATTCGGGTGAATTTCCTGATTCTCCTGCGTACAAAAAAGCCATTGAAAGCGATCAGTGGGGACAGATTGAAACCGAATGGAACGGTATGGCCATCAAAGGAAAGATTCAAAACGTTTATGGAAATTACACCTCTTATTATGATGACATTTACCAAGCAATCAAAGAGAATAAAAAACCGATAGTGACAGCCGATCAAGCATACAAAACCATCTGGCTCATTGAACAGATGCAAAAAAGCTCTGAAGAAAAACGAACGATTTTTCTGGAGGGCATAGATTGATTTCAACTTTATTTAAACACTTACTTACTCGTTATGAAGGCGGAGCGATAATTTTCAGAATGCTCCGTCTCTTTTAATTAATTATGAATCCTAACTTGATTAACTATCCTTTATTCCTGATTTTTAGGAAGACTACATATATTTCTATATCCTGATAAAAAAATTTGATTTCAAAAAAAGTCTTGAATAATGCACAAGAATGTATTACTGTGTATATAGATATAAACACATAAACAATTTGGAGGGTAAAACGAATGGCGATTCAATGTCAGCTGCTGAGGCAAGCTCTGCAGCAGAACCGTTTTGTAATGGCCGGCATTAGCGCTTCTTCTATTTTTCGAATCTTTTCATTTGTTTTGTCGTATGAACTAGTAAGGAGAGGAGAAGTTGCATGCTGAAAATAAGTCAAGTTACGAAGCGGTTTGGTAAGCATACAGCCGTAGATCATTTAGAATTGGATATTCCTGAGCAAGAAATGTTTGGGCTTCTGGGTGCGAACGGAGCGGGGAAAACGACAACGTTTCGAATGATTTTAGGTCTCTTGCAGCCTACTGAAGGTAAGATTACATGGAAAGATAAGCCGATCGATTATAGCGTCAGCCACTCCATCGGCTATTTGCCCGAGGAGCGGGGGCTGTATCCAAAGCTGAAAGTAAAGGAACAGCTAGTCTATCTGGGCAGACTTAAAGGGATGAACAAGAAAGAAGCAGAAATGGAACTCTCCAGGTGGCTTGAGCGCTTTAATATTGTGGAATACGCTGATAAAAAAGTAGAAGAACTCTCAAAAGGAAACCAGCAAAAAATACAATTTATCACTTCCATCCTTCATAAGCCGAAGCTGCTGATTCTAGATGAACCCTTCAGCGGCTTGGATCCTGTAAATGTTGAATTGTTGAAGGACGCAGTCACTTCCTTAAAAGAAGAGGGGACATCGATCATTTTTTCAAGCCACAGGATGGAGCATGTTGAAGAGCTTTGCCAGCACCTTTGCATTCTTCAAAGAGGGAAGCCCGTTGTGCAAGGGGAGCTTCGCCAAATCAAACGAGCCTTTGGCAAGAAAAATGTAACGATTCATGCTGACTACGATTTGGACTTTTTGAAAAATCATTCTGGCGTCGTCAAGTGGAAGGAAACGATGGAAGGCATTAAGCTGCAGGTAGAAAATGAAGAAATTTCGCAAAATATTTTTTCCAAGCTTTCAGGAAGAGGATTTCTGCGAAAGTTTGAGCTTGAAGAGCCTTCCTTGAATGACATCTTTATCGAAAAGGCGGGTGCTTCTTATGAATAGATTTATGATTATGCTTTTTCATACTTATAAATCTAAAATTCTATCAAAATCTTTTTTAATCTCAACCATGGTTACGGTCCTTTTTTTAGTAGGATTTACGAATATGAACTCAATCATTTCAGCTTTCAACTCCGATGACAAAGAAAAAGAGGTCGCTGTCGTCGATGAGACAGACCAATACTTCGAGCTTTTTTCTACCCAGCTTAAGCAAGCAGACCGTGACATTACCGTTACGAAAGTGGATGATGAGACGCAAGCGGAAAAAGAAGTGAAAGATGAAAAATCGGATGGGGTTTTTATTCTTTCCGGAGCTGAAGGTGAAAAATTAACAGGGACATTAAAAGCGATGGATTTTTCAGATTCAGAATTAGCATCAAAATTCGAGCAGGCCTTGCAGCAAACGAATATGGCTCTGCAGACCGCACAGCTGAACCTCAGCCAGGAAGAGCTGAATTCCTTGTTTGAACCTGCTTCTATTGAAAGAGTCGCTTTGGAGGAAACGGCAAAATCCGAAGAAGAGCTTAATCAGGCAAGAGGACTGGTTTATATCATTCTCTTCGTTATTTATATTTCAGTATTGATGTATGCTTCCATGATTGCGACGGAGGTCGCTACTGAAAAATCATCACGTGTTATGGAAATTCTTATTTCGAGTGTCTCCCCAGTGCAGCAAATGTTTGCCAAGCTTTTCGGAGTTGCTTTAGTCGGCGTCACTCAATTTCTGATTTTTGGATTGATTGGCTATGCTTCGTTTATGAGAAATGCAAATGACAGCTTATCTCCTGTCAGCGGCTTTTTTGATTTTTCAAATATTCAAATCTCTACTGTGATTTATGCCATCGTCTTTTTCTTGCTCGGATATTTTCTATATGCGACGCTGGCAGCTTTTCTCGGCAGTATCGTGAGCAGAATTGAGGACGTGCAGCAAACGGTAGCGCCGATGACCTTTTTAGTTATTGCAGGCTTTATGATCGCTATTTTCGGGCTGAGCACACCGGATGCACCATTTGTTACGATTACTTCATTCATCCCGTTTTTTGCGCCGATGATCATGTTTTTAAGAGTCGGAATGCTTAATGTTCCTTTTTGGGAAGTTGCCTTATGCATCGGGATTCTGCTTGCCACGATCGCCGCATTAGCTGTAATTGGAGCGCGAGTATACAAAGGCGGAGTACTGATTTATGGAAAATCGAGTCCGTTAAAGGATATTAGAAGGGCGCTTCATTTGTCTAAAGAGTAAATCAAATAAAAATTAAGTGTTAAAAAGAGTGAGTATTCTTCATGAAGCAAGATGGATGAATACTCGTTTTTTTTGACTGATGGAATATTGCCTAATTTGCAAGGTGTAAAAACGGCCAAAGGGAAGGGATAAAATATGTATATGGTGATGAGTCTGTGTGACAGGAATATGAGTCAGGAGGAGACAAATATTCGTTCTTATTAATCAATAATGTATTATTATGGAAGGTGATGTTGTGCAATAAAATAGGTAGTGATGATTCAGTTCATTTTATTGAAAGTTTAGAATGGGAATTTTAAGAAAGAGAGGTGAAGTAGCTGATGAAAAAATGGCTGATTTTAAGCGCATTAATTATCACGGGATTTTTTGCAACAGGAGTTAGTAGTGACATTGTTGAGGCTGAAGACCAGGATCTTGATCCAATAGGGGATAAAATTGGTTGGGAAGATGGCCGTAGTGATGTAGAAGATCCTGTTGTTGCAAATGATGGTTTCGAAGATGGAGTAGATAATTCTATGGTGCAACCGAAGATTACCAAAGTATCAGATGATATAGATCTTTTACCTTCAGAATTTGGAGAGTGAGATGACTTAGGAACCTCGACATTTAAGTCGCCATAAAAAACGTTATATTCTGAGATTTGAACATTTCTTTAAATCTGATCATCCATTTTATTATTCGTATTTCTAATATACCTTGCAAAGACGATTGCAAGTGATGAAATAGCTGCTATAAACAAAATCATCCATATGACAGGATAATTTCTTGTGAAAAGACAGTAAACAACTCCAATTAAACTAATGATAAGAACTAACTTCAAATTAAATATTGGGACAAAATAGTGGAGATAGCCACTAATCAATAATACGATTAAAATAAACATGACAAGTTGAATTGTTCCAAATAATAAATTCCATGTCGTCACCTCTCTCCTAGCGAACTCTAATGCTACTACTCTTAACCATGCTTTCAGCTCCGTATTGAGATTTTATGTTTTTTACTAAATTCTATGTTCTTTTGGGGCTTTCCTTCTTAATTAATTATTAAAACCTATTCTTTTTCAATTGATTGAAAATGTTATAGTTCGACAGCTGCAAAACGCAGCTGTTTTTGTTATTTCCAGAACGTGCATTCGTATTTCAAGAATGGTAAAATATTAGGTATATTACAGCAGAGGAGTATGAATTTTGAGTGATCTAACGTTTATCCATGCTGCTGATTTGCATTTGGACAGTCCGTTTCTTGGAGTGAGCCAGCTTCCGGAAACGATTTTTAAGCGTTTGAAAGAAAGCACCTTTAAGAGCGTAATCAACTTAATTGATATCTGCATTGCGAAAAAGATCGATTTTCTTTTGCTATCGGGGGATCTGTTTGACGAAGCGAACCGGAGCTTAAAGGCGCAATTTTTCTTAAGAAATCAATTTATCCGGCTTGAAACAGCGGGAATTCATGTTTATGTCATTTACGGAAATCATGATCATTTAAGCGGTGAATGGACGCCGGTCGAATGGCCGGAAAATGTTCATGTGTTTTCAGCAGAAGCTGTTGAAGAAAAATCATATTACCGGGGAACAAACCGGCTCGCGAGTATCTATGGCAGCAGCTATAAGAAGAGAGAGCAATTTGACAATCAAGCGGCAGATTTTAAGCGGAGTACAGATGCAAAATACCATATTGCCATGCTTCACGGTACGTATGCAGGGGAAAAAGAGCACAATCCTTACAGCCCTTTTCTTTTGAATGACCTCATTCAAGCTGATATGGATTACTGGGCACTGGGGCATATACATAAGAGGCAGGTAATTTCAGCTGAGCATCCTGCCGCGATTTATGCCGGCAATTTACAAGCACGGCACCAGAAAGAAACAGGCGAAAAAGGCTGTTATGTTGTTAGGCTGACAGAGCACGAGGCATCCTATGAATTCATCCCGGTTGCAGACGTATTGTGGCTGAAACTCCATGTTGACGTTTCGGATACAAACAGTGTCACAGAGCTGCACGGCAGGATCGAAGAAAAATTCGACTCGATAAGACATAAAGACCGGGCAGTATGTGTTAGGCTTTCTCTAACTGGTGCCGTACCTGAATTTATGCGGGAAGCCCGGGAAGGAACGTTTGAGGAAATCGTTGACGTATTTCGTGAGCAGGAGGAAGAAGAGGAATCCTTCGTTTGGCTTCTCGGTATCGAAGATCATATGAACAGGCAAACTGCACACACTGAAGAAGGCTTGCTGAAGGAGCTTACAGAGGAAATGGATCACATTCAATTGGAAGATGGAATGTTTTCTTCACTGGAAAGCAATCCCTTCTATCGTAGGTACGCTTCTCAATTGAATGAAGCGGACTTGATGGAAATGAAAGCAGAGGCAAAGGTGTTACTGGCCGATCAGTTTGCCGCGTTTGAAAGGAGCGGAGGTGGACGAGCTTGAAGATCGCGTCGCTGCACATATATGGATATGGAAAATTTATCAACAAGACGTTTCGTTTTTCTTCTTCGCGGATTCAAATTATTTACGGAATCAATGAATCGGGAAAAACAACGCTGATGAATTTCATCGAGGATATGTTATTCGGATTTAAGAAGCAGAGCCAGTATAAGCCGAAACGCGGTGGTACTTATGGCGGAATGCTGGTGATCGATCATGAGGAGCTGGGCGAAGTCAAAATTGAACGAACCGGTATTAAAAATGAAGACGTCCGGGTCCTGCTCCAAGATGGAAGGGTGGAAAACGGGGACTTTTTGGACAAGCTTTTGCATCATATGGATCGCTCTCTGTTTAAATCGATCTACTCATTTGACGTGTTTGGCTTGCAGGAGGTGCATAAGCTGAATCGAGAAAAAATCGGCCAATTTTTATTTTTCTCAAGCTTATTCGGATCAGACGCGATTGCGAATATAGACAGTCATTTGAAAAAACAGCAGGATGCCTTGTTTAAGCCAAACGGGCGTAAACCTGAATTGAACCGTTCACTCGAGGAACTGAAAAAAACGGTTTTCGAACATAAAAAAGCAAAAAGCCAGTCACAAGAATACCAATCGATCATTGAAAACCAGCAGAAAAGCAATAATGAGCTACTGCAATGTGAAGAAAAGTTGCAAACTCTGCAGACGGAAATGGACCAAATCAACCGAAGTATTCAAATGAAGCCTAAATTAGAAGATGAAGCCAAACTTCGTCGAGAGATTGAAAGCGAAAAAAGCAGGCGTTACGAATTTTTTCCTGAGGACGGGCTGCACCTTTTGGAAAAATATGAATCACATCTTCATCCCAAAGCGGCCCAGCTTGCAGCAATACGCGATTCGGAGAAAAAGCTGCAAGCAAAAATCGATGAATTATCAGGTCAAAGCGAGCTTCTTAAGAAGGAAGAAGAGGTTGCCCAGCTCTTGTCATCTCATCCAATCTATGAATCTCATTTGGAGAGACTAACAGCGATTGAGCAGCAAACCGAGCGTTATCGAAGCGAATTTTTTAGCGGACTCCAAAAGCTAAATGGAACAACTGAAGAAGATGTAGCAATCGTTGATTGTACCTATGAATATGAATGGAAGCTCAAAGAAGAGGTTCAAGCCTATCTTCAGCTGCAGCAAAAGAAAAAAGAACTGGACGAGCAATTTAATCTGGCAAGAGCGGATTTAGACGAAGCAGAAAAATCATATGCTTTTACAAAGGAGTCTATATTAAACGACGAGCTGCGCAAGCAAAAAGAAGAGGCGCTTTATGACCTGGAACAAAAACAAAATTCAAAAGTAAACTCCGCTGCGAAAAGAGATGAAGCGGAAAAGCAGCTTGCTGCATTACGCTTGGAGGAGAAAGGCCGAAAAAAAAGACATATTGCCATATTTTCGGCTTTGGCTGTATTTTGTATCGCCGCTTCTGTTGTTTGCTATGTTATGGAACAGCGTCTTGCCGCAATCTGCTTACTCCCGGCAGCAATTGTTTTGCTGTATTTCGGATGGAAATCCCCCAGAGCTTCAGCGGTTGTGGCAATGATGGAAAAACAGCTGGCTGACATGAAAAAGGAACAGCCGCCCTCTAAAAGAGACTGGGAGGCGGTCCAAACCTTAAAAGAAGAGCTGTGGCTCGACGACCATACTAAACAGAGGCTAATGGCCGAAAATCATGCGCTTGTGCAAAGAGAAGCCGCTTATGAAAGAGTCATCACAGGATTTGAAGAATGGGAAACCAGGATGCGCCCCGTTGAAGAGGGTGTGCGCGGCTATTTAAAATCACTCAAGCTTTCAATAGATCCTGTTTATCTGCTTGATGCCTACTCCTTGATGAAACAGCTTAATGATCAATTGCAGCAAATTAAAAAATTAGAAACGGATAAAAAAGATCTTGAGCGCCTTATTCGTTCATTTGAAGAGCAGCTTGCTCAATTGCAGGAGGAAAAAGGATATGGGAATGTTGCAGAACAGATTTACAGGCTGAAAAAAGGTCTTCAAGAGCAAAAGCAAGCCAATAAAAAAAGAGAAGAAGCAGCACTTTCACTGCAGCATGCTCGTGATCAAACCGAAAGCTTGCAAAAAGAGATGAATTATTTTAAAACCCAAATAGAGCATCTTTTTCAAAACATCGAGGTAACGAATGAACAGGAATTTAGATCATATGCCAAAGCTCACGACAGGCGAGAAAAAATCAAACAAGAGCATAGCCGCTTGACACAGGAGCTGATATTCATTGATGATCGCGTACGAGAGCTCGCAGCACATTACAGCGTCGATGAGCTTGAGGCTAAAGCTGCAGATATAAATCAACAGTTAAAAGAAGGACGGGCTAACCTGAAAAAGATCCAAGAACGTATTGCATATCTTCAAATGAAACAGCAAGAAATCGAGAAATCCGGTATGGAATCAGAGCTGGCGCATAAAGTGACGTTACAAAGGAATGAAAGCAAAGAGCTGGCGAAAAAATGGGGAGCTATCCAGCTTGCCAGAGAAGTCATTCGCCGAAGGATTGATTATCATCAAAAGGTGCGCCTTCCTTCGCTTTTGAGAAAAGCCGAAGAGCTAATCGATCCATTAACGGACGGAAGATATGTAGAATTGTATTTTTCCGAAGTGGATCAAACGCTTATGGTGAGGAGAAAGGATGGGCTTATCTTTTATGCCCACGAGCTGTCGCAGGCCACGTGTGAGCAGCTGTATACAGCAATCCGCTTTTCATTGGCTCTTTCTCACGTAAATGGACTGCGTATGCCGTTTTTAATGGATGACAGCTTTGTTCATTTTGACAAGCAAAGACTGCTAAAAGTGACATCGGTCATCGAAAAATGGGTGGATACGGATCAGCAAGTCCTGTTGTTTACCTGTCATGGACATATTAAAGAAACCTTTTCAACTGGGGAGGTAACGTCGCTTTCGTAAAGCGGAAAATCCTGCCGGAAAATCAAATATGATATACTAAAATGTATAATTTAGAGGGAGCTGGGAACATGGTAAAAGGAATATTACTGCATGACGTAGGAGAGCAGTTTGATTCATATCTGCTGATTAAATCGTCAGCGAAAGGGATTGCAAGCAATGGCAAGCCTTTTTTAACTCTGATGCTGCAGGACCAATCCGGAGATATTGAAGCAAAGCTTTGGGATGCCAAGCCAAATGATGAAACTACATACGGTCCGCAGACGATTGTAAAGGTAACCGGAGATATTCATCATTATCGGGGAAGAAACCAGCTGAAGCTAAGAAACATCAGACCGGTTGAGCCTACGGAAACGATGAAGCCGGAAGACTTTCTGGAAACTGCGCCGCTTCCAAAACAGGAAATGTCTGACATCGTAACCCAATATATTTTTGAAATGAATAACCCAAATATACAGCGGATCACTAGGTATCTGCTTAAAAAATACGGCACTGAATTTTTCGACTATCCGGCCGCAACGAAAAATCATCACGAATTTGTATCAGGGCTAGCGTACCACGTTGTTTCTATGCTGAAGCTGGCAAAGTCCGTTGCGGAGCTTTATCCGAGCTTGGATAAGGACTTGCTCTATGCAGGGGTCATTCTTCATGATCTTGGGAAGGTCAAGGAGCTTTCCGGTCCAATCTCTACTGCATACACAGTAGAAGGGAATCTTTTAGGCCACATCTCGATTATGGTAACAGAGATTTCCAAAGCGGCAGAGGAATTGGAAATAGACGCTGAAGAGGTCTTGATTCTTCAGCATCTCATCTTAAGCCACCATGGAAAAGCCGAGTGGGGAAGCCCTAAGCCGCCAATGATAAAAGAAGCTGAAATTCTGCATTACATTGATAATTTGGATGCCAAAATGAATATGATGGACCGTGCATTAGAAAGAGTAAAGCCGGGAGAATATACCGAACGGGTATTTGCGCTTGATAACAGGATGTTCTACAAGCCTGCGTTTCATAAATAGTAGCATAACTTGTCTTTTACCAGCATAACGTTGTAATAAACGATATATAGCTGGGAGGGAGAACCTTGCTACTATTGCCTTGGTGGGTGTACTTATGCATTATTGGGATTATTTTCTGCCTTTACAAGGTCATTACGACAACTAAGGAAGAGGAACAGATTGATCAATCCTTTATTGAAAAAGAAGGGCAAATCTTTATGGAACGAATCAAAAAAGAAAAAGAGCGCAGAATCGAATTGAAAAAAGATTAAAGATATACATAAAAAGCGTTGGCCTATCAAAAGAGGCCAACGCTTTTTATTCTGTACTAACTCACTGATTTATTATGATCCCTGTGGTGCCTGCGGTGCCTGTGGAGCAGCATCTTTGTTAAATGTTTCTTTTAAATCCTTGTCCTTTACATCAACCTTGGCATCTTGAACCATTTTATCGACGATTCCCTGAACAGTTGCCTGGTCAGCTGTCTTTTGCTTTTTAACATCTTCCGTAAGCTCTTTCTTCATATCCTCATACTTGCCGCGTTCTGCTGTCTTTTTGATGATATGATAGCCGTATTGTGTTTTAACAGGCGCGCTTACTTCACCGACTTTTAATTTATAAGCGGCGTCGCTGAATTCTTTAACCATTTGTCCATCTTTTGCGAAAAAGCCCAAGTCTCCGCCTTGTTGAGCAGTGCCGTCTGTTGAGTATTCCTTCGCTAAATCTTCAAATTTTTCGCCGTCTTTTAGTTTTTTCTCAACTTCTTTAGCTTTGTTCTCATCCGTAACTAAAATATGGCTGGCGCGGATTTGTCCTTCCAGGCTGTCATAATATTTTTTTACTTCGTCATCCGTTACTTTTGCTTGATCTTCAGCAGCTTTTGTTGTCAGCAGCTCGAATTTGACTTGCTGCTTGACATAGTCTTCCCCTTGCTGCTGGATCATTTGTTCAATCTGGGCACCCATTTGTCCCTTGCGGTACTCTTCTAATTTCGCATCTATTTCTTCATCAGTTACATCATATTTTTCATCCAGTACTTTTTCTTGAACCATCATAGTGAGGATCTGTGATCCTGCTGCACTTTTTAGATTCGAGTAAAATTCATCTTTTGTCACATTTCCGGCATCTGACTGTGCAATAACTTCAGAATCGCCGCTGTTGCATGCGCTAAGGACTAGCAAGCTAGTTGCGGTAATTGCCGCAGCTGTAATCTTTTTCATTTAATTCAAACACTCCTAATCATACGTATTTGCCTACGTATTGTATCATAACATATTGTGACACTTGAGAAAAAGATTTGTAATAGTGATATCCGTCTAGTCAATTATTTTTACCCATCATACAAATATATTGAACAAAAAAAGGAGGCTATATTATGAGTGGAGGATATTCAAGCGGATTTGCATTAATCGTGGTGCTTTTTATTTTGTTGATTATCGTTGGTGCAGCATACTTGTGCTAAAAAACGGCCGCCCTTTTCATAGGGCGGCGTTTTTTTGCTTCATGGATATGCATAAAAACGAAAAAAAGAGCAGAGAACGTTTGGATTCGTTCTGCTGCTCTTTTTTCATTTTCTGTTGTTTTTAGTTTAATTTAAAGCAAGAGAAATCTCCACAAAGGAAGAGATCAGCAATATTAAAATAAGCACGTTAATCCATCTAAATACCTTGTCCTGGCGGTCTTCAGGAATCTCTCTGACCAGGCACAACGCATTGGTGAGCTTATTTATATAGTATAGAATAAATACAGAAAAAACCATGAAATAGAAAATGATTATGGGAGATCCCCCTCTCTTTTCTTCTCCATACTACATTATCAAATATTTATTAAAAAAGATAGAAAATAGACTAAATAAAGCTGTATTTTTCAGACGAAATTGGACACTTAGTGAAGCGGCTGCTTTCCACTTTGGCTAAGATAAGCTAAAATAGAACTAATACTCTTAGTTAAATGGGATGGTTTTATGGAGGAAAGGATTTCACGATTAGAATATTACATCACATTGCTTATGGAAAACGCTGACATGAGCAAGCATCCTTTTCATGCACTTGTGATAAGGACGGGGCTCTCAGAAGAAGAAGTATTGGAGATTAAAAGAGTCTGCTCGGAACTGGAACAGGACTTGGACATACAAAAAACGCAAGGCTATATGAGCTTTGAAAAGCTCCTTGCGCTTTTTGCAGGACAGTTAAATGAAAAGTTAAATGTTCATGAGACAATCTATGCCCTGCGAGATCAAGGGTTATTTGTGTCACTCATGGATGAATTCATTTCCATCATAAAAAAATTTGATTAGTTAATCGGCTCGAGAGTTTCTTCAAAGTCCGGTGTTTCTTCAACTTTTTTCTTTTTCAATTTTCCTGAATCTGTCGTAAATTCTGTTTCGATATTGCTGAAGGATGTCTCAAAGATCTCCATAAAGTCGTCCCCGTAAATATTACGAATGATACACATCATTTCAATAATTTCGGGGAACTTTCCATAAAGCTGTTGCAGCGGCTGTGCACCTTTGAAAACTGCGTTATGTGATGGGTCGTATTCTTCCAGCAGCTTTAAGAAAACTTCTTCGCCTTTTTCTGTCAGCTGGATATACGTATTCCGCTTGTCATTATTTTTTTTAGAAAATTGCAGATATCCTCTTTCTTCCAGCTTTTTTGAAAAGTTAAACGCTGTGGATACATGCATTACTCCGAATTTTGCGATTTCTGAAATGGAAGCACCCTTTAGCTGATAAGCAATCCAGAGAATATGATGTTCATTGATATTGAGCTCGAATGGTTTAATCCATTGCTGCCAATCCTTTTCAATCGATTTCCAGAGTGCTTTGCTAAGCTGGGCCATTTTTTGGCTAAATAAAAGTGCCTCTTTAATAGAGTAATCTTGATCCAACTTATTCACTAATCTTCACCTGCTCTCTTTTTCTTGTAATTTCTATTATGCCAATAAAATAAAGATTAATAAAGATCTAAATTAACGAAATTTTTAAAAAGTAAGAGAAATAGCGGTTACACAAAGTTTTTTATATTAAAAAAAGCACATATTTCAAAATATGTGCTTTTTTTCCTTGAAAAAAATATTTTTAAATATATTACTTTTGTAAGTTTTTCTCCAGCTGTTTAATTTTCTCTTCGATTTCAGCCAATTCTTTTTGTAAATCCTGTTGATGAGGTTTTATTTCTTCACGCCAAGTTTTAATTGAATTTTGAAGTTCACCGCTTACTTCCTTAACCACTTCAATACCTTCCTTAGCTGTTGTAACAATTTGTTCGGTTAATGAAGATCCATCGTTTTTTAGCTTTTGCACTGTTTCTTCGAGTTTCCCGCAGTTTGATTTTAATTGCCCGCGCAGCTCTTTTCCGGATGTCGGAGCTGAAAACAATACTGCAGCACCGCCAACAATCCCCCCTACGACAAGACCTGCTAAAAGAGAACGATTATTTGCCATTTCGATCACTCCACACTAAAGATTTGAACAGAAAATCTGATCATAGCTTGCTTTATTTTAGCATACTTTTATAGAAGAACTTAAATGTTAATATTTTATCGGAATGAAAGAGGTTAATTTTAAGGAACGGTGCTGATATAACCTCATTGGAGGAACTAGCTATGATTCTCATTTTATCAATTATAGGTATTGTTTGCTTTGCTGGATCCCTGCGCTATTTGCACCTGCTTGGAGCACAAGCATCCTATCCGCCTAAGCATGTGTTAAGGCAAAAAGCCACCATGTGCGCAACAGGACTATGCATTGCACTGTTACTTATCCTTTTATTAAGGTTGCTCTAATAAAAAAGCCTCTTCACATAAAATGAAGAGGCTGTACGTTATTTCGCAGATTGAATGCTTCTGGACCGTTTGATGATCGATAGCACGATTGGATATACGATGACGGCTGCAACGGTATTAATCAAGATTGCCGGCAGCACAACCGCAACAAAGAATCCTATAAATCCAGCATTGCCGGGAAGTCCGACGATCAGCAAAGCCGAAGTCAAAAAAACTGTTCCTGAAACGAGCGTACCAACAGAAGTTAAGACAGGTGCAGTGATTTTATTGTCTTTATATTTCTTAACCATCATGAGCATCGCGAAAAACACCAAGGCTGTAACTGATTTATCAATGACATTTGGGATAAATCCGGCGGGAAACAGCGTAGTTAACCCTGAAATAAATCCAGTGACCAACCCGATCACGATGACGTTTTGTATTTTAGGAAATAAAAGAATTCCCATAAACATCATAACTAGCATCATATCCGGTTTCATACCGAATATTGGCGGGACAACGACGTGCAATGCTGCACCAATCCCGATAAATAAAGCCATAATAATTAATTCTATTGTTTTCATTTTTATACTCTCCTCTTCTCTTCTAAACTATGCCTCCCCGATAATATGCTGGTCATTTACCGCAGGAGTTTTTAGTAGTATAACAAATCATTACTTGATTTGAGAAGGATTTTATTCATTTTCCTTCTGGAATTTATTCATGAAATCAGCCAGTTTTTCACAATCCTGTAAGGATACGGCGTTATAGATTGAAGCGCGGCAGCCTCCTACAGAACGATGTCCGCCTAAACCTGACATTCTATTTTCTTTTGCTTGCTGGATGAATTTTTTCGTTAGCTCATCATTTGAAAGATTAAATGTTACGTTCATATTCGAACGGCTGTCATTTCTTGCATAGCCGGTGTAAAAACCTTTGCTGGAATCGATGCAATCATAAAGGACTGCAGCTTTTTCATTGTTTCTTTTTTCAATACCTTCTAGGCCGCCTTGCTCCTTCATCCATTCAAGCACAAGGGACAGCAAGTAAATCGCAAACGTAGGCGGCGTATTGTATAAGGAATTTGCTTTCGCGTGAGTCGAATATTTTAAAATTTTAGGTGCCTGAGGATTTTCTTTTTCCAGCATGTCCTTTTTAAGTATGACGACAGTCAGTCCTGATGGCCCTAAATTTTTCTGAGCTCCGGCATAAATTAAATCAAAGTTTCCGACATCAAATTTGCGGCTTAAAATGTCACTGGACATATCCGCAATTAAAGGGATTTGTGCTTGAGGAAACTCCTTCCACTGTGTACCGAAAATCGTGTTGTTTGAGGTAAGGTGGAGATAAGCCCCTTCATTAAAAGTCAGATTGGATACATCAGGAATGTACTTGTATTTTTCATCTGCGCTTGACGCAGCCTCGATGGTATTTCCGTATACTTTTGCTTCAGCAAGCGCCTTCTCTGACCATGAGCCTGTCATAAGAAATTGGGCGGCTTGATCCTGCGGCAAAAAATTCAATGGTATCATGGCAAATTGAAGGCTTGCACCGCCTTGAAGAAATAGAACTTCATAGTCTTCGGGAATTTGCAAAAGGTCTTTTAATAAACTGATAGCTTTTTCATGGACAGCATCATACTCAGGGCTGCGGTGAGATAGCTCCATGACGGACATCCCGGTCTGATTAAAATCAAGAAGTTCTTTTTGGGCCTTTACCAATGCTTCAAAAGGAAGAGCTGCCGGCCCGGCATTAAAATTCGTCGTACGTTCCATAATGAATCGCTCCTGTTTCTTTAAGTAGTTGTAAGTTTGGCAGAAAATATACACTCATCCTACCATAATTTCTGAATTTTATGTATCGGAAAAATATGTTCCTTATATCGATGCTTCGCAACGCAGTCTCAAGAATTCATAAATAGGGGATGGCAAAGTGGCTGGAATAAGTTCGAAGTGGTCCGAATAAAGTCAAACTTAAACTGGATAACTCTCCAAATGGTTCAAAAAAAACCTCCATCTGAAATGGAGGTTAAGCGAGCTGCTTATGAATAGCGGAGGCGATTTCCTGAAGCTGTCCGCTTGAGTATTCATTAGCATGAGTTTTCCATACAGCTCCGAATCCGTCGCCTTTTCCGTAGCGGGGAATAATATGCATGTGGAAATGAAAGACAGACTGACCGGCTTTCTCGCCGTTATTATTTAAAATATTCAGGCCGATCGGTTCAAACTCTTTTTTAATCGCTGATGCAATTTTCGGGATCGCTTCGAAATAATTTTTAGAAATTTCCGGTGTCATTTCATAGATGTTTTCTTTATGGGCCTTCGGGATAACGAGCGTGTGGCCTTTGGTTACTTGGCTGATATCAAGGAAGGCGACGACATGGTCATTTTCAAATACCTTGGCACTTGGTATGTCACCGGACACGATTTTACAAAAAATACAGTCTGACATCATGATCCTCCTAAAAGCATTTTTTATATGTATTGTCATTATCTTACCATAAAACAAGGGTAAACAGAAAAACAGGATGAACGGACAAGCGTTCACCCTGAATATAGAAGGAAAAACTATTTAAAATAAAGGATAAACCGATATCGCCTGTTTTAGAAATCCATTTTCAGGATTCTGTGATGCTTGATCATTTTCTGCGACAAACACCTCATTTGAATTATGCCAAAGCATTGAAATCAATTTAGTGAATGAAGAAAATTTCGAGCAAAGGACAATGAGTGTATACCTTTTTGTCCAACTGATAAAAAGAAACGTTGTCTTTGACAAACACCTCGTTTGTTCAGTGGATTTTAAATCTTTATCCTTCTACAAACCTTATGATGCCCTGAAATAAATAAGATATTAGCACTTTTATGTTGGTAAAAAGTCGCAATTCCATCATAAGTTTGTTACGATTTAAGAAAAAATGAGAAAGGAATGAAAAGATGTCTCTTTTAACTGTTCATGAACTTACAGGAGGATATACCCGAAATCCTGTACTAAGAGATGTTTCTTTCACTCTGGAACCAAAGCAAATAGTTGGATTGATTGGTTTAAACGGAGCGGGAAAAAGCACGACCATCCGCCATATTATCGGTTTGATGGAGCCTCAAAAAGGAACAATCAAGCTGAATGGCAAAACATTTGCAGACGATGCAGAAAGCTATCGATCACACTTTACCTTTATCCCGGAAACCCCGGTATTATATGATGAGCTGACCCTAAAAGAGCATTTAGAGCTTACGGCGATGGCATATGGCTTATCGGAGGAAACCTTAAAGAAAAGGCTGCCGCCGCTGTTAAAAGAATTTCGTATGGAAAAACGGTTAAAATGGTTTCCGGCTCACTTTTCCAAAGGGATGAAGCAGAAGGTCATGATTATGTGCGCCTTTCTCGTTGAGCCTGACCTGTACATCATTGACGAGCCTTTTTTAGGCTTGGATCCTTTAGCGATCAACGCACTGCTTGAACGAATGAACGCCGCAAAACATAGCGGAGCAAGCGTCCTTATGTCGACCCACATTCTCGCGACAGCTGAAAGGTACTGCGATTCATTTATTATTTTACATAATGGACAAGTACGTGCGCTTGGAACGCTTCAAGAGCTGAGGGCCCAGTTTGAGATGAAGGATGCTTCACTCGACGACATTTATATAGAGCTGACAAAGGAAGAAATTTATGAATAGCATTAGAAGTATCTGGCAATCAAGGCTGGAAGACCATATTAAAGAAAGCCGCTCCTATTTAAAATACATGCTGAACGATCACCTGATGATCGTATTGATTTTTTTGTTTGCGGGAGGCGCTACCTGGTACAGCGGCTGGCTGAAAACGATGCCTGAAAATTTCCCGTCCTACTTGGTGATGGCGCTTTTGCTCGCGCTGATTCTCTCGAGCTCCTATGTTCGGACGTTTTTAAAGGAGCCTGATTTTGTCTTTTTGCTGCCGATAGAAGCAAAAATGGAGCCTTATTTAAAAAATGCATTCCGGTACAGCTTTGTTTCTCAGCTTTTTTTCCTCGTTGCTGTATCGATCATTTTTATTCCTTTGTATATAAAAGTGAGCGGGAAGCCTTTTTCGTTTCTTTTGTTTCTGCTTGTCCAGCTGCTTATCTATAAGTGGTGGAATCTTGCCGTGGAATGGCGGGTTACGTATTTTAACGACAGTACCATGATCATACTTGATAAAATAGGCCGATTTGCCATCAATTTTGCCGGAGTCTATGTCGTTCTGCGCTCTTTATACGTTTATTCGATAATCGTTTATGTCATCATGGCTGCAGTACTCATTTGGTTTACCGCCCGAGCAAAGAAAAAATCTTTCAAATGGGAACGGCATATTGCCAATGAAATTCAAAGGAAGCAGCGCTTTTACAGAATTGCAAATTTGTTTACTGACGTTCCTCATTTGCGCAAGCAGGCGAAACGAAGAAAATATATGGACTGGATGTTGAAGCTGATTCCTTATGAGCAAAATAAGACGTTTCAATACATGTATGCACGAGCATTTATAAGATCCAATGATTATTTTGGCTTAGCCATTCGGCTGACCGTTATCTCAGCTCTGATTATTCTGTATTTTTCTGCGAATCAATGGATTACGGCTGGCCTTATTGCGTTTGCCGTTTTCCTGACTGGAATTCAGCTGACTCCGTTATATGGGCATTTTTCTCAATTGAGTCTTCCTGAGTTATATCCAGTGAAGAAAGAAAGAAAAGCCAGCAGTTTTTTTACTTTGTTAAAGTCGATCCTAATCATCCAGGCGGCACTCCTTGTGCTCATATCTTTATTCAAAATGCAATGGGCGGGTTCGTTAGCGGGGATGGTTGCTTCACTTCTTCTCATTTTTGGGATTCTTCCGCCTTATTTCAGCCGCCGATTGAAAAAAATGAACGGATAATGAAACTTTTTTCGCGAGGAAGACGTATTAGTATGTAAATCATAAAATGAGGTGCAGGATCATGAATGATCGCGAGCTTTACTTAGACGAAGCGAATGAGTGGAAGCTCCGTTTTCTGAGAAAATCTTCAAAAATAGAAAGGATGTCCAAAGGCATTCAGAATAAGGTAAATGAGCGTATTCCTGAAAAAGTCCATACGTTTGTAACAGAAAGCATTAAAAAAATGGTTGAAACAACGCTTGTAGGCAGCAACCTTACAACATTTAAAAAAAGCACGGGCGGATTATCACTAAGAGAGAAAGATAAGCTTGCCAAACAAACGATCCTCGGTTACCAAAAGGCGGCTGCTGTCGAAGGAGCCGGCACAGGGGCTGGAGGATTCCTAATAGGATTGGCTGATTTTCCGTTATTATTGAGCATTAAAATGAAGTGCTTGTTCGAGCTTTCGTCCATTTATGGATTCGATGTAAAAAAGAAAGAAGAACGGGTATTTTTACTCTATATTTTTCAGCTTGCTTTTTCCAGTAATGAGCATAGAAAAAACATTTTTCAAACGCTAGAAGAATGGGAAACGAAAAAGGATGAAATTGATTGGCGAAAATTTCAGCAGGAATACAGGGATTATATAGACTTGGTCAAACTATTTCAGCTTGTGCCCGGGATAGGAGCGGTCGTCGGAGGAGTAGCGAACTATAAATTGGTGGGGCAGCTTGGCGAAGCAGCCAGGCATGTGTTTCATTTAAGACTACTTAAATAGGAGGCGGGTCTTATATGTAAGGCCCGCTTCTTTGTTAAAGCAAGAAAATTGCTGCAATAGTTGTTACGACTAAGCCGACGAGTACGGGAATCATATTTTTTCTGGCAAGCAAAAACGGATCCACCCGGCAAATTGCAGCGGCCGGAATCAGTGCCCAAGGAATTATCGTTCCCCCGCCAACCCAAATAGCCGCTATTTGGCCAAGTGCTGTTAAGACCGCAGGATCGGCACCTACTGCGCTTGAAAAAAGCTTTGCAATCGATCCGGCCAGTGAAATTCCTGAAAAGCCCGAGCCGTCAAGCCCGGTAACTGCACCTGCAACAGTTAGAGTAACCGCTGCGATTTCGCCAGTAAGAGGGACGACATGGGCAAGCGCAATCCCCAAATCATTGACAATGCCTGTTGATTCGTCCGGCAAGGTGTCCGGGATCAGCGTTTCAAAAGCAGAGTCTCCTAAGTAAAAGAAGGCAGCAATCGGAATGACGGGACCGAACACCTTAAATCCAAATTGAAAGCCATGAATAAAATATCCGGTAATTTTTTCAAGGTTCTTATGCTTATAGGTAACGAAATGGATAAGAAGAAGGATGATAATACTTGTTCCGCCGATTAAAGCCGTAGCTTCACCGCCCTGCAGATCAAGCAGTATCATGAAAATAATATCCGAAATAAATACAATTGGTATGATTGAGGCGAGAACAATCCGCCACTTTTTAGCCAGCAGAAAGTCTTCGTTTGATTTCTCAAACCCATAAAGCTCACCTGTTACTAATTCATTTTTTCTGCTTCGTACGATCATTAAAAACGCTGTAAAAGTCGTAACCACTCCCATAATGATAACGAGAGGAATGCTTGCTGACAGTACATCCTGCACTGGAATTCCAGCCGCATCAGCCGTCAGCTTTGGCGCGGCCTGGATGACAAAATCCCCGGATAAGGCAAATCCGTGGCCGAATAGGTTCATGGCCATGGCAACAGAAATCGGCGGAAGCCCTGCCTTTATTGCGACTGGCAATAAAACAGCTCCGATTAAAGCCACTGCTGGAGAAGGCCAAAAAAAGGAAGAAATAATGAACATAAGTGCACCAATGACCCAATATGCCATAATCGGTCCTTTGATTATTCTTGTGAATGGGTAAACCATCATTTCGTTAATGCCGGTGTTCGTCAGCAGGGAGCTCAACGAAACGATAAAACAAATAATGAAAATTGTCGGCAATAGCTCTGTCGTTGCATAAATCAGACTATTAAATATGGTACTGATAGAGGAAGTGAAAGAGTGTGTTGCTGCAAGGGCGATGAAAAAAATGCCAAGAAGTGAGATGAAAGTCGTATCTTTGCGAAACACCATGAAAAGAATAATAGCCGCAATGAAACTAAGAAAAAGATAGTGGACAAACGTCAGCTCTATCATGATATCACTCCATTTGGGCTTTCATTTTTTACAGATTATGCATCCGCAAACAGAGTGTGAGAATCGGTTTTCTAAAAAAGAATGCCCCTCCTCATGATAAGGAGGCTAACGTTATTCTACCGCATAGTAGGAAGCGACATAAGGAGGGCGCAAAAATATCGATTGATGCTTTTTTTCTTTTGGTGAAGAATCGGAATGTGCTTGTTCAAAGGAACTTGAATTTTTCCATGAAGTAAATTCGTGTTCTGATTCCCATAACGTTACGATTAAATACGTGTCACTTTTGATCGGCCGTAATAATCGAAGCGCTATGAAACCAGGCTCAGATTCGATATTTCCGGAGCGGTTTTTAAATCGGTTTTCAAAAAGAGGCCTGCTTTCCGGTGAAACGGGAATGTGATTAAAAGCAGCATACTCGCACGCACGCAATTCTCCCGCTCGATCAATAACTTCATATTTATGAGGGGACTGAAACAAAGATTTGTTGTCCGATTCATAAAAAAGAATCGCCTGATCTTCACCGTGCATGATATGCAACTTTTCATTTGTATGATTATGTGAGAATTTTTGCAAATAATCAAGAGTGCCGTAAGTGACATAAAAAAACATTTTTATCAACTCCTGCTTAATAGTATAACAAAAGAACGAGGGGCCTCTAACTGTCGATATGCTAGTATATACAGAAAAACTTAAATTCTTTCAGCCCGTGCTTGCGGGATAATTATAGAAAAACTTCCCATACTACCAGTATATGAGGACAAAAGGAAAAAGGGGTGACGCCATTGACATTAAAAAAATACATCTATCTTCCGCTATTAATTGGGGTTTTAACCTTCGTTCTTGCACTCGTTGTTTATCTTATCATCTTACTTCTTGGAAATTACGTCATTGATGAAAAAAAATTGGTCATGAATGCTTCAACGAAAATTGTCGACAATCACGGCGAACAAGTGGACGAACTATTCGTTGAAAATCGAGATCCTGTTTCATTCGATGACATCCCTGATCATGTGGCAAATGCATTTATAGCCGTAGAGGATCAAAGGTTTTATGAACATCCGGGGATTGACGTGAAGTCGATATCCAGGGCGCTGTACAGGGATATGATCGCCGGAGGGAAAGTGGAAGGCGGTAGTACCATCACCCAGCAGCTGGCGAAAAATATTTTTTTATCAAATGATAAAACCTTTTTGCGAAAAACAAAGGAAGTTATTATTGCACTAAACCTTGAAAAACGTTACACAAAGGAGAAGCTGCTTGAAATGTACATGAACCAGCTCTATTTTGGACATGGTGTGTACGGGATTCAGGCAGCAGCCAATTATTATTATAGTAAAGATGTCAAAGACTTAACCGTCAGTGAAGGAGCTGTACTTGCATCAATTCCGAAGGCCCCGTCCAATTATTCGCCGATCCTTCATCCCGATAAAAATCTAGAAAGAAGAAATACAGTCATTTCTCTTATGCATGACCAGGGATTTTTGACGGCAAAAGCTGCATTGCAGGCACAAGGGAATACACTTGGACTTCATGTACAAAAGAGCTCGGAAAAGCCGTGGCTGGACAGTTATATCGACCTGGTCGTTAAAGAAGCGGAAAGCAAATACAGTATATCTGCGGAGCAGCTTTATCAAGGCGGCTATACGATACGTGTGCCTATGGATGCCAGGCTCCAACAGGCCGCATATGAGCTTATGAAAGAAGAAGGCTATTTTCCCGGAACTGATAAGAAGGCAGAAGGAAGTGCTGTGTTTATCGATAATAATTCCGGTGGAGTCGCAGCGGCGATCGGAGGCAGGGAATATGCCCCGAGAGGATATAATCGGGTAATCTCTAATCGGCAGCCTGGATCCGCCTTTAAGCCAATCGCTGTATTCGGACCTGCAATGGAGGAAAAGGTGTTTCAACCGTATTCACTTCTTGATGACAGCAAGCAATCCTACGGTGGCTATACTCCGCGAAATTATGATGGTCAATACAAAGGAAAGGTTTCGATGGTCGACGCGATTGTTTTCAGTAAAAATGCGCCTGCTGTCTGGACGCTTAACCGACTCGGGACAGAAACGATTCAGCCTTATTTGGAAAAAGTGAATATCAATATTCCTGACAAGGGCCTTGCCGTCGCACTGGGCGGACTTGAAACCGGTGTTTCTCCTTTGCAAATGGCTGGTGCTTATCGTACCTTTGCCCATGACGGATCGTACGAAGAACCCTATTTTATCCAGAATATAACCGACCAAGACGGGGAAGAAATCATTACTCATAAAAGCAAACAGCAAAATGTTTACAGCAAGCAAACTGCTTGGAATATGACACGAATGCTGCAGGAAACCGTCTTGACCGGCACAGCGAAAAACGGAAGCTACGACGGAGACCTTGCCGGGAAAACCGGCTCGACCTCTTATACAGAGGTGAAAGGGGCTACGAAGGATGCGTGGTTTGCAGGATTCAATCCAAATGTAACTGGCGCGATATGGATGGGATATGACAAAACGGATAAAGAGCATTATTTAAAAGGGGGGAGTCAGTATCCGACTAAGCTTTTCAAGGATATTTTGACAAAAGCAGGAGAAGGCAAAAATCTAACCTTTCAAAAGCCTGATGATGTAAAAGAGCTTGACCGGCCGATCCGTCTCGCGGCAGTTGAGAAGGTAACTGCAGATTATTCCTTCAAGGCTCTCGGTTTTTTCACTGTCACGCTGAAATGGAACAATCAGGAGGACGATCGGGTTATTTATCGAATTTATGAAAAAAAGGATGGAAACGAGACACTGCTCGAATCAGTAAAGGGAGAAAACAGCTTTACGATTTCGTTCAGTAATGTGTTTTCAGATACATCTTACAGAGTCGTCCCTTATAACAGCCAAACAAATGAGGAAGGAAAAGGGCCTGGATACGTAAAGCCAAAGTTGTTCACTTCACAAATACAGTCCTAGAATACGGCAATTTTTTGAACGTTAAATCGAATTAGTGTACCCCGTACAAAAAAAGCGTTATATTGGACTAGGAGAAATGAACGTTTTGGTGACTCTTGAAAGGTGGACAATTCATGACGAGTGTTTTTAATGACAGGTTTTTAAAAGCCTGCCGCGGAGACAAAACGGATACGGTCCCTGTTTGGTTTATGAGACAGGCGGGCCGATCCCAGCCGGAATATCGGGCTTTAAAAGAAAAGTACGGCTTGTTTGAAATTACACACCAGCCCGAATTATGTGCTTATGTAACAAGGCTTCCTGTTGAACAATATGATGTTGACGCAGCAATCCTTTACAAAGATATTATGACCCCTATACCGGCAATAGGAGTTAACGTGGAAATTAAAAACGGAATCGGTCCGGTTATTGACTCACCTCTTCGAAGCGTGCGAGATATTGAAAAAATTGGTGAGCTTGAACCGGAAAATGATATCCCGTATGTGCTTGATACGATAAAGCTTTTAACTAGGGAACAGCTCAATGTACCGTTGATCGGATTTTCAGGCGGGCCGTTTACTGTAGCGAGCTATTTAATTGAGGGCGGACCTTCAAAAAATTACAACAAAACAAAAGCGTTAATGCACAGTGATCCTAAAGCCTGGGAGCTTCTTATGAAAAAGCTTGGACAAATGACAGTGACATATCTCAAGGCTCAAATCCATGCAGGCGCAAAAGCGGTGCAGATATTCGACTCTTGGGTAGGTGCGCTGAATGTAGAAGATTACAAGAAACACGTAAAACCAATCATGAATGACATTTTCTCATCGTTAAAAGAAGAAAATGTACCGATGATTATGTACGGTGTAGGAGCTGGCCATCTCACCGGCGAATGGGACGATCTACCTTTGGATGTTATCGGGTTGGACTGGAGAATCCAAATCGAACAAGCGAGAAAAAAAGGCATCACAAAGGCGCTCCAAGGCAATTTGGACCCCACTGTATTGCTGGCTCCTTGGGACGTAATTGAAGAAAAGACGAAGCAGATTCTTGACCAGGGAATGGAGTCGGACAAATATATTTTTAATCTTGGCCACGGCATTTTCCCTGAAATTCTTCCAGAAACACTTAAGAAATTGACATCATTTATTCATACCTATTCAACAAATCAGAAGCAATCTTAACTTTTTCGAGGTGTGAAAATTGGATAAAAAGAAATTGGGCCTATTGGTAATGGCCTACGGCACGCCATATAAAGATGAAGATATTGAACCTTATTATACACATATTCGCCGAGGGAGACCTCCGGAGCCATCTATGCTGCAAGATTTAAAGAATCGGTATGAAGCAATCGGAGGTATCTCTCCGCTTGCAAAAATAACGAAAGAACAAGCGGAAAGTCTTGAGCAGCGGCTGAATGAGTTACAAGACGAGGTCGAGTTTAAGGTGTACATCGGCTTAAAACATATTTCACCCTTTATTGAGGACGCAGTTACCGCTATGCACGCGGATGGGATTGAAGAAGCAGTCAGCATCGTACTTGCCCCGCATTATTCGACATTTAGCGTGAAGTCATACAATTCCCGGGCAAACAATCAGGCTGAAAAACTCGGCAATTTAAAAATCACCTCGATCGACAGCTGGTATGATGAACCCAAATTTCTTTCTTACTGGATCGAGCAAATCAAACAGACATATGAGCAGATGACTCCGATTGAAAGAAATGCAGCGGTGCTTATCGTTTCTGCGCACAGTCTGCCGGAAAAAATCAGAGCTTCTGGAGATCCTTATGAAGATCAGTTGAAGCATTCAGCAGATTTAATCGCAAAAGGTGCAGGGATTTCTGACTATACGATTGGCTGGCAAAGCGAGGGGAATACGCCTGATCCTTGGCTCGGTCCGGATGTCCAGGATCTGACGAGAGACCTATTTAACGATGGCTATCGTACGTTTGTCTATGCGCCGGTAGGCTTTGTCGCAGATCATCTTGAAGTATTATACGATAACGATTATGAATGCAAGGCTGTGACAGACGAATTAGGTGCTGCGTATTACCGGCCACAAATGCCTAACGCCCGTCCCGAATTTATTGATGCACTTGCAGATGCAGTTTTGCGCGTAAGTGAACGAGATATATTTTAAAGAAGGCGATTGATATGAGCGCAAATCGAAAAAAAATAGTAATTATTGGCGGTGGAATAACCGGCCTGTCAGCAGCATTTTATTTGGAAAAAGAAATGAAGGAAAAAGCCCTGCCTATTGACTGTACGTTAATAGAAGCAAGCCCGAGACTCGGAGGGAAAATTCAAACCATCCATAAAGACGGCTACGTAATTGAAAGAGGGCCGGATTCATTTTTAGAAAGAAAAAAAAGTGCGACTGAATTGGCGGAGCAACTTGGCTTTGGAGAAAATTTGGTTAACAATGCCACAGGTCAGTCCTATGTATTAGTCGATGAAAAGCTTCATCCAATACCAGAAGGTGCCGTCATGGGCATTCCGACGAAGCTTTCGCCATTTATTAAGACAGGGCTTTTTTCGGTCTTCGGAAAAGCAAGGGCTTCACTGGATCTGATTTTACCGGCAAGCGAAGCGAAGGGAGACCGGTCACTGGGTGAATTTTTCAGGCGCCGTGTTGGAGATGAAGTCGTCGAAAACCTGATTGAACCGCTTCTTTCCGGGATATATGCCGGAGATATCGATAAGCTCAGTCTTATGTCAACGTTTCCACAATTTTATCAAATAGAGCAGAAGCACCGCAGCTTAATTTTAGGAATGAAAAAAGGAAGACAGCCGGTCGGGCCTAAGCCGGCGAAAAAGAAGGGCGGCATGTTCCAAACAATTAATACCGGTCTTCATACGATGGTTGAGGCAATTGAAAACAGGCTTGAATCTACAAAAATCTATAAAGGAACAAGAGCTGTACAAATTGAGCGGCAGCAAGGGAAATATCTCATTGAGCTGGATAATGGCCAGCAAATATTAGCTGACGCGGCGATTGTTGCTTCTCCGCATAAATCAATTTCTTCCCTGTTTGGGCATAAGGAAGAGCTCGATTATTTAAAATCAATGACCTCCACTTCGGTCGCCAACGTGGCGCTCGGATTTCCGGATAGTGCGGTTGAGATGGAGCACGAAGGAACCGGTTTTGTCATCTCCCGGAACAGTGACTTTGCCATAACTGCTTGTACATGGACCAACAAAAAATGGCCGCACACCGCGCCAAAAGGAAAAACCCTTCTTCGTGCTTACGTAGGCAAAGCAGGTGACGAATCGATTGTTGAGCAATCAGACAGTGAAATCGTCCGCATTGTGCTCGATGATTTAAAACGCATTATGAAAATTTCCGGTGATCCGGAAATGGTTTCTGTTACGCGTTGGAATGAAAGCATGCCTCAGTATAATGTAGGCCATAAACAAAAAATGAAAGAAATACGCGACACATTCTCACGTTCTTTTCCAGGGATTTTCCTGGCGGGAGCATCATTTGACGGGGTTGGCATTCCCGACTGTATTGATCAGGGCAATCTAGCGGTGAACGAAATAATCGAATATTTAACAAAAGCGAACTGATAAGGTTTGCTTTTTTTATTATTTGTGAGGGTTCTCTTGCGTCTATTTGTCTTCAGCACCCGGATGAAGGACAATTCTTTGGCCTTCCTGCGTCATTTTGTCCTTCACAACGCAGATGAAGGACATTTCTTGGGCTATCTTGCGTCATTTTGTCCTTCAGCACCCGGATGAAGGACATTTCTTTGGCTATCTTGTGGCATTTTGTCCTTCAGCACCCGGATGAAGGACATTTCTTTGGCTAACTTGCGCCATTTTGTCCTTCAGCACCCGGATGAAGGACATTTCTTTGGCTATCTTGTGGCATTTTGTCCTTCAGCACCCGGATGAAGGACATTTCTTTGGCTTTCTTGCGTCATTTTGTCCTTCAGCACCCGGATGAAGGACATTTCTTTGGCTTTCTTGCGTCATTTTGTCCTTCACGACGTAGATGAAGGACATTTCTTTGGTCTTTTTGCGCCATTTTGTCCTTCACAACGCAGATGAAGAATATTTCTTTGGCTCACTTGCGCAGTTATGTCCTTCATAACCCGGCTGAAGGCCTTTAACTATGGATCACGTACTCCTTTTTATCCTGTTAGGAATCGACAAAGTCAGTTGTATTAAACATTCCTCAGGCTACAAACGAAAACTAAAAAAACTTGTCAGCTCCCTTTTCTATTGAATACTTTTCAATTGTCAAAAAATAATAACTGTGATACATTAATTGAGTACTTACTGACCGGATTGTTCATTTAGTCATTTTGAGGGGTGTTGTCATTGGGAAAAGATCGCAGGCAGCTTATTTTAGATGCAGCGTCAAGAGCATTTACGGAATTTGGCTACAAAGCAACCACAATGGATTTGGTAGCGAAGATGGCCAATGTCGGAAAGGGGACGATTTATACTTTTTTTAAAAATAAAGAAGAGCTTTTTGATGAGATTTTTTCCTCCCTTTTTAAAGAAATGAGAATAATGGCGGATGAAGTGATGGAAACAGAGATGCCATTTCACGAAAAAGTGCATCAGGCGTTATTTGCCATTTTGGAATACCGTAAGTCCCACCTGTTGACCATAAAGGTTTTTCAAGAAAGCGCACAGCTGGGTACGCCAGAAGTAAAGGAAGTTATCGATCGAATTGAATCGATGATCATTCTTTATATAAAAACTAAAATTGAACAAGCGATTGAAGATGGTGAAATCGAAAATTGTCATTCGGAATTATTGGCATTTACGATGTATAAGCTGTATATCGCTCTCATCTTTGACTGGGAAAAAAAACACGATCCGCTTGAGAAAGAGACGATTGCCAATCTGCTTCAGCTTTTTATAGAGAAAAAATTAACGGCAAAATAATCTTCCGAAGAAATAGGTGGTATGGATGATGTGGAGGTTTTGCAGGTGAACATAATAAAAGAACAATGGAAAGAGATTGTAACGAGCAAAAAGCTGTTGATTCCATTAATTGGTGTTCTGTTTATTCCGCTTATTTACAGCGGAGTGTTTTTAACGGCTTATTGGGATCCGTATGGTTCAGTTGATAAACTTCCGGTCGCTGTTGTAAATAATGACAATGGTGCTGATTATGAAGGAACTGATCTTCATATTGGTGATAAGATGGTGAAGGAATTGAAAGACAACGATTCGTTTACTTGGAAATTCACCGATAAAAAGAAGGCTATGCAAGGCTTAAACGATGAAACGTATTATATGGTGGTTGAAATTCCTGAAAATTTTTCAGATGAAGCTACGACTGTCATGGAGAAAGATCCACAGCAGCTTGATCTGAAGTACCATACAAATGCCGGCAGTAATTATGCTGCAGCCCAAATTGGCGATAACGCCATAAAACAGTTAAAGGCTTCAGTCGCAGAAGAGGTTACCAAACAATATGTCAATGTTATGTTCGACACCTTTGATAAGATTGCTAAAGGTATGGAAGAAGCGAGCTCCGGAGCAAAAGAAATTGATTCCGGTACAAAGGAAACCAAATCAGGAAGCGAGCAATTAAGCGAAAACTTACAGAAGCTTGCGGGAAGCTCTGCCACTTTAAATCAAGGCATACAGGAGCTTGATAGGGGTGCCCATGAATTAAATAATGGGCAGCAAACGTTAAGCGGGGGCTTAGGGCAGCTTTCCTCCAAAAGCTCAGTGCTTTATACAGGTGCAGACCAGGCAGAGAACGGTTCTGCAGCGCTCGAGTCCGGACTGAAGAAAAGTTTAGATGGCCATCAAGAGCTGGCAGCTAAACTTCCGCAGCAGACAGCGGGGTTAAAGGAATTGAATAATAATGCACAGCGCCTGGCGCAATTTGCAGATAGTATTGATCCGGAACAAATAAAAGAGCTGATGAGATGGGTATCGAATGCCGAAGAACTGCAGAACCAATTGAATCAAATAAGGACGCTTGAGCAAGCGCAAAACGAACGAGTGAATCAAGCCGTTGATTCGGTAGAAGGTATTACTCCGGAGCAAAAAGCTGAGATTAAGGAAAAAGTAAACCAGGCAGAAGGACAGGATTCTCTTCAATCTTTACAAAGTGTTGACCTTCAAATTGATGAATTGAAAAAGCAGCTTGAAGGCTTACCGTCCCCAGAAGAACTGGAAAAAATCAAGCAGCTCCCAGAAAACATCAACAAATTGTACCAAGGTCAGCTTGCAATTGAAGACGGAGTAAACAAGCTGACAGCTGCTACAGAACAGCTGTATTCAGGAGCAGGCCAGTTGAATGATGGTCAAAAGCAGCTACTATCTGGAATGGAGACATTTATCAGTAAATTAAATGAAGCCAATAAAGGAGCTTCGCAGCTGCTTACTGGAAGCGGCAAACTTGCGGCGGGACTTGATCAGGCAGCAGGTGGAACAGATGGACTTCAACACGGATCATCTCAGCTTGCGGAAGGGTCGAAATCGTTAGAAAGCGGATTAGGAAATCTAGCATCAGGCACTGAAACATTGTCTAATGAACTAGAGAAGACGGCTGATAAAACCGGAGATATTCAAGCCGGAGATAAAAATTCGCAAATGATTGCGGATCCGGTACAGCTTGATTCCGATAAAATGAACGCAGTTGAAAATTATGGAACAGGCTTAACGCCGTATATTTTATCATTGGCATTGTTTGTCGGCGCATTAATGATTACGGTGATATTCCCCATTAAGGAGCCAGCAGCAGAACCGCATTCTTCATTCAGCTGGTTTATGAGCAAATTCAGCGTGATTTTGCTCGGCGGAATTTTGCAAGCCGTAATTGCAGTGACTGTACTCATCGCTGGAATTGGCCTTGAACCGGAAAGCATCTGGCGCTTTTACTTGTTTTCCATTATTACGAGCTTGACCTTTATGTCCATTACTCAGCTTCTGGCTACGACGATGGGGAACCCGGGAAGGTTTATCTCAGTTATTCTTTTGGTACTTCAATTAGGAGCAAGTGCCGGAACGTATCCAATTGAGCTTGTTCCAAGATTTTTCCAAATTATTCACTTTTTCTTGCCTATGTCGTACAGCATTGAAGGATTCCGTGCGGCGATTTCCACCGGGAATTTCTCAACAATGTGGCAGCAGGCGAGCATACTTGGAAGCTTTGCCATTGTCATGATGCTGTTGACGTGGGGATACTTTGCTTGGTCCTTAAAGAGAAATAATACAGAGGAACATATGGCTTAACTTAACGCACTTTTTCTTTGGAAAAAGTGCTGTTTTTTTGGGCTGGGGAGGATAAATTCTGATTATGGTCGGATATCTTTTAAAAACAGGTAGATGTAAGTCGAAAAATCCCTTGAGATTGAATTCTCAAGGGATCATTTCTTCAACAACAAATACATAAAATATGGCGCACCGATCAATGCGACCATAATGCCTGCCGGAATACCGTCGGGATCTACGAGCCCGCGGCCGATGGTGTCAGCAAAGAGTAACAGCCAGCCGCCAATCAGAATGGCGATGGGAATAAATAATTGATTTCTAGGTCCGACTAACGCCTTTGCCATATGAGGAGCCATAAGACCGATAAAGGCAATTCCTCCAGTGACAGAAACGGCAGAGGCTGCCAGCGCAACAGCTGTTAAAAGCAATACGATGCGTTCCTTTTCGATCGATACGCCAACACCGATTGCCACAGGCTCACTGAGTCCAAGGAGATTCAAGCGATTTGCCTTGTATAAAGTAAATGGAATGAGTACTGCTAACCACGGAAGGAGCGCCCAAATAAATGGCCAATCCGAACCCCAAATGTTCCCGGCGATCCATTTTGCGATAAAGTCTACTTTTGCACGATCAGCAGATGAAATGAGTACAACCATGACTCCGGCAAGGGCAGTGGAAAACCCGACGCCTGTTAGAATTAATTTGACAGGCTGAAGTCCGTCATTTTTGTTGTATGAAAACAAATAGATCAGGCAGGCTGTGAGAAAAGCCCCGATAAATGCGATAAGCGGAAGCAAATAAACAAAGGAGCCTGGTTCAATCGGGAAAAATAAAAAGAAAACAGTGATGGCTACACCTGCACCTGAATTTATTCCAATGATGCCGGGATCAGCTAAATCGTTGCGGGTGATTCCTTGTAAAATCGCCCCTGATAACGCAAGTGCCATACCTGCTAGGAGTGTTATCAGCATTCGCGGCAGGCGAATAGAATACAGTACAAATTCCTCTTTAAAGTTCCCATGTCCGAATAGGGTTAGAATCACCCTGTCGAAGGACAAAGAGGAGTACCCCATTCCGACTCCGATAACGATTGTCACCAAAATGAGCAATAGTAAAACAAACAGAATGATTCGTTGTTTTTTTTGTAATGCCGGCTGAATCATGAAAAAGCTTTGCCTCCTTTATTCACGATGAACAGGAAGAAAGGAAGGCCCATCATCGCAACAATTGCCGCCAAAGGTGTTTCAAATGGTGCTTGGATCGTACGGGCAAGCGTATCGGCCAACATCATAAAAGCCGCTCCAAAAATGGCAGACATGGGCAGGACAAAACGGTAATCCGTCCCAACGATCGCACGTACTACGTGGGGAACGAGCAATCCGATGAATGCCATTTTGCCAGCCAGCGCAACTGAAGCGCCAGCGAGCAGGATAATGACAAGAAAAAGAATCGTTTTTATTTGGATCGTCTTTTGCCCGAGTCCTACAGCGGCTTCTTCGCTTACACTAAGAATCGTAAGCTGTCTTGAGAGAATGAAAGAAATAAAAATGCCCAGCAAAATAAATGAGGCAATGACTTGCAGCTGGCTCCATGTCGTTCCGATTAATCCTCCGGCTGTCCACATGGAGACATCCTTTGAGATTTTAAAATAGATGCCAATTCCTTCAGCGATCGCATATAAAAAGGCAGAAACAGCCGCCCCGGCCAACACGATACGATAAGGAGAAAAGCCGCCCTTTTTCATTGCGCCAATACCGAACACCATTATCGCACCAACACCAGCACCGATAAAACAAGCAACCATAATACCGAAGTAGTTTGCTGAAGGGACAAGTGCTAGCGTAAGCGCCAGTCCCACATTTGCCCCGGCCGTTAAGCCAAGTAATCCAGGATCGGCCAGCGGGTTTCTCGTCATTCCTTGCATGATTGCTCCAGAAACAGCTAAGGCCGACCCGACAAAAATCGCCGCAATTTCCCTAGGCAAACGAGTTTCACGGATGATTGAAATTTTCTCGCCTGCGGCACCGGAGGTAAGTGCGAGCCAAACATCCTTGACAGAGACGTCAGCTGCCCCATATACCATGGAAGCAGCAAACATACTGGCTAATACTACAATGCCTGCAAGCATTTTATATGCGAATGGAATAGAAGGTTGGTTTACTTTCGCCATAATTTCTCATCATCTCTTTTAGAATCTATTTGCCAAGAAAGCGGTCTTTAAAAACATCGAGCTGGTAATCTAATGTTAACGGATCATTAAAGTAGAATTCTTTTGCATCAACTTCGAATACTTGATTGTTTTTGACAGCTGGTATGTTTTTGTACGTATCGGTATTTTGGAACGAATTGTCCGTATCTTTGCTCCTGCTAAAAATAAGATAGTCACCGGAAAATTCGGGCAGAACCTCAGTTGATAACGCGTAATAACCTGCTTTGAGCGCTTTTTCTTTTACTTTGTCAGGCATTTTCAATTTCATTTCCTGATAAAGAATTTCTGTACCGCGGCCCCAGTTATCCCCGAAAACGTAGAGCTGTTTGTCGAAGTTTTCGATGACAGAAACAGTCGCGTCTTCACCGATTTTTGCTTTAATGTCTTCGCCGGTAGATTGCGCGCGTTTCTTAAAGTCATCGACCCAAGCTGTCGCTTCTTTTTCTTTGTTTAACAGTTTGCCAATCTCTATGTGCTGAGTTAAGTAGTCTACTTTTCCGTACGTGTAAGTTACGGTAGGTGCAATTTCTTTTAATTTATCAACGTTTTTAATATTGGATAAACCAATGATTAAATCCGGCTCGAGCTCAATAATTTTTTCTAAGCTTTCGTCGGAAACTACTTCCGCATTTTTTAACTTTTCTCCAAAACGCGGGTTATCCTTCGACCATGAATCAACGCCTACAACGTTTACACCTAACGACATAACGTTCCCTGTGAAGGAAGAGAGTACTACTACTCGCTTTGGATCAGCAGGGACTTCAACGGGTCCATTTTCAGATTGGTATGTAATTGTTTTTTTCTCTTCATTTGAATTGCTTTCTTTTTCTGTTGCTCCGCTGTTACATGCGCTAAGAATAAGCACGAATACCAGCAGGAATGCGGTCGCTAATCGTTTGTTCATTTTTTTCTTCTCCCTTTATTAGATTGTATGTGATACACATTGGTTTATTTGTTCGGGGATCCCATCCAATTTCAGCATCAATTTGAAAGACTTTTTTCAAAACATGATGATTTATTACTTCTTCACAAGCTCCGGCTTTGATTATTTCTCCGTCTTTTAAAGCGATGATATAATCAGCAAAACGAGCCGCTTGGTTTAAGTCATGAAGGACCATCACGATCGTTCGCTCCTGTTCTTCATTCAGCTTTTGCAAAAGCTCCAAAACCTCCAGCTGATGAGCCATATCCAAATAGGTGGTCGGTTCATCGAGTAGGATCATTTCCGTTTCTTGCGCGAGAGCCATTGCAATCCAAACGCGTTGTCGCTGACCGCCAGACAAAGCATCTACAGAGCGAAACTTAAAATCTATTGTTCCGGTCACTTCAAGGGCCCAGTCTATGACTTCGAAATCCTTTTTCGTTAATCGTCCGAAGCCCTTTTGATAGGGAAAACGCCCATAGGAAACCAGTTCGCCAACAGTCAATCCGCTAGCGCTTTCCGGATTCTGCGGAAGGATCGCCATTTTTTTAGCGAGTTTTTTAGTATTTTCTTTTGAAATATGTTTTCCGTCTAAGACAACTGCTCCAGATTGAGGAGAAATTATCCGAGTAATGGCTTTCAATAGGGTAGATTTCCCGCAGCCGTTTGAACCTATAATAGTAGTGATTTTTTTATCAGGAATTTCGACTGTGAGATCTTTAACGATCAAGTGATCACCATAGCCGACGTTTAAATCATCTGTATATAGGCGGATCATGAACTGCACCTCCGAATCTATTAAATGATAATGATTATCAGTTTCAAATTAATTACTAATATAAAGGTAACTTTTTCTGCTGTCAATACTTATTTAGGTTGTAAAAATGATGAGAAAAGAGTATATTTAATTGAGAATGAATATCAATTGTATGAGATTGCTGAGGAGTGATCGGAAATGGAACAACAGGATATATTTGATGTGACAATTATTGGCGGAGGGCCGGCAGGGCTTTACTCCGCGTTTTATAGCGGACTTAGAAAAATGAAAACAAAGCTTATTGAATATCAGCCTCAGCTTGGCGGAAAGCTGCACGTCTATCCGGAAAAAATGATTTGGGACGTTGGAGGACAGACTCCGATTCAAGGTGCAAAATTAATTGAACAGCTTGTCGAGCAAGGGTTAACCTTCGACCCTGAAGTTGTATTGAATGAAAAAGTGGAGTCGATCTCTCGAAATGAAGAAGGTCTTTTTGTTTTGCAGGATGCCTCCGGTCAAACGCATATTTCGAAAACAGTAATCATTGCAGTCGGTAGCGGAATATTGAACCCGCAAAAGCTTGAAATCGAAGGGGCCGAGCGATTTGAAGTGTCGAATTTAAATTACACAGTTAAGTCGTTAGAACGATTTAGAGATAAAACGGTGATCATTTCCGGCGGCGGGAACTCCGCGATCGACTGGGCCAATGAAATCGAGCCCTTTGCGAAACAAGTGTATGTCACCTGCAGAAAGGAGTCCTTTTCAGGGCATGAAGCGCAAGTCTCCCAGCTCATGAACATTTCTGCCATTTGTTTCTTTCATACGACAATTACAAAATTAATTGCAGGTGTTGATCATGACGTGATTGAACGGGTCGAGCTGACCAACCATCAAACGGGAGAGGTCTCATACTTGCCTGTAGATGAAGTAATTATTAATCATGGCTATGAACGCGATACGACCTTGCTGGAAAATAGCAGCATTCCGATTGAAAGGGCAGACGAGCATTATATTGCGGGCAACGCAGTCAGTGAAACCTCCGTTGACGGACTTTACGCTGCCGGAGATATTTTAAAACATGATGGAAAACTGCACTTAATCTCCGGCGCTTTCCAGGATGCCGCAAACGCCGTAAACAAAGCAAAACAGTATATCCAGCCAGACGCGAATAAAAGCGCAATGGTGTCTTCGCACAATGAGGTGTTTAAGGAGCGGAATAGGGAGATTGTACAGGGGATGTTGAGATAGCCGCAGGAAGTATAAGGGGGGGAAGGACAAAAGGGAGTAAGTGTACTCGGGAAAAGTCCGTCATAGGAGGTCTGAAGGACAAATAAGAGTAAGAGAGCTCGAGAAAAGTCCCTTCATAAGGGTTATGAAGGACAAAAAAGAGTAAGAGAGCTCGAGAAAAGTCCCTCATACGGCTAGTGAAGGACAAAAAAGAGTATGTGAGCTCGAGAAAAGTCCTTCATACGGGTATTGAAGGACAAAAGAGGGTATGTGAGCTCGAGAAAAGTCCTTCATACGGGTACTGAAGGACAAAAAAGAGTAAGAGAGCTCGAGAAAAGTCCTTCATACGGCTAGTGAAGGACAAAAAGTGGTAAGAGAGCTCAAGAAAAGTCCTTCATAAGGGTTATGAAGGACAAAAAAGAGTAAGAGAGCTCGAGAAAAGTCCCTCATACGGCTAGTGAAGGACAAAAAGTGGTAAGAGAGCTCAAGAAAAGTCCTTCATAGGAGTTGTGAAGGACAAAAAAGAGTATGCGAGCTAGGGAAAAGTCCTTAAGTCCTTAATAAAGCTTTAAAAATTATTATGGCGGCATCTTGTTAATTAGGTCTGTTTTATTCGTAGAAGGACCATTGATGAACCCCTACAATTTTGAAGTTTTTTTCTAAAATCCGTCTTATCCTCTTTTTAGACTTTACCACTTTACACCACTCATGAATTACATTTGTAGTAATTTTAAGATTAGGAAAAAGAAGCTTAAATTCGTTCACACTTCGCATGACGGCAACTGCTACCAATTCTTCGTGTCCACACTCTTTACAAGCACATTTTCTTCCCTCAACGTAAATTGAAAATGAATTGCACTTTTCACAAGTGATTCCTTTTTGCAGTTCATCATACTCATAAGACTTGACGTGCTTAAAAGGAGAATCTTCGATATGCATCGATATTAATTTGTCAGCTAATACTTTGTGTTTTCCATTTAGCTTTGTAGGTGTTGTATTTAATTTTTGTAAATAACGTTTAACCTGAGTTGGAAAAATAAAAGGATTATCTAGAGGTGTTTGGTATAAGGTGAATTTAGGGTTGATAAAAACGACTGAAGCATCAACGCGAAGGTTAAATTCAAGATTTTGGAGTAACTGGCGTAACAAGGCTTCACTTCTACTCAGTTGGATTAAGGGATTAATAATTTCAGTTTTGTTTTCCTTATATAATCTATCTGATTGATAATAATAATCTCCTTCATAATTTTTCAATTCGAAAAAGTAGATGGTTTCTGAAATAATAATCAGTGAGTCGATTTGGAACATGGAGTTATTTACTTTGAGCAGCAAATCATTCAATATAATGCATTCACACTTAAGCTTTTCTGTTAGTGAATCAAATATTAACTCCCCTTCATAGCCCTTTTTAAGGTTGAAGTAATGTTGCTTGTCTTTGTTAGGTAAATTCATTCGAGTGTTTAAAGATTTCAGAGTGAGTAATTCAGCAGATTCAATACGAGATTTATAAGGCATTGTCCACATCCATTCTTTTTTGAAACTCCAAGTTTATTTATACCAGTGAACCGTATCAAAAATAAAATGACGAAAACATCCTTTCTTGAGCTAGAAAGGATGTTTTTATTTGTTTACCATTTTCTCTTGATCAATCAAAATGCAATTTATAATCTTCCGCCTTAATCATTTTCAACTTCCTAGAAAAAATATAAATAAGACCTAAATTCAATAAAACCGGAAGAACAAAGAAAGTCCCTACCATGATCGAAATATTTTTAACTGTCCAACCGCCCTCAGCAAATGTCATGTAATTTAACGGTCCGACCAAACCTGATAATCCGAATCCGGCGCTGTAAGGCGTTCCTTGAATGTTTAACAGTCCGGCTAATGCACCAAGAAAGACTGCGGTGATCAGCATCGGAAAAGCGATTTTCGGTTTCATAAAAAAGTTTCTCATTTGAATTTTCGGAGAGCCTAATACATGAGCCAATGCGGTTCCAAGAGAGTTTGCTTTATAGCTGGCTATCGCTAACCCTACACCTGCTGCAACAATTCCTAGATTGGCTGCACCTGATCCTATACCGGAAAGTGAGATCACTGTGGCAACACCTACTGTGGATATAGGTGACAAAATAATAAGACAAAAAATAACAGAAATAATAATGCACATTATAACGGGTTGTAAAGTCGTCACGTTTTCAACCGCAACACCGATGATACCCGTAGAAGTCTTAACAAAAGGCAGAATTGAATAACCAATCATACCTGGTATTAAAATACTGCACGTAGGCATCAAAAGGATGGAATACGCTTTTAATCGGTCGCCAATGAATTGAACGAATAACACCGTTAGTGCTGCGGTTATTCCAGTATTAATTACGATTCCAATGCCGCTTAGGGCAAATAATCCTTCTGCTGTTTTTTGGACGGAACCGCCGCCAACCATTGCCGCAATCCCTACACTTGCGGTTTGGATAGATGTTAGTTTAAACGACATCCCTACCATCACGCCAATCATAACTGGCAACAAGCTCATTACGAATACGGTGATATCGAAAATATGCTGTAATGCAGGAAAATGAGGAATCAATAACTTAAGTATTTCTCCTAATAGAGCATTCGGTATTAATGAAACGACTATCCCGATACTCATTCCTGTAAGCAACTTGCTGAAAAATTCTTTCATACCTCTATTCTCCTATCTCCACACTCATTTATAACGGAGATAATTATAGAAAACATTCTGACAACAGTCAATAAATTTTTTAATGCTTTACCGCGAAATCGTGAAAAAGTATTTCGAGCATAATGGAACGATGATCAGGGAACCCTGATGAAAAAGGAGGGATGTTCATGGCAAGAAGAAATAAATTATTAGTTCCTGAAGCTCGTGCTGGTGTTGACAGGTTAAAAGCAAGAATTGCAAACACTCAAGATCCGCAAAAAGCAAAATATGAAGCGGCCAAAGAGGTGGGAGTGCCTCTCGATCAAAAGTATAACGGCAATCTTACTTCAAAAGAAGCTGGTAAAATCGGCGGCAGCTTAGGCGGGCAAATGGTACGAGAAATGATAAAAATGGCTGAAGAAAAGCTGAAAAAATAACAACAAAGAGCATGGTTTACAGGAGTAATTCAACTGCAAACCATGCTCTTTTTAACTCGGGTCATTTTCATCTAACGACAAGGTTGTGACGTTTGTATATTCTCCTCTTTCTTTTTCCTCGGGGCTGGCATCTTCTTTCAATTCATCTTCCGTGTCGATACCTTCTGCAACAGTTGGTTCATCCGTACGTTGGCGATGTTTTTTCATCCATAGACACTCCTTTTTTCCGCTAGTTTGCCCGGAGTGTTTCTGAATCATTCCTTAATATTTGATGGAACTCCCCATTTTACAATCAACCCTGTATAGGTAAAGCCGCCACCAAAGCCAATGAGAAGAAGGACATCATCTTGTGTCACCCTGCCATCTTTTACCGCAAGATCCAAGGCAAGTACAATCGATGCAGAAGAGGTGTTTCCGTAATATACCATGCTGGTCAATACCTTTTCGATGGGAAAGCCTTTTTTTTCACAAATCGATTCAATCATTCTCAAATTGGCGCTGTGCGGAACAAACCAGTTGAGATCTTTCATTTTTATATTCGCTTGCTCTAGTAATTTTTCCATTCCCTCAGGAACTGTTCGTGTCGCCCATTTATACACTTCACGCCCGTTTTGGACCATTTTTTCACTGTCCCTCAGCGGCTCTCCATACCATTCATTCCGTAAAGCAGTCCTGTATAAATGTTTTCCAGAGCTTCCTTTCGTATCTTGAATATACGAGAGAAAGCTCGGCTGTTCTGCATCGTATTCAACGAGCATTGCCCCTGCTCCATCTCCAAAAAGAACACAGGACGTACGGTCAGTATAATCGGTCACCTTTGATAAAGTCTCTCCGGCAATAACGAGAACTTTCCGATGCAAACCAGAGGTTATAAGGCAGTTTGCAAGATGCAGCCCGTAGGTTAATCCGGCACAGGCTGCATTTACATCGATTGCGCCAGCTTCAGGAATTCCAAAAGCATCCTGAATCATGGAAGCCGTACTCGGAATGGCAAAATCTGAAGTCGTCGTAGGAACTATAATCATATCGACATCTTGTATATTTACGCCATATCTTTTAATTAAGTCATTTACAGCACGAATACACAATGTTGAAGTAAACTCATTCTCTGCAGCAATTCGTCTCTCTTTCATTCCCGTCCGCTGTACAATCCATTCATCAGAGGTATCTACAATTTTTTCAAGATCATCATTTGACATAATCTTGTTAGGAACATAACTTCCTATCGCGGTGATTCGTGCTTTCGAATTCAATGCTTTCACTCCTTTATCCACTATTATAGCACTAGATATTATGACCAGATACTAATTTATCTGTTTCCAAAAATTTGAATGAGTTCTCGAATTTAAAAGAACCTGTCATAACATAGAATGATTATAGGTGAGTCGTTGTGAAAGAATTAAGGTCGTACAAAGGGTTTAATAACAATTCCTGCTGGATAAATTTAGAGCAGCAAAGGAGGTGGAATTATTCGAAGAATCCGTTGCTGCAGTCAAAGCATAAGCTTATGGCCAATAGAAATAGAGGAAGAGCCAACGTCAACAAAAAGGAGAGCGCCGAGGCGCTCCCTACTATATTAGAAAGATAAATAAGAAATGTCGAACCTTTCCCGACGCGGCTATTTACAGCAATTGTTCCCTCATGTGCGTTAACGATGGTTTTGGTTATTGAGAGACCTAGGCCAGCTCCGCCATACTGTCGTGTTAGAGAACGATCTATCCGATAAAACCGGTCAAATATATATGGGAGATTTTCTGTTTCTATGCCGGTACCATTATCCCTAATTGAAAGTTCGACTTGATTGTCTGCGATCATTAGCGAAAGTTTTATATTCCCGGTATTAGGGTCGGTGTGTTGAACCGCATTGTGAAACAAGTTTAAGAACACTTGCTTGATTTTATCGGTATCATATTTGCCCTTTATGCCTTCCGTTAGGTTGCCAATCCACATAATAATTTTTCTGAAATTGCGCAGACTGAATTTATGCAGAAGTGGATACTTCCAATTTGCATATTCAACCAGAATAACGGAGGCGGAGTTATGCGCAAGAAATACGTTAGGGTAGTAGTAATGGTAAGTATTTTACTATTTGCAGCTTCGTTAAGCTTTCATCCCAAAGCAGAAGCAAATCCAAGGGAAAACGTAATTGTAGATACTAAATATTATAAGGATATTAAGGAGCTTAAATACCCGCAGGTCAGAATTGTCGGCAATCCATCGTTTGAAAGAAAAATTAATAACGACTTTACCAATTATATTAAGAAATCTTATAAGGCATACAAAGATAATCTAGAGGCTGCCAAGAAGTATGGCTATGAGCCGCAATATCAAAGTGATTTTGACGTGAAGTACAATAAGAACAATAAGCTTAGTATTTTAACGAGTGATTATATTTTTACAGGCGGCGCTCATGGCAACACTGTTGTTCAGTCCTTCAATTATGACCTATTGAAGAAGAAGAGGGTGAAGTTGGACGATATCCTCACAAATCAACAGAAGTTCGCCAAAGTAACGGATTACGTTTATCAATATGCGAAAGCTCGTCCAAATATTTTTTATCCAGATCTAAAAAAAGAAGATGTAAAAATCAATAAGAACACGGCTTTTTTCTTTACAGATGATGGAATCGCTTTAGTTTTCCAGCAATATGACATTGCTCCTTATGTTTCGGGCAATCAGGTGATTGTGATACCAAGCAGCGTGTACAAGTAAGCGGCGGATCTTTTTCTGCCGCTTTTTGGCATATAATAAGGTAAAGAAGCACATAAAACAGGCGAGAGGCACATAAGAGAGCAAAGAAGTACATAAAACGTGGCAAGTGGCACATAAATTGAATCTCGCGATATAAAAAAAGCTCCGGAGAAGTAAATAATCTCAGGAGCAAGAAAATTTATAGAAGCTGTTTTCTCGTCGCAGTTACGTCACGAACCAAATGCGGAAGCCAATTATCTAGATCACTAAAAGAAAATCCAGCGGCAGCCGCTTTTTCATTTGAAAGAGTCCAGGATTCAGGAAGATTATATGGTGAGGCATTATCCTCCGTTTTTTCTTTCGCTAAAAGAAATTCTTCGCCGGTTTCATTTTCAATCAAGCTTAGTAACGCCCGTAATGAAGTTGCACCTGAAGCACAAGCATTAAACGGAGTGTTCTCGGGACGATCAAGCAGCCAACCTAAAAAAGTTCCGGCTTCTTCCTCTGAGATAAAGCTAATTTTTGATTCGGGATGATCAAAATAAATCTCTTGTTTTTTTAAGATACGATCGATATGACACGTCAGCCGCTCTGTATAATCGTTTTTTCCCAGAACAATAGGGAAGCGGACGGATGTAACCGGGAAGGGTGCCTTTTGATGAAATATGGCTTCTGCGTGCCTCTTTCCCTCCTGATAAGTGAAATCCTCTCTTGTCCCCATTACAATCGGGTAGGAAAACGGGTCAAATACATCTTCCGTTATTATGCTTTCACCTAAATCATAAACAGACATGGAGGACGTGAAAATATAGTGCTTTGTTTTGTCTCTGAACACCTCGATTGCGGTATAGGCATCCTGTGAAGTATAGCAAATTTGGTCATAGACCGCATCCCAGCTCGTACCTTGAAATGCGCGACGGAAATCTTCAGCATCTTCTCGATCAAAGACAATCTGTTTCACTTTGTCTGGGAAAGGAATATTGGAATTCCCTCTTGTAGCTACAGTGACCTCAACTCCGCGTCTAATCAATTCTTCAACTAAATGGATTCCAAAAAAACGAGTTCCACCTAACACTGCAACTTTGTTCATCGTATCCCTCCGGTTTGAGTGTAATAATATAAATTATAACACCCTATTGTTGGATATACTTCAGGTGAAACTTATGACACCTGCCCGTTACAACTGTATAATAATAACTACATAAAGGAGGGGAACGAGAATGACTGATACAAATGAAACCATGCATTTAATAAAAGAGCTTGTCTCCATTCCGAGTCCTTCGGGAAACACCGGCAAAGTAATTACATACGTGGAAAACCTCTTGAAGGAATGGGAAGTAGAGTCGAGGCGCAACCGAAAAGGCGGGTTGATAGCAACAATCCAAGGTAAGGAAGTTTCCCGGCACCGCACGCTGACTGCGCACGTGGACACACTTGGAGCCATCGTAAAAGAGATCAAACCGAGCGGCAGAATAAAAATTGATCGAATCGGCGGCTTCAATTATCATTCGATTGAAGGCGAGTATTGCCAAATTGAAACAGCGTCCGGAAAGATATACACGGGAACCATTCTGATGCATCAGACGTCCGTCCATGTCTACAAAGATTCAGCAAAAGCAGAGCGGAATCAGGCAAATATGGAAATCCGCCTTGATGAAGTTGTAAAAAATGCAGAAGAAGTGCGAGCGCTTGGGATCGAGGTCGGCGATTTTGTCTCATTTGATCCAAGGGTGGAGCTCACACCGAGCGGCTTTATCAAATCAAGGCATCTCGATGATAAAGCAAGTGTTGCGCTCTTGCTTCAGCTGATCAAGCAAATAAAATCAGAAAGTGAACCGCTGCCGTATACGACTCACTTCCTAATTTCTAATAATGAAGAAATCGGCTATGGCGGAAACTCTAATATTACCCCTGAGACTGTCGAATATTTGGCGGTGGATATGGGTGCGATAGGAGACGGCCAAACAACGGATGAATATACAGTTTCCATATGTGTAAAGGATTCAAGTGGCCCTTACCATTACGGGCTTAGAAAACATTTGGTGCAGCTCGCCAAGCAGCATGATATTGGATATAAGCTTGATATCTATCCTTATTACGGATCTGATGCTTCAGCTGCCATTCGTGCCGGACATGATATCGTCCATGGATTAATCGGACCAGGAATTGATTCGTCTCATGCATTTGAACGAACGCACCAACAGTCGCTTGAGAACTCAGGTAAGCTATTGTACCACTATGTCTATTCGAAAATGGCAGAAGAATAATAAAGGCAGACCTTCATTCTGGTCTGCCTTTATTATTGGACAATCTAGGGCGTCGATGTCCGAAAATCTTATTCACTTATAAACTAGTAATTTTCATGCACTCATTACATTTGTTTGAATAACATTCATGCTGTTCTTCCATCTTATTCCCGCAGTCTGAACATTTTTTGGCTGGCAAGTTTCTGAAAAATTCAGTGATTTTACCTAACATGAATATCCCTCCGCTTCCTTTGATAGATTTATTGTATTATAACAGTACAAGAATAGTCAACATCTGTTTTGTAACAAATACAGAATGCATGCATTTCCAACGAAAAATGGGTATATTGAAAAGAGAGAATAGAAATAAATGAGGTGAATCGAATGAAAATCACAGTAATAGGCCACTGGGGCGGATTTCCGTCAGCGGATGGAGCAACGTCAGGTTATTTATTCCAGTCAAATGGATATTCACTTCTTGTTGATTGCGGAAGCGCTGTTTTGTCCAAGCTTCAAAACTACCTGCCAGTGGAAAAATTGGATGCCGTCATCCTCTCTCATTATCATCATGATCATGTTGCAGATATTGGACCGCTGCAATATGCGAGAATGATTGGTTTTCATCTGGGGAAAGTTGAAGCTGCCCTGCCGATTTACGGACATCCGTTTGACGAAGAACATGTTGCCAAGTTAACACACCCGGATCATACCGAAGGAAAGACGTATGATCCAGAAGCGACGCTCTCGATTGGTCCATTTACTATCGAATTTTTAAAAACTGTGCATCCCGTCGTTTGCTACGCAATGAGAATCAGTGATGGGGAGCATACAGTCGTTTACACTGCTGATTCCAGCTTCGTCGAAGAGTTTGTTCCATTTTCAGACAATGCCGACCTGCTGATTTCTGAATGTAATTTTTACGCCGATCAGGATGGGACAAATGCGGGACATATGAACAGTCTTGAAGCTGGCAGTCTTGCGGAAAAAGCAAACGTGAAGCATTTGATGCTCACGCATTTGCCGCATTTTGGGGATCATAAGGAGCTTAAGGAGCAAGCAAAGACGATTTTCCAAGGACCTGTTGATCTTGCGGAAACGGGATTTGTGTGGGGAAAATAAGGAGGAAACCTCTTGTTATTTATTGACAATAACAACATTACTGATCCGCGGATCAATTTGGCGATCGAAGAATATTGCCTGAAAAATTTGGACCCGGAAGAATCGTATTTGCTGTTCTATATCAATCAACCATCCATCATTATCGGAAAGAATCAAAATACGATTGAAGAAATCAATACGAAATATGTAGATGATAATGGGATTATCGTCGTCAGACGGCTGTCAGGCGGAGGCGCGGTCTATCACGATTTAGGTAATTTGAATTTCAGCTTCATTACAAAAGATGACGGAAACAGCTTTCATAATTTCAAAAAATTTACGGAACCGGTGATTGAAGCGTTAAAGCGATTAGGCGTAGATGCCGAGCTTAGCGGCAGAAATGATATTATCGCAAATGGGAAAAAAATATCAGGTAATGCCCAATTCTCAACGCGCGGCAGAATGTTTAGCCACGGCACCTTGCTTTTTGATTCGGAAATCGAGCACGTCGTGTCTGCATTAAATGTGAAGAAGGACAAAATTGAATCAAAAGGAATTAAATCGATCCGAAGCAGAGTAGCAAACATTAGTGAATTTTTTGAAGAGAAAATGACCACTTTGGAGTTTAGAGAGCTGCTGCTCCGTTATATTTTTGATACAAAAGGTGAAGTTCCTGAGTATAAACTGACAGACGACGACTGGAAAAAAATCAACGAACTGTCATTGGAGAGATACCAAAATTGGGAGTGGAATTACGGCAAATCGCCAAAGTTTAATCTTCAGCACTCGAAAAGGTTTTCCATCGGAAGCATCGATGTCCGCCTGGAGGTTCATAAAGGCGTCATCCATCAATGCAAAATATATGGTGACTTTTTCGGAGTCGGGAATGTTGAGGATATTGAAAATAAACTGTCAGGAATCAATTATGAAAGAAAATCGATTGAAAAAGCAATTGAGGATGTGGATCTCAAGCACTATTTTGGAAACATCCGAAAGGAAGAATTCGTGGAATTGGTTTATTAAACATTGTGAGAGGAGTCTCTATAAAAAGAGATCCTCTCTTATTTATGACTATCAATTAATCGAAACAGCTGTCGTGAATCGCTTTTAGTAAGCTGATAATAATTTCCATTATTAAATATCGTTCCCTTTTGATCTCCATTCATCCAAAGCTGGAAGGGCTCGTAATGGTCATCATTCATTTTAATTTGCCCATTATAATCCGGCTTGCTCGTATCAATAACACCTGCTTCATTTTTCTTCATTGATTGATTAAGAAGCTTCATAAAATTAACGACATCCACCTTCTCATCAAGTATGATCTCTTTTGAGGCAGGATCGGTAGGAAGTATATAAATTTCTTCGGCATCTTCCGTATCAAATGGCCTGCTTAAAAGTGTATATACATAAACACCGGTAACAATCACCAACCCTGCGACCAGCACACTAACAATTATTTTTCTCAAAAAATCACTCCTGTAGATTGTCCTGTTAAAAGTTTTCCCAACTTGTTAAAAATTATCTTTTCTTTTTTGTGGTTGATTTGTATAATATATTAAACAAAAATATGTTATGTTGGAGGTGGACGAGTGGAAGACATTCAATTGAAAATCGCTGCCAATTTGAAGCGCCTGCGTAAAGAGAGAAATTATACATTTGATCAGCTTTCTGCGTTAACGGGTGTCAGCAAAGGGATGCTGGCCCAAATTGAACGGGGAACATCTTCTCCCACCGTTTCAACGCTTTGGAAAATTGCCAATGGGCTGAAGGTTTCCTTTTCATCAATATTGGAAGATGAAATGAAAAAAGCAACGCTCGTAAAAAAAGAAGACCAGCCTTGTGTGAAAAGTTCTGATGACAACTATCATGTCTATCCGTATTTTTCTTTCGATCAAAACAAAAAGTTTGAAATTTACTTCATTGATTTATTGCCCGGGTGCAGACACGAATCCGATGGCCACCATAGCGGCGTAGAGGAATACGTATTGGTGTCAGAAGGAACTGTACATATAACTATTGGTGAAAATGAGTATGTGATTTCTGACGGAGACGCTTTAAGCTTTGAAGCAAACGGTCCGCATTGCTACGAAAACAGGGGCGGAAAGAAAGCTTCTGTTTTTCATTTCATTTATTATTCGTAGGGGTGAAGAAATTGAAAAATCCACTCACATTTATAGAAGGCATTCGCTCAGGTCTTACGATTGCCATCGGATATATCCCTGTAGCATTTACATTTGGGCTGATTGCCAAGTCGACGGAGCTTTCTTTATATGAAACGTTTTTAATGAGTGCGATTGTTTTTGCCGGTGCCTCTCAGTACACATCATTAAGCCTTTTGGCTGCTCAGACGAGTGCTGTGGAAATTATTTTTACGACCTTTGTTATCAATATTCGTCATTTTTTATTATCCACTACGTTAAATGAGATAGTCGAAAGGGACAGGTGGCTGAAAAAAGCGGTTTATGCGTATTGGATTACAGATGAGTCATTTTCGGTTGCTGCCGTACGGAATGAGAGACTGACTACGTCATACATGATGGGGCTTGGTTTGATTGGATATGTATGTTGGGTAGCCTTTAGTGTAGTTGGCCATCTTTCAGGATCCCAGCTTCCGGTCATTATCCAAGATAGTATGGGGGTTGCACTTTTTGCCTTATTTATTGCCCTTTTGATTCCATCGGTAAAAAAACACCAAAAGGCGCTTTGGCTGTCAGTATGTGCCGGTTTATTTCACCTGTTTTTTTATGCCTATCATCTTCTGTCAACTGGATGGGCGATCGTTTGCGCAACGCTATTATCTGCTGTGTTGATCGAGTGGGCTGATAATGCATTGGTAAGGAGGAAGAAACATGCTTAGTTCTATCGTTTGGATGATTTTGGGCATGGCAGCAGTTACCTATATTCCGCGGATGATTCCGCTTGTGGCTTTTCAATCCTTTAAACTGCCCGCTTTTTTGCAAAAAGTATTAAAAAATGTACCGTATGCGATTCTTGGCGCTTTAATCATTCCTGGTGTGTTTCTCATTCATGAAGAAATCATGTATGGTGTCGCTGGAACACTCATTGCGGTGATTTTCTCTTATCTTGGGGCGAATGTGATCGTCGTCGTTATTGGAACGATTGTTGCATTGACAGGACTAAGCTACTTGTTTTTTTAAGATAATAAACATACAGCTTAGTTCTATCTTAGGACAAATTGGATTAAAATAAGATTAATCCCCGAGTTAAGGAGTGAGAGTCTGTTGCGTAGATGGATATCAGGGGCTGTACTTGCCTATGTGCTATACGGCCTTTTTATTTATTTGTACATATTTCAGTCAGGGGACAGCTCTGTACCGGATTCGGTCAAAGGAACTCCTGCAGATCCGGCAACCTTTATGACCGGACGGGAACTAATCCTTTCAGAGGAATATTCTAAAATTAGAAACTTTTTGTTTTTTATCAAAATTCCATTCGACTGGCTGGTCTTTTTTATTCTTCTGGTCGCCGGTTTTTCGAAAAAAATTAAAAGCGTGTTGGAAAGGGCAACCAGGTTTTCCTACCTTCGGATTGCCGGATATGTGTTTGTCTTAAGCGTCATTGTCGCTTTGTGCAGCCTGCCATTGGATTGGATAAGCTACCAAATCGCACTTAATTACGACATCTCCGCACAAAGCACAGGCAGCTGGATCAAGGATCAGGTCATCGATTTCTGGATCAGCTTTCCGCTCATGACGCTCGTAACGATTGTTTTTTATGCGTTATTAAAAAAGAGTGAAAAAAGATGGTGGCTATACGCTTGGTTGATAACCGTCCCTTTTACGCTATTCCTTTTCTTTCTGCAGCCGGTCGTCATAGACCCGCTCTACAATGATTTTTACCCTTTGAAGGACCAGGAATTGAAGGCTGATATTCTGGCACTTGCGGACGAAGCAAAAATCCCTGCCGATCAAGTGTATGAAGTCAATATGTCAGAAAAGACGAACACGTTAAACGCATATGTTACCGGTCTAGGCAACAATAAACGGATTGTTCTATGGGATACGACCTTAAAGGAATTGGATAAACCGGAGATTCTGTTCATCATGGCGCATGAAATGGGTCATTACGTAATGAAGCATGTCTATTACGGACTCGGGGGATATTTGCTAATGTCACTGTTGGGTCTTTATTTCATCGATAAGATTTACCGCTGGCTAGCCAGTCGCTACCGGACGATGCTAAACATTGAAGGGAAGCACGATCTGGCTGCATTGCCACTATTGCTGGCGATCGTTGCAATTTTATCTTTTCTATCCTCTCCATTAAACAACACGGTGTCAAGATTTATGGAGCGGCAGGCCGACCAATACGCCATCGAGCTGACAGAGGATAAAGAAGCCGGCATTAAAACGTTTCAAGAGCTTTCAATAGCCGGATTAAGCCAAACGAACCCTCCTGCGCTAGTAAAATTCTTTCGCTACGGACACCCAACGATCATGGAACGGATACAATCGTTGGACAACTATAAAAAGGGGGAAGATCGCGAGTGACTTTGGTTGGAATGTGCGTAATCAGGTTGGGTATCGCGCATAAAATGAGAAGATCGCGCGTATTTCGGATGAGATCGCGCATAAAATGAGAAGATCGCGTGTATTCGATTGGGATCGCGCATAAAATGAGAAGATCGCGTGTATTCGATTGGGATCGCGCATAAAAAGTGAAAATCGCGCGTATTTCGGTTGGGATCGCGCATAAAATGAGAAGATCGCGCGTATTCGATTGGGATCGCGCATAAAATGAGAAGATCGCGCGTATTCGATTGGGATCGCGCATAAAATGAGAAGATCGCGCGTATTTCGGTTGAGATCGCGCATAAAATGAGAAGATCGCGTGTATTCGATTGGGATCGCGCATATTCGATTGGGATCGCGCATAAAAAGTGAAAATCGCGCGTATTTCGGTTGGGATCGCGCATAAAATGAGAAGATCGCGTGTATTCAGGTTGAGATCGCGCACAAAATGTAAAGATCGTGCATAACCTGTCAAAATCGAAAATAAAGTCCAAAGATCGAAAATAAATCAGGCAAAATCGCAAAAAAAGATAACAAAGTTACCTTCACAAGGACAAAAAGTAGCCTTCCTGTATCAGGAAGGCTATTTTTCTTGGAGTTCCCTTTTAAGTGTGTAATAGACAGCAGTGGTCGTGCCGCTTATTTCATTTGTGAATGAAGTTGTGACCTGCCAGCCATTTTGCCCGAGGCGATTTAATTCAGAGTCAAATTCAAAACTAGAGGAAACAAAGCCTTTTTTCTGAGGAATAAATTTCAAAGTTTTGTATTCAAATACAGCCAAGTGATAACTCTCCTTTCGTATATGATTACGAAAGATAATGTCAAAAGTTTCAGTTTAATAAGAAAAACTTAATCTTAAGCTATATACTTTCAAAAATAAACAGTAAGCTAATAGTGGAAAGGGGAGATAATGATGTCATTTCAATTTAAAGTAATTGACCACGTGCAGTTAGCCGCACCAAAAGAGGGAGAAGAATCTGCTCGTCATTTTTTTACTCAGATTCTAGGTTTTAAAGAAATTAATAAACCATCTCAATTAAAAAAGAATGGCGGCGTTTGGTTTGAAAAAGGTTCCATACATGTCCATGTAGGAATTGAAGATCCGTTCGTGCCGGCAAAAAAGGCACATCCCGCGTTTGAAATTGAGGATTTGCCTTCGTTTATCGAACATTTGGAAGCAAATTCCTATCCATACAAATCAGATAACCGCCTTCCGGAGGCCGATCGAATTTATTTAGCAGATCCATTTGAAAATCGTATTGAAATTTTGGAATGGAATGGGGAAAGAAAACCATTATAAAAATTTCCTAGTCCCCGATTCTTCATAACTTTTGTTCTTCTAAATACGTCCGAATTTCCTTTTTGTTTTTCAAGATCACAGTCTTTTTGTCCTCACCAATGGGTTGAAAGGAAGCGAGCCGCTTCTTTATCTTTTTTCTCCGAGGATAATAGGTGGTCATAATAAACTTTAGAAATTCAAAGTCTAGCTTCTCCTGACAGCCTGGAGCCATATCCGGCCTAGTGTTTCCAATGTTTTTGATGTAGCGCTTAAATACCCGGTACAAACATAGTGACAAAGGAAGCTCAAGGTAAATGATGGTGTCCGCTTCTCTGGACCGAATTTCGTAGGTGCCGGTGTAGTTGCCTTCGATGATCCATTCGTTGTTCTGGACGATTTGCTGCTGGGCTTCGGCAAATTCCTCCGGCGGAGCCTGTATCCAGCCTGCTCTCCAAAAATAGGCATCCAAATGATGAACCTTGATTCCGAGAATTCTTCCAAGTTCGTTCGCAAACGTTGATTTCCCGACTCCTGGAGAAATCCCAAGCACCATAATTTTTTTCAAAAATCATATCTCCTTTCTTGCATTTCGAAATCGAATGATGGAAAAATCTAAGGTGGAGGAAATGACTTGGTCCCTGATCAACTGCAAATGAGGAGTAACTCGAATTTCAATCCCTGCTTGTGCGATTTGCTCAAGGCCGTTCGGTATGCACTCGGTCGCAATAGGAGCGACGGTCGTTTCTGCTATGTAGTATCCGGCTGTTTTTGCTTCTTCGAACAGAGTGAATGGCGCTGGTTCAAAGCTATATTGATAGAGAGGGGTGTTCAGGATTCGTGCCAGCCAACCGTTTTCGACAGCGATCACCTTTCTCGCAGTGGACTGACTAAAAAATCGTTTTGTATCTGCTTCGTTAGTTTGTTCACCTTGCCAATAGATGACTCTCGGACAGTCACGCGGCAGGAAGTAATGGGGCAAATGCTCTTGATCAATGGCCCAAACGACAGGCGGAAGATGAGAATAATTCACTGCGATTCTAGGTGCGAATACAGATAAGTCTGGCTCCTCGCTTATATGGAACAGCATGCTTTTATCCTTTCTGTGAGAAAAATGAAAGCGCCGGATAAACTCCGGCACTCACTTTTATTAGAGTAAATGTTCGCTCAGGTTGTAATTCGAGACATTCCACTTTTCTTCCGCGAATTGGATGTTGCTTATACAGGCGTTGACAAGGGGGGTGTTGTCCAAATTGACTTCTCCGTTGGAAATAGTGGTAAGGATGGTATGAATCGCTCCCCCATGCGCCACGACCAATACTTTTTTATTTGGGAATTCTTTTTGAACTTTTTTTAATCCAGTCATAAGCCGTTCAGTAAAATCCTCAATCGTTTCTTGGTTTGGGTAATTTTTTGAAGGGTATTTTTCCGTTCGTTCTTCTAGCGATATTCCTTCCGCATCCCCAAAATCGCGCTCCTTGAATTCTTCCATTTCGATTAATGGGAGCTGCAGATATTCATTAATGATTTCAGCGGTTTTTTTCGCTCTGATTAAGGGGCTAGCCACAATGACGTCCCATTCTGTGTCTTTTAAATGCTTCCCGGTTTTATCAGCTTGATTTAAACCAGTTGAGTTTAAAGGAATATCTGTGCTACCTTGAAGCCTTCTTTGTAAATTCCAGTCTGTTTCTCCATGTCTGATTAGGCAAATGGCTGTCATCATGATCCTCCCGGTAAATATAAGATTCGTTCTCTCCTATTTTACCCGAGACCAGATGTTTACCCAAGCGGTTTGTATCCTGTTTTTCTCATTTCTTCTGCGATAACTTGATAGCCAAGTTGATTAGGATGAATGTTGTCGACCGATACATACTCGTCTGTATGGTTTTGAAACGCTGAATAGAGATCGGCGATTTTTACATGAGGTTCATTTGCTAGCTGCTGCAAATGTTTATTGAAACGCGAAATCCATTTCTTGGCTAATGGAACTTGAGGGACGGGGTTGTATAGATTGGCGATTCGAATCATATAGTCGGATTTTCCTTCTTTCAGCTCTGCAATACGTTCCAGAATTGAACGAAAATGGTTGCGGGATGTTGCGAGGGCATCTAAAAATATTTGTTCATCGGGGTCATTATAATATTCGAGCACTGCGTCGATTAAATCATTTCCACCCGCGGTAATCGTAATAATGTTTGCTTTAGATAATCGTTGTATATGATCAGGCTGATTAAGCATTTGAAGAATTTCTCCCGTCGTTTGGCCTGAACGAGCACAAACATGAAGATAGACGTCTATATGAAGATCCTCCTCGATCATTTTCTCGTATCGCTCAACAAAGCCCGTACCAAACAGGCCCGCACCTACTCCGACAGAAAGAGAATCCCCAAGTGCCGTATAATAAAGCGGCATGATGATGCCTCCTTTCCTCTTACATTCGATAATTATAAGTACTCGTTTGCAAGGGAAATGGACACGGACAAAATTGGAAAAATTATTTCATGCAGTTTTAATAAGAGACAATCGCTTCCTAATATAAAAAAACTGCCGCTCTCAAAAAAAGAGCGGCAGTACATTACAGCTTTTCTGAATCCCTCTTTGCCAATGGCTCTATTGCAGGTCCTTCGATCACGTCGCCTGTGTGTGAGAAGCGTGAGCCGTGGCAAGGGCAGTCCCATGTGCGGTCGCCGCTGTTCCATTCGACTTCGCATCCCATATGGGTGCATGTCGTATCAACGAGAAAAAGCTTGCCTGACTCGTCGCGATATGCTCCCGTTCGATAACCGTTCACATTTACGACCATTCCTTCGTCCTTGCCGACCTCACCCGGTCCAATTTCAGGAGAATCGATTTTTCCTTCCGTTAAATGGGCGGCAACATCAGAATTTTCCTGGATAAACTTCTTAATGGAAGGATCAGGATAGAAGCGTCCGGGACGATACAGTTCATGGCTTCGATTTGTATTACCAGTAACGTAATCAGTTAATAGCTGGGCAGCGAGTGTCCCTGATGTCATGCCCCATTTTTTGTAGGCTGTGGCGATTAATATTTTCTCTTTCTTTCGGGTGATTGGACCGATATACGGCAGCTTGTCAAGTGAAATCAAGTCTTGCGCCGACCAGCGGGAGATGATTTGATCAATGCCAAACGTTTTCTCAGAAAAGTCCTCCAAAGCGGTGTAGTAAGCTTCCGTGTCGTAGCCTTGGCCGGTTTGATGGCTTTCTCCGCCTACCAAAAGTATTTTTTCACCGTTGTGCATCGTTTCTCGCAACGATCTTACAGGCGTATCAATATTCAAGTACATGCCTCCTGGGAATGGAGACTTAGGCTTAATAGCCATCACATACGACCTGTCGGCATGAAGCTTTGAAAAATAAAAGCCGCTGTCATAAAACGGAAAATGGGAGCATATGAGTACATATTTGCTCGAAATCTTTTTACCGTTTTTTAATAAGACCTTTGGGTGATCTGCGTTATCCGTATCTTCTATATCGACTGCCACCGTGTGTTCATAGATCTCGCCGCCTTGTTCAACAATTTGTTCCAGCAGAACCTTTAAATAAGCTAACGGATGAAATTGTGCCTGATTTTTCATAACGAGTGCGCCTTTGCTTTTCACTGGCAAGGGAAGCTCGTCCAACCACTCTCGATCGATGCCGATTTGTTTATAAGCTTCTTCCTCCTGGCGAAGCTTCTTAATTGCAGATTCATCCTCGGTCCAAAGAATGGCGTCCTGCGGAGAAAAATCGCAAGAAATCTGATGCTCTTTTACTATATTTTGAATATACGTGATAACCGCTCGATTAGACTCATAATAAAGCCTTGCTTTTGGAACGCCCATATGCTGAATGAGCTCGTGATAGATGAGGCTATGTTGGGCTGTAATTTTGGCTGTAGTGTGGCCGGTTGTTCCGTTTAACAGCTCGTTTGCATCAATAACGACAACCGAGTAGCCCTTTTTTGTCAGCTCGTAGGCTGCCGTAATACCTGTAATACCGCCTCCTACGATCGTAACATCTGTTGTTTTATCCTCTTCTAATGCCGGAAATTTTTTAATTTGGCATGATTCTCGCCAGATCGGCTCTGGTTTTTTTTCGATAGAGTCTGTCAAAATGGCACCTCCCCATATTTGTATTCCTTAATTTTTCCAAAATGAAAGTATTCATGCATGAAGAAGGAAAAATAAAACATAATAAAATAGTCACTTTATCTAAGGAGGTTTTTGTACTTGACAAAGAACACACCTAAACAAGTGCTCCCGCCACAGCATCAAAATGAGCGGCCGGGCCTTGAGCATGTCATGAATCCCACTCCAGTGTTTGATTTCCCAAAAAAAGATAAAAAGCTGGCAGGGAAAACAGCGATTATTACCGGCGGCGACAGCGGGATTGGCAGAGCAGTTGCTGTTTTGTTCAGTAAAGAGGGCGCTAACGTAGCTGTTGTTTATTTAAATGAAAAAGAGGATGCCCAAAAGACAAAAGAGCTGGTAGAGAAAGAAGGGACAAGCTGCTTGCTCATTGAAGGAGATGTAGGTGACGAAGCCTTCTGCAATGAAGCGGCTGCACAAACGAAAAACACGTTTGGAAGCATTGATATTCTCGTAAACAATGCTGCAGAACAGCACCCGCAAACTGGGATTGAGAAAATTACGAAAGAACAGCTTGAACGGACGTTTCGCACGAATATCTTTTCCATGTTCTTTTTAACAAAAGCTGTGCTGCCGCATCTAAAAAAGGGGAGCACAATCATTAATACGACTTCAATAACAGCATATGCCGGCCATGAGAAGCTGCTTGATTATTCGTCGACGAAGGGCGCGATCACTACCTTTACTCGTTCGTTGTCGCTTTCTCTTGCTACACAAGGAATTCGTGTCAACGGTGTTGCCCCGGGGCCAATCTGGACACCACTTATCCCTTCAACTTTTACAGAAAAAGAGGTGGCGGAATTCGGTTCAACAACTCCGATGCAGCGCCCTGGCCAGCCGGCAGAGATAGCCCCTGCTTACGTTTACCTTGCATCCGACGATTCATCCTACGTGACTGGACAAGTGATTCACATCAACGGAGGAAGCATTGTAAATGGCTAGAAAAAGAAAATCAACTCTTCTTATCAAAGGGTTGATTTTTCTTTACGGAAAAGATCGAACAACTTCTTCCAGCTTTTCTAAAAAATAAAATATAAAATTACATTAATGATTTGAAATTTCTGAATGCTTAGTTATAATATAGATTGTAAGCGATTTCATAGTGGGAGAAGGGAGATTGCAAGACTGATAGGTTTTCCGACAAAACAAAAGGGGAGATTTATTTATGCTAAAAATGAAAGCGCTATCTTTATTGTTGATGGCTTTTGTTCTCGTTATTAGTGGTTGTTCCAGCAGCTCGACAAGCGGAGAAAAGCGAAACGAGGAAGAGAAAGACGAAGTCGTAACAATCGTTTATTCGAAGGGGCAGGACGCGACTGGAGGAACGAAAAAAATTGTAGAAGAATTTAATAAACGAAACCCGAAAATTCAAGTGAAATTCAGAGAAATGCCTGCTGACACAGGGCAGCAGCACGATGCATACGTTACGATGTTTAACGGGGGATCATCTGAAATCGACGTGATGGAGCTTGATACCATCTGGCCGGCAGAATTTGCCCAGGCGGGGTATTTGGTGGAGCTCGACCGTTTCTTGCAGCAGGATAAAGATATTAAACTTGAAGACTACAATCAGAGAGCTGTGTCTGCAGCATCGTTTAATGGGAAGCAGTGGGCGATGCCTAAGTATATTGATACCGGTCTTTTATTCTATCGAAAAGATATTATTGCTGAGAATGAAGTGCCGAAAACGTGGGATGAGCTAATTGCTTCAGCAAAAGAAAACCAAGGGAAAAACGGTATGAAGTATGGGTATCTAATGCAGGCGAAGCAATATGAAGGTCTAGTTTGTAACGGAATTGAATTTATTTCTTCTTACGGCGGAAAATTCCTCGATGATAACGGAAAGGTAGTTGTCAATTCGCCTGAAACGATAAAAGGTGTTGCGAAAATGGTTGAAGTAGCCACTATGGATGCTGTTCCGGACAACGTTACGACCTTTATCGAACAAGAATCACATACCGCGTTTATCGAAGGTCAATCCCCGTTAATCCGCAACTGGCCGTACCAATATAGTCTTGCTAACGATCCTGAGCAATCGAAAATTGTTGATAAGATTGGAGTGGCGCCTCTTCCAGCAGGGGATGCAGGGACAGCGGCCGCGCTTGGCGGATGGATGACCGGAATTAATAAGTTTTCTAAGCATAAAAAGGAAGCCTGGGAATTTGTGAAATTTATGACCGGACCTGAAGGGCAAAAAATTGGAGCGCTTTACGGGGCACTCGCACCTACTATTCCGGCTTTATACGAAGATAAAGAAATCATTGAGAAAAATCCGTTCTTTGCTGAAGAAGGCTTCCAAAAAGGCCTTGAGACTGCCGTGCCAAGACCGGTAACTGCCAATTATCCTGAAGTATCCGAAGTGATTCAAATTGAACTGAGCAAAGCGATTGCAAAAGAGGTTACACCGGAACAAGCAGTTCAAAATATGGAGAAAGAGCTGAAAGCCGTGCTTGGTCAATAAGTGTCTTTCAAAAAAGGGATGAGTGAGATGGCAACAAAAGTTAAAGTTAGCCGGGAGAAAAAAGCTGAACGCAGATTGGCTTATCTGTTAATTATCCCTTCTGTAGTACTGATTCTTGTCGTCGCCATTTGGCCCGTCATCCAGTCCTTTTATTTCAGCCTGTTTGATTACAGGCTGAATGACCCAAAAGCTTCAACGCTTCAATATGAGCACCAGCTTGATTTATCCGTATATTTGGATACCCAGCCATTTCTTGTGGCAGCCCTAGATGAAGTAAAAGAAATACCGGCGAATGAACAGGGGAAACTGGATGAAGCGGTCAATGTTTTGACGAGCCTGGATGAGGACGTAAGGGAGTATTCTGACGAACGTTATGATGAAATTAATACGAAGCTGATGGAATTCGAAACCCCTTCTTCTGAAGAGAAGATGGTTTCTTTGAATGAACAAGAGGCTGAAAACTATACTGAAAAATCAAAGCAAGCAAGTGAATTGATAACTGGAATCGCAGCTCTGGAAAAAGATGAGAAAATCACGGGGCTTGCAAAACGCATGGACGATGCTGTGGTAGAGCCGAATTTTATCGGATTAGCTCATTACGGCAATTTATTTTCAAACATGAGGCTATGGAATTCTCTTTATAATACGTTGTTTTTTACCGTCATTTCGGTCTGCATTGAGCTTATTATCGGTCTTGCGATCGCCCTGTTAATTCACAAAAGCTTTTTTGGAAGAGGTATGGTACGTGCTTCCATTCTTATTCCGTGGGCGATTCCGACAGCTGTATCGGCTTTGATGTGGAAGTTTTTATACGACGGCCAAAACGGAATTATCGCAAAATACTTGTCTGACATTGGGCTGTTCGAGTCGATGGGAGATTTATTGACAAGTGGGGCAGGTGCGATGTTCTCCATTATTTTTACAGACGTTTGGAAAACGACGCCTTACATGGCTCTCTTGTTGCTCGCTGGATTACAAACGATCCCAAATAGCTTATATGAAGCAGCTTCGATTGATGGTGCGGGAAAGTGGAAACGGTTTGTCACGATTACACTGCCACTTTTGAAATCGAGCATCCTTGTGGCATTGTTATTTCGAACGCTGGATGCCTTCCGTGTCTTTGATTTGATTTATGTGTTGACTGGAGGAGGACCAGCAAACAGTACAGAGGTAATCTCTCTTTATGCGTATAAAATCATGTTTTCCCAAACCAATTTCGGTCAAGGCTCGGCAATCTCTGTTATCGTCTTTCTATGTGTGGCGGTTATATCCGTTATTTATATTAAGCTGCTCGGATCAGACCTCATTTCTGACAAAAAATAAGGAGGTGGTGCAACCGTGAAAAAAAAAGCGGGACCTTTCTTTTATCTTGGCTTAATCTTATTTGTTTTTTTCGTCATGTTTCCTTTTTTATGGATTTTGCTTGCCAGCATCAAACCCTTGTCCGCGCTGTTCGGGGAAAGGGCTTTCGATTGGTTTGCCTCTAATCCCACATTCTCGCATTACGTTTCAGTGTTTACTGAATATCCGTTTATTAAGTATTTGTGGAATTCAACCGTAGTTGCCGGAATTACAACAGCCTATACCGTGTTTGTGGCAGCATTTGCCGCTTACGCGATCGCCAGGCTTGATTTTAAAGGAAAAACATTGTTTCTTGGCATCGTGTTATCCGTGTCGATGTTTCCGCAGATAGCAACGATTTCGCCGATCTATCTTTTTTTAAGAAACGTTGGCTTAACTAACAGCTATTTGGGACTGATTATCCCTTATACTACTTTTGCTTTGCCGCTATCCATCTGGTTACTCGTCACTTTTTTTCGGAAAATCCCTTTCGATTTGGAGGAAGCCGCCCGAATCGACGGCGCAACCAGAATGCAAACCTATTTCAAGGTCGTGCTTCCCCTTGCAGTACCGGGCGTTTTTACGACTGCCATTCTCGTGTTTATCGCGGCTTGGAATGAATTTTTATTTTCTTTAACCATTAATACAGATGAACCATTTAAAACGGTTCCCGTCGGCATCGCCATGTTCAGAGGGCAATACACGATACCATGGGGAGAAATAAGCGCAGCGACTGTCATCGTAACCGTTCCGCTTGTCATACTCGTCCTGCTTTTTCAACGCAGAATTGTGTCAGGACTTACATCAGGCTCTGTAAAAGAATGAAAGATCAGCTCCCTGATAAAGGGGGCTTTTTTATTGTTAAAAAATGGCCGTCGCTATCCGATATTAAAATTACGAATTTATACAGTGGAGGCGGATGGTTTTGTTATTTGGTAAAAAGAATGAACCGCTTATTTTTAAGTGGCTGCAAGCCGGAACGGGGCAAAGAATCAATTCAGAATTAAGCGGGGAGATGAAAAGACAACTGCAAATGATCAGCCTGGAGGAAGAGGATCTTGAGATTTTATCACGTCTTAAACCAATCGTAAGCAGAGAGATTGAAACTATCGTCAACAAATTTTATCAAAACCTTGCGATAGAAAGCTCCCTCGAAGAAACGATCAATCGGCACAGCTCAGTGGAGAGGTTAAAAAAAACGCTGATGATCCATATCCAGGAAATGTTCACAGGAAGGATAGAAGAAGAGTTTTTAGAAAAAAGAAAAAGAATCGCACATATTCATCTTCGGATCGGGCTGATTCCCAAATGGTACATATGTGCATTTTTAGAATTTGCTTTTATCATTTATCATCCTTTTTGATAAGCATATCATGGATAAGCAAGAAATGAGACGGGCAATGGAGGCAACGACAAAAATTTTGAACCTTGAGCAGCAGCTTGTCCTGGATGCTTTTTCAAGCGGAATATACGAGGCATCGCGATGTGGAAGAAGCCAAAAGGGATACGCTCCATACTAAAATAAAGGAGACGTCTGAATCCTTAGCAAATATTTTTCAAGAGACAATGGATTCTGTTGAAAGATTAACCGGCAAATCAGGAAATGTAGCGGCTCTTTCAAAGGCAGGAGCAGAAACCTCTGAAAAAGTTGAAAAAAAGTCAATTAACGGAAAAGCGGAACTTGACGTCCAGCAAACGCAAATGAATCAGATTGAGCAAAGCATGAATCGAATTGAAGAAGAGATGTCGAAGCTGGAGGTCATTGCAAATGAAATTGGGGACATCGTGAAAATCGTTTCCAAGATTGCGGAGCAAACCAATCTGCTTTCCTTGAACGCTTCAATTGAGTCAGCTCGCGCCGGTGAGCACGGCAAAGGGTTCGCGGTGGTGGCTAGTGAAGTGAGAAAGCTTTCGGAAGAAACAAAAAAATCGGTCTCCACCGTATCAAATTTGATCGGAAATACAAATACACAGATTTCCATCGTTTCCAGCCATGTATCAGAAGTCAATGAAATGGTCACAGAAAGCGGAAAGAAGATGACCTCTGTGAATCTGTTGTTTGATGAGATTGTTGAAAACATGAAAATGAGCAAAATCGAGGACAGCCAGATTAATCAAGAGGTGTTCTCCTTTATCAATGATCTTGAGGACGTAAAGGGTGCGATTTCTCACGTATCAGCTTCTATCGATTCGTTAATGGACCTTACAAACAGGTAATGGGTAGCTGAACTCTATTGGACAAGAGTCTTCATATTAGAAAATAAGAAAGCCGATCCGTAAAGGATCGGCATTATGTGTTTTCCAACAGTTTCTGGTATTCTCTTGATAAAGCTATGAAAGCCTCTTCATCTCGATTATCCAGAGCCTTATTTATCTTTTCAGTTAGTGTTGTCAAGCGCCGCGTAAATAACGCTTCGTCCAAAACCATTTGAATATAAACATCAAGCATCGTCACATCAAGTTCATTGCCCTTTTGAGTGTTACGGGACTTCATGAGCTCAGCATACGTTTTTTTCTCTTTCATAGAGATTCCCCCTGATGCCTTTTTTATATTATATGGACTTTTGGCGAAAAAATCAATAAATATTTAAAATTTTTAGACAAGTTGTACAGGGAGTCGAGTGGATAGAAGGTTTTTTGAAAAATAGCAGTCTAAAAGACCTAATTTATACGCGGAAAATGCAGAAATACGCATGGTTTGGAAAATATATTGTAAAATTATAGATAAATGTATATATTAATGGTAGATTAATAGTATAATATACCTATCAAAACCAGGAGGTATGCAATTGAATCCTAATAATGATGAAATCAGAAAATCGTACGAGGTAAATAGTTCAACCATTGCAGTGTTGCCTCTGCAAAAAGAAAAAAGCATTTACTCGCTTGTGATTGAGACAGAAAAGTCATTCCAGGTCAAATTGAAACCAATGCAAATTATTGACCGAAGCTGTCGCTACTATGGGTCAAGCTATGCTGGAAGAAAAGCGGGAACCTTTGAAATGATTAACGTTTCCCATAAACCGCCAATAGCGGTTGACCACGTTAATAATATTTTTATGTTTCCAACCTTTTCCTCAAGCCGTCCACAATGCGGATGGGTTTCGCTTAAGCATGTGGATGACTGTAATTCTACAGAATTGGATAACACGAAAGTCCTTTTAAAGAACGGCCGCACCTTAGAGATCCCTGTTTCATCCGCCTCTTTTAAACATCAAGTCCAACGTACAGCATGGCTTAGAACCAAATTTTTGGATCGACTTGAAACAAAAACTGCAAACCTGCCTGATTTTATGGAATTATCTCCAGAAAACCAAGCCAAGCTTTTCTACGATTACATCCTGCGTGAAATAAGAAAAAGGTACTAGCTTTAAGAATTATTACCTCAGTAATTTTCATTGGAGCAGGGGTATTCTGATGGCTAAGTTATAGTCTGCCCCGGGTATTTATGCAAAGCATGCTAAGAAGGGTCGGCTTTAAATAAATAATGCTCTAATAAAAGATTCACCTGCTCACGGATACGGGGATTGAAATACTTATGCATTTCCTCGTATCCGTCATAAAGAAATGAGTACTTCGTAAATCCTTCATCCTGTTTGACCTTTCGTATCCGAATTCTTTTCCTCCTAAGCTCTTGTTTTACTTCAGATAAATCCTTTAGTGCTAATTTCAGCGATTCCTCGATAAGATGTAAATAAGGATCCTTTAATTTAAAAGGTCCTTCTTTAATGAACGTTAGATCACGGTTTAAAATAGCGATAGCCATCGGGAGGTAAATGGCTTGTTCAATCATGTTTTGGATATTTGATGGAATTCTTGACATATCCTTACCTTCTTTCCTCCAAGTAGCGAACGTATGTTCTTTTCTTATTTTACATATTTTCTGTTATTATTTCAAGAGAGCGAAAAATGAAACGAATGATTTAAAGTTTTTTGATAAATGTGTAGAATAAAGAGAGACGAATCTTAAGGAGTATCGAAGTGCAAGAATTCCTCAATTTTTTTTCGAATGAAAATTTAACAGAGCTGTTTAAATCCTATCGGGCTTTCGGTCCGTTTATTGCGATATTATTGCCATTTATTGAGGCGTTTCTTCCGTTTTTGCCTCTGGTTGTTTTTGTGGTTGCCAATACCAATTCGTTTGGATTGTGGCAAGGGTTTGTCTTAAGTTGGCTCGGTTCGTCAGCGGGTGCATTTTTTGTTTTCTTTTTGGTTCGACGTTTTGGACAAGAGCGGTTGCTTGGTTTTGTTCGCAGACACAAGTCCGTGCGAAGACTGATGCACTGGGTGGAAAGAAGAGGGTTTGGTCCGTTGTTTTTGCTCCTTTGCTTTCCGTTTACTCCTTCTTCTGCAGTAAATGTTGTCGCGGGTCTGTCAAAAATAGGTGTTTGGCAATTTTTGCTCGCCGTGTTTGCCGGAAAGCTTGTGATGATTTTTATGATCAGCTTTATCGGTTACGATTTACAAGCGCTAATCACTCAACCTATACGATCAATTATTGCTGCTTCGGTCATTTTTCTTTTGTGGATTATTGGAAAACGTCTTGAACAGCGTCTTAATGTGAAGTTCGTGAAGAGGGAAAACGAGAGAGAGGAGCGTTGATAGTGAAAAAAAAATTCTGGGTGATTGCAGGAGTAGCTTGTCTTGTGTTGGGAATACAAGTGAAAAATGTAGTCTTTATTGAATACAAGGTAGAAGGAATCAGCATGAACCCAACCTTTCAAGAGGGAAACGAGCTTGTGATTAATAAGTACGCCCATCATTTCAAAACAATCAAGCGCTTCGATATCCTTTTATTTAATGGTCCTGAAAATAATGTTTATATCAAACGAGTGATCGGACTGCCGGGAGATACGATTGAATATGACAAGGATCAGCTGTATGTGGACGGAAAACCTGTTAATGAACCTTTTCTTAAGGATTTAAAGACAGTTAATCAAGGCTACCCGTTAACAGGTGATTTTACTTTGAAAGAAGTAACAGGTGAAAAGGAAGTTCCGGAGAATAGTTATTTTGTAATGGGAGACAACCGAATACACAGCTTTGACAGCCGTCATTTCGGATTTATTTCAAATCGTGATGTAGTGGGGATTGTATCGGATTAATTACGATACGTTTAAAAGGAGGGGGATTTATTCACTCTTCTTTTTTTGTATATGAAAATTCCCCGGGCAATGAATTGGTAACGCGTTCTTTTTTTGCGAAAAAAGCTTGAAAAAAAGATGATTGTGTATTACTGTATATAAACATATAAACACTATTGGAGGGAACAACGTGGCAAATCAAAAACAATTGTGGGGGCTCGTGGCGTATGAATTAAAGGTAACTCCTGTGAATCAGCTGCTGCGCCAGCTTTTTATGGCTGCTATCATTGCTTTTTTCTTTGGTTTTTTTATTGACCGGGATATAAAAAATTGGGGAGCCGTCATCGCAGATTTGGTCTTATGTATCTTTGTTATGTTTTATCCGTATTCAGGGAGGCTCCAAATTTTCAGAGTGGTGAAAATAAAAAGCCATCTATATGCCAATGCATTTTATGTTCAAGCCTCCATGCTGCCGATTAAGCAGGAGGTCTTGCTGGCAAGCCGTTTAATCCTTTCTTTTTTCTATACGTTTCTCACGGCAGTTGTGGGGGTATCAGGAGCGTTCCTTTTACCTAACAGTAACCCTCTCTTCTCAGAGCTTTCTTTGGGCCAATCAGTCGCATTTATTCTCTTGTGGGCACTTATTGCAGCATCAGCAGGAGCATTCTTAGCCGCAGGAGATGTTGGCGGCAAATATTCTATAAAACAGCTTATCAACTACAATGTATTGCTTTATTCGAGTGTCATTATTCTTTTCGCAGCACTTCATTTCTTTACTGGGAAAGGGTTGGTTGGATGGTCGTTCGATATCGTGACAAATGCTCCATTCCTATCAGTTTGCATCGCTTTGCTAGTTTTCCTTATCAGTAATGTACTTGCTTTTCTTGAAGCGAAAAGGTTGGCAAAGAAGGTAGATTATCATGTGTAAACTGAGGGCAAGGAGCAATCATGTATGAAACTTCCAATACAAATCGAGGAAAATTCCAGAGAGCCGATTTATCATCAGATTGAAACTCAGCTAACGGCGCTCATTGTTTCCGGACATTTAAGGCCCGGAGATTCTCTGCCTTCCATAAGAACACTTGCCAAGGACTTAGCATGCAGCGTCATTACAACGCGTCGTGCCTACCAAAACCTTGAACAGAGCGGCTACATAAAAACGTCCCAAGGAAAAGGGACCTTTGTAGCTGAGATTGAAGCAGGGGAGATTGCTGAAACGAAAAAAATGACCGTCATGCAAACACTGGATCGGGCAGTCAAGGTTGCGATGCAGCACGACTATACGCTGGAAGAAATTAAAGAAATGGCAGAAGAAATCATCAGAAAATATATGGAGGAGAAAAAATGAACGGGATACTGATCAATCAGATTCAAAAAACGGTAGACAAGCACTTTTCCTTAGGGCCGATTCAAACCGAACTTCCGGCCGGCAGCGTGATTGCGTTAGCAGGTCAGAACGGTTCTGGAAAATCGACACTGCTGCAGCTTCTGGCTGGGCTAATCAAGTCCGAGCAAGGAGAAGTAATTATTTTTGGCCATAAGGCCGGCAGTTTGGAAGCGAAAAAAGATACGGCTTATCTTTCTCAAGGGATGGAGCTGTATGGTAAATTCTCTCCTTTGCAGATTGCTAATTTATACAGGCTTTCGTTTGACGATTGGTCGGAGGAATCGTTTATTGAATATATGAAAAGCTTTAAGATACCGATCAAGAAGAAGCTGGATTCTTTATCGGGGGGTATGCAAAGAAAAGCAATGCTCGGCCTGCATCTTAGCCGAAGCTCCAAGCTTTTTCTGATGGATGAACCGTATGCTGGCTTGGATTTTGAAAGCCAGACAGCTCTGGATCAGGAAATCGTGAACTATATGGAGCGCGGAGAGGGACAGACGATATTGTTTTCGACCCATTCCGGTGATGAAATGAAACGAGTCGCTGACTATATCCTGCTTATCGAAGAAGGGAAAATGCTTGGTTTTTATGAAAAGGACCAGCTTCAAGAATCCTGGAAGCGAATATGGATATCTCAACCTATCCATTCAAACGAACCGACTCCGGGCATAGTGCGGGTGGAATCAAGAGGGACAGAGCTGATAACTGAGAATCATGTTGCGACTATGGAGACTTTGAAAAACTATGGGATAGATATAGTGCATACACAGGCGATAGAGCTTAGAGAGATTTTGACAGAGCTAAGTAAAAAAACAGCTAAACAGCATTAAAAAGACAGAACTTAGAATCAGGTTCTGTCTTTTTTCTTCGTGCCGCTCCAATCATCTCGTTTTCAAGGAATGAATTTTTTTCCTTTTTACCCTCTCTGTCCTTAAATGCAGAAATCGAAACAACGGCGGGAGCATGGCAATAACCAATATAAGCCTCAAAACCTGAACAGTTACGACAAAAGTCGAATCTGCATGCAAGGCGACTGAAGTGCTGGCCATTTCAGCTATTCCGCCGGGTGAGAAGGCGAGAATAGAGGTTGTCAGTGAAATTCCTGTCACCTTGGAGACGACTAAGGCGCATAAAAGCATGGCGATAACGAAGCCGATTGAACCAGTAAAAGCAACGGTTAGCGTTTTTCGTACACCTCTGAACATTTCTTTATGAAAACGGGAGCCAATCGAAGCGCCTAAAAAAAGCTGGGAAATAACATTCATCCCCTGCGGCCACCAAGCCGTAGGCTCAAACCCGAGTGCTCCGCTGATGACTTGCGTAATAGCAACAGCGAGCATACTACCCAGCAGCCAGCGGGCAGGAATTCTAAGTTTTTTTCCTGCAAAAGCGCCTGCCCATGCAATTAAGAAAAAGCAGACCGTGATCCCAATGCCTGCTAACGAGAGTTGTCCAGTTGCTGATGCGGGAATCGCTGCTGGTGCGGCAGGTGAAGAACCACCGATGTCATGAGAGTGCAGGAAGAAAACTAAAATCGGAATCGTCAAAACGACAAGCAGCACCCGGATGGTTTGAACCAATGTGACGGTCGCTGTATTGGCGCCAACCTCCTGAGCAATTCCCGGCATCGCAGACATGCCGCCAGGAGCTGTACCGACAAAGCTTGTCAATATGTCGCTTTGACTGAATCGATACAGATACAAACCTGTAAGCAAGGCGAAAACGATGGATAAGATCAGCATGATGGTTACCGTCAGCCAGTTCTCCAAAAAAATAGAAACGACCGATCCGTTCAATTTCTGTCCGAGCTCGACCCCTAATATCAATTGGCCAAGGTTCAGCCAAAGCTTATTAACCCCTTTCCCGGCATCGGGAATTCCTGACCAAGCCGGGCGTAAAAATGAAAAAAAGCACGCTGCCATGAGAGTCCCAATCATCCATCCAATGGACATCCCCGTTAATGAGAGAAGAAAACCGCCGCATGTACAGAGAAGAATAAACCATATATCACGAAGGATCAGCTTGTTTCCTTTCAATAAAAACCCTTCTTCCTTTTCTATAAAAAATAGTTCATTTAGTAAAATAATTTCTTCTTTCACTATATTATACTTTTTATGATTGGTAAATTACGAAAATTTTTTCGAGAGTCATAATAAATTTGAATTGTGAGTTAAAATAGCTGTAAGCGAAAAGATGATTTTTTTCGGAAAAAAATCACATTTTCCCTAAAAGGCGTTTTCATATAGTGTTATACTAGAGAGCAGAATTTATCATTAGAACTTGGAGGAGATGTGCTTGCATTCATTAGCCGAGCAACTAAATAAAACCATTTATCGTGAAAACCCAAATATATTTGCCATGCTAAGCAAGCTTGGAAAGGAAATTTATTTTCCGAAAGTAGGAATTTTAAACCAATCAGCAGAAGCGAAGAAGAAGGCTTCAAAATTTAATGCGACGATAGGAATTGCGCTTGAAAACGGAGAGCCCATGCATCTGGATGTGTTTCAACAGAACTTATCCGCATATTCACCAAAAGATCTTTATCCGTATGCCCCGCCAGCAGGTAAGCCGGAACTGCGTTCGTTATGGCGGGAAAAATTGCTGGAAGAAAGCCCGTCTTTAAAAGAAAAAACGTTCAGCCTTCCTGTTGTAACCAATGCACTGACACACGGGTTAAGCATCGCAGCAGATTTGTTTGCGGATGAGGGGGATTCCGTAATTTTGCCGGATAAAAATTGGGAAAATTACGAGTTGACGTTCGGCGTCCGAAGAGGTGCTGAAATCACCTCGTACACTTTCTTTAATGAAAATGGCGGTTTTAATGCTGAGGGCCTTCGCCAAACCATTTTAAATCAAAAAGAAAAAGGAAAAGCGATTGTTTTGTTGAATTTTCCTAATAACCCGACAGGCTATACACCTAACAAGGAAGAAGCTGCGCAAATTACGGCGGCAATTGAAGAAGGTGCCAAAGAGGGAATTAAGCTCGTCGTCATTACGGATGACGCTTATTATGGCTTGTTTTTCGAAAACTCCTTGAAGGAATCGCTCTTTTCCGAATTAAGCAATATTCATCCGAATGTACTAGCATTGAAGGTTGACGGTTCAACGAAGGAAGATTATGTATGGGGATTCCGCGTAGGATTCCTTACGTTTGGAGCAGAAAGTGAAGAGCTTCTTCAAGCGTTAGAGCAAAAAACATTGGGAATCATTCGCGCGGCAACGTCAAGCGGCTCTCATCCTTCGCAGACGTTTGTGCTTGAAGCGATGAAATCGCCGGAATACAAAAAGCAAAAAGAAGAAAAATTCGAGGTAATGAAACGCAGAGCAAACAAAGTTAAAGCGCTTCTCGACAGCGGTAAATTCGAAAGTGCTTGGGAGTATTACCCGTTTAACTCAGGCTATTTTATGTGTCTGAAGCTGAAAACAGCGAATGCAGAAAAAGTCCGGACACTTCTTCTTGAAGAATACGGCATCGGAACGATCGCTTTAGGTCAATCAGATCTTCGCGTAGCTTTCTCCTGCATCGAGGAAGAAGATCTCGAAGAGCTGTATACACTGATTTATGAAGCAGCTAAGAAAGTCGAAGAGCAACAGAAGGAAGCATTGGAAAAATAAAGAGAGTGCACGTAAACGCTGGACACCTGAAAGGATGTCCGGCGTTTTTTAAGGAACCATGTTTAATTTTCAAGAAAAACGGAAAATGTACGCTAATGAAAGGTGGTTAAATGATGGAAAACTTAATGTTAAATGGAAAAGTAGCAATTGTTACAGGAGCTGGATCAGGAATTGGCGAAGCAACTGCCGTTCGTTTAGCAAAAGCGGGTGCAAAAGTAGGACTGATCGAAATTAATGAGGAAAATGCAAAGCGGGTCGAAGACAAGATCACAAATGCGAATGGCGAAGCGGTTACAGCAAAAGCTGATGTGTCTAATCCTGCTGAGTTAAAAAGCGCGATTGATTCTATCTACAGCAAATGGGGACAAATCGATACTGTATTTGCAAATGCCGGAATCAATGGAAGAATCGCGCCGATAGAGGAGCTTGAACCTGAGGATTGGGACAAAACGTTGACAACAAATTTAAAAAGTACATTTCTCACAGTGAAGTATGCACTGCCTTACATGAAAGAAAAAGGCGGAAGCATCATCATTACCAGTTCAATCAACGGAAACAGAGTATTTTCAAACTTTGGCTTTTCCGCCTACAGTACGTCTAAGGCAGGCCAGACAGCATTTGGGCAAATGGCAGCTCTTGAGCTGGCGCGCTACAAAATTCGCGTGAATATTATATGTCCCGGAGCAATCTCAACGAACATTGATAACCGTACATATCCGGACCAAGACAGTTTGGAGAAAATAAAAATCCCGGTTGAATTTCCTGAAGGAGACAAGCCGCTTCGAGGCAAAAGCGGTGAACCTGAACAGGTTGCTGATTTGGTGCATTTCCTTGCATCCGATGCCTCCAATCATATCACCGGCACACGGATGTATATTGATGGCGCTGAATCGCTTATAAGAGGTTAGGGAGAAGGCAACGCTTTTTATGGCGTTGTCTTTTTATTATTTTCTTGAGTAGCACCTCTAAGAATCTCCATCATTGCCACCTTCACCCTGCTGTTCCTCTCGCAGGATTGTTTATTACTTACTGGATCTTTTAGGTAACTTAGGTGCATGATATGAACCTGAAAAAGCCCCGATAAAGGGCTTAAGGTGGAACTTTTATAATGCTCCTGCCTCCCTTGCCGTGTAGAACGAGGGGAAGATCGGACGATAGTTTAATTCATCCCTTATGCGCGTAGTATCCACGATCATATCCCATGGATTAAGCCCTTGTTGCAAGGTTTCCTCCGATTCTTGATGAGGCAACCCGTTGAGCTGAAACAACTCTGCGACCGTTATAGGGGAGTCATCAGCAACATTATAAATATGGCCATCAATGTCCGGTGTGAAGGCGGCAAGCAACAGTGCTTGTCCTACATCCGCATGGTGCACCATATGAAGCCGTTTAGCAGGATTCCATTTGCTCATGATCGGCAGAAATTCGGAAACATGGGGATCACCCTCACCATAGACAAAAGCAAACCGTACGATGCGAAGTCCTAATCCCTGCTCAAGATGGAGCCTAAGCAAATTTTCTTCAGCTGCCGCTTTCGATTGCGGATAAGGGAACGCAGGTCGCAGCTCATCATCTTCACGGCTCGGTCTGCTATGATTACTTGCACCATACACTAAATTCGTGCTGGCAAACACAAACCTTGGAACGTTTGCCTTCAGGGCAGCTTCCGCTAAAGAAATGCTGGCATCGATGTTTGATATTCTCGCAGTTGCTTCATCTACTCCACGAAATTGTGCTGCCAGGTGTACCACGGTATCAATGTCTTGCAACGCGTTAGCGAGATTTTCTGTTTGCAGTAGGTCACCTTCTAAAACCTCGACCCCTTTCTGTTGAAACGAATCCGCCTTCGCAGGATCACGAACCAAAATTTTAACGTTATGACCACGTTGAAGCAAACGTGGTATAAATCGGCTACCTATTTTTCCTGTTGCCCCAGTTACGAAAACATTCATTCTCAATGACCTCCTCATATTGTCAGTGCTATACTAGTAGTATTACAGATGGTGGAATCAACTGCCCTCCCGTGTTTATCGTACGATTGGCAGTGTCAGGGTAAGGGGGACTAGTCTATGAAAGAGATTTCTTCCAACGTATCGCTTGGTGAATTTTTGCGGGCGCGTCGAGAACGCCTTACCCCGGAAGATGTGGGGTTACCGTCATATGGTCGACGTCGAACGCCTGGTCTTCGTCGTGAAGAGGTGGCACAACTCGCCTATATAGGTACTTCCTGGTATACCTCATTAGAACAAGGCAGAGAAGTAAATCCATCCGAACAGGTGCTGGATAGTTTAGCAGAAGCGTTGCAATTGTCTGTAGATGAGTGCCGCCATCTCCACATGTTGGCAAGGCAAATTGATCTGAAGAAAGATGAAGCGACTCAAGAGGTGAGTACCGGTTTGGAGCAAACGGTGCTAGCTCTTGAACCTAACCCTGCTTTTGTATTGGGGAGAAGTTGGGATTTGTTGATATGGAATAAAGCGGCGGAGTTTGTTTTTCGCCTACCTGCATTCTCTAAGGAAATGGAGCAGCAGCCCAATTGGTTAAGACGGTTTTTGACGGATCCATTGCTTCAAATGGACAACATGGATTGGGAAGCAAAAGCGCATATCATGATTGCACGATTTCGTGCAGATTATGCGTACTTCCATCATGACGCAAGGTTTAAGGAGCTAATAGAGGAATTTATGGAGATAAGTGAACTATTCCGTTCTTGTTGGCCGCGGCATGACGTAAAAATCGTCACCGATTGCCACAAGCGATGGAGTCACCCCTTGATCGGGGAGATGGAGTTTGAGCATGTGACCTTACAGCAACCAAACAATCCGGCGCTAAAGATCATGATTTATACCGCATCATCATCAACTGCGGAGCGTTTGAAGAGTTTGCTGGGAACTTAAGAAAAGTTTTGCTTCCAGGAACAGCGCCAATCACATAATAGGGGTCAAATCTCTCAGTTGCTTAGTAAATTACGGGATCATTAGTTCAGAAAGAAGAAAGGATCCCTTCTTCTTTCTGAACTAAAAGCTAAAGTTGGATAACGGATTTAGTAAAGAACTTTTTTGTTACATATTTTTTGGTAAACCATGCACTAGACAATTCTTTCGCTTTTCACTTCTTCTTCTGCTAAACTAAACGAAAAAATCAAATAAAGGGGCAATTTCAGTTCATGATACGCAAAGCCATCTTTACATTTATCCTTGTATTTGTATTAGCTGCCTTTCTTTTTATTGGTTTTGATAATGACAATGAAGCTGAGGGGAATAATGTAGATTTAAAAGAAGACGAAATCAACAGTGTAGAGGATCAAGAAAAACAAGAACCAAAAATCGTCCAGGAATCAGACCCGGTAAAGAACGAAGTCAAGCCTAAAAATGTCCCGCTGATTAATCAATTGGATAACCCGAGACTCTATAATGGCTGTGAGATCACAAGCTTGGCAATGCTGCTTCAATATAACGGGTTTGATGTGACAAAAAATGAGCTGGCGGACAAAGTAAAAAAGGTTCCCTTAAATTATGAGAATGGCCTAAAAGGTGATCCGAATGAAGGATTTGTCGGCAATATGGAGGATGGACCAGGGCTTGGCGTGTATCACGAACCGGTCTATGAGCTAGCCCGTTCATATGCAGGAAACCGAGTAACAGATTTGTCCGGACGAGATCTAAACGAAATGTACAAAGAGTTAAGCAAGGGAAATCCTGTCTGGGTGATTACGACCGCGGACTTTACACAAGTAGATGACATCGAGCAATGGGAGACTCCGAATGGAAAAGTGGAGATTACCTATAGCGTTCACAGCGTAGTCGTAACAGGGTATAATAAAAAACGTGTGTTTGTCAACGATCCGTATGGCTATAAAAATCGCAAAGTTGACAGAGCGCCGTTTGAAAAATCACTTAATCAGCTTGGAAAACAAATGATGGTTATTCACCAATAAGAAAGAACTTTAGTGCAGCCAGTGGATTTCCGTACTGCACTTTTTTATTTTATTTACATCTAAAACGGCATTTTCTTCAGGTAGTCAAGTCGAATAACTTTAGATAAAATATGGATAGATCATAAAGAGAAAGCGAAGGGAGTCTTACAGTTTGAAAGTAGAGTTTTTAGTAGGCCGATCGGGGAGTGGGAAAACGACCGCCATCTTAAACAGCATAAGGGATCAACTTCGAGAAGACCCCCTTGGTAAGCCAATCATTTTTTTAGTCCCGGATCAAATGACATTTTTAATGGAATATGAGCTTGCTAAAACAGAAGAGCTTGGCGGGATGATCAGAGCACAAGTTTACAGCTTTTCAAGGCTTGCTTGGAGAATTCTCCAGCAGGAAGGCGGCATGGGCAGGCAATTTTTAGGCACAACAGGTGTACAAATGCTGCTCAGAAAGCTGATCGAAGAGCATAAGCATGAATTTAAGGTCTATCAAAAAGCAAGTGATAAATCAGGATTTATTAAACAAGCTGCGGCAATGATTACAGAATTTAAGCAGTATGCGCTTTCTCCTGCCGATCTGCGTCAGGTGATGGAAGGAAGCAGCAATTCTCATTTTGGAGAGGAACGGGTTCTCGCAGATAAGCTTCATGACCTCTATCTGCTCTATCAAAAGCTGGAAACTACTCTTGAAGGGCATTATTTGGATTCGGAGGATTATTTAAATTTACTGTCAGAAAAAATACCTTATTCGGAAGAAATAAAACAGGCTCATGTGTACGTGGATGGGTTTCATCAATTTACAGCCCAAGAGTACCGCATTCTTGAGCAGCTGATGATCTACAGTGAAGGGGTAACAATCAGCTTGACAGCAGATCGTCCATTTACCCAGCACCTTCCCTATGAGCTGCACTTGTTTCGCATGACGGGAAAAACCTTTCACAAACTGTATCAAAAGGCGAAGGAACTGAATGTTGAACCGGAGATTGTTCCGTTTTCAGAAACGAAAAGGCAACTTGCAAGTCCGGAGCTTGCCCATTTGGAAAAGACATTCGAAGCTCGACCGACGATCCCTTATGGTGACGCGGCTGATGGCCTTACAATTCTAGAGGCTTCCAACAAACGGACGGAAATCGAAGGAATCGCGCGTGAAATTCATTCCCTTGTGAGAAAAGGAGAATACCGTTATAAAGATATTTCGATTTTGACAAGAAATACTGCGGATTACAAAGAAACGATCCAAGAGGTATTCAAAGATTACGGGCTTCCCTTTTTCATAGATGGAAAAGAACCAATGCAAAATCACCCTCTAATTGAGCTTCTGCGCTCAACAATGGATATGATTACAGGGAATTGGAGGTACGAGGCTGTTTTCAGATGCGTTAAAACTGAGCTTCTCTATCCTTTGAAAGGAAACAAACAGAAAATTAGAGAGCAAATTGATCAATTGGAGAATTACTGTATTTCTTATGGAATCAAAGGGGACCAATGGACAAACAATAAACGATTTCAATATCGCCGCTATTCATCTCTGGATGACCAATTTCCTTTAACCGACCAGGAAGTGGAGATGGAGACCATGCTGAATGAGTTGAGGGAATGGATTTCAGCTCCAGTATACTCTTTGCAGAAGCGCCTGAAGAAAGCAAAATCCGTCAGAGAGATGGGTGTTGCGTTTTATACGTATTTAGAAGAGATTCAAATCCCGGAAAAGCTTGATTTGCTAAGGCAGGAAGCAGAGGATAAAGGACAGGTCATTGAAGCGAGACAGCACGATCAGGTTTGGAATGCGGTTGTTCAAATGCTGGAAGAGTTTGTTGAAATGATGGGTGATACGAACATCTCGATCCAGCTCTTTCAGCAGATGATTGAAACCGGTGTGGAGTCGTTAAGCTACGCGCTTGTCCCGCCTGCTCTCGATCAAATATTTATCGGAAATATGGATATATCAAGAATGTACGGTACGAAATGTACGTTTATCATAGGGGCAAATGACGGCGTACTTCCAGCTAATCCTTCAGACGACAGTGTACTTTCTGAGGACGATAGGGATTGGCTCGTAAGAAACGGCATCGAGCTCTCACCATCGGGAAGAGAGCGCCTGCTGGATGAAAATTTTCTTATTTATTTGGCGATGGCAAGCGCGTCTTCAAAACTATATCTTTCCTATCCGATCGCAGATGCTGAGGGGAAGGCGATGCTTCCGTCTCCTGTTATAAAAAGAGTGGAAGAATGGTTTCCTTTGCATCAAAAAAAGCTGCTCATTAACGAGCCCGAACAGTATTCAGATGAGGCACAGCTTGATTTTATCGTAAATAAGCATGTTGCATTGTCGTATTTGGCATCGCAGCTGCGGCTTTGGAAAAGCAAATATCCTATCAGCGATGTCTGGTGGAGTACGTACAATTTTCTTATGAATGAGCCGGAAAAGCTGTTTACAAAAAGGATTTTGTCCAGCCTTTTTTATAAAAATGAAGTTCGCAAGCTGGAAAAGCAGGTGAGCCAGGATTTATACGGGGAGACATTACAAGGCAGCGTATCACGAATGGAACGATTTAATTCATGCGCATTTTCCCATTTTGCCTCGCACGGACTCGGTTTGAAGGACAGACAGTTTTATAAGCTTGAGGCGCCTGATATCGGCCAGCTCTTTCATTCAGCGTTAAAGCTGATTTCGGACCGGTTGCACGAGCTCCGGATCAATTGGAGTGATGTGACAAAAAAAGAGAGCGCCACTTTGTCTCATGAAGCAGTGAATCACCTTGCTCCACGTCTGCAAAAAGAGATTTTGCTGAGCAGCAGCCGCTATCAGTATATGAAAGAGAAACTCGAAAAAATTATCGCAAGGGTAGTCAGCATCTTAAGTGAGCACGCCAAAGCCAGCGGGTTCGCTCCGGCAGGTCTCGAGCTTGATTTTGGAAAAAAAGGACCGCTTCCTCCGATGCGTTTTCAGCTGAAAAGCGGCCAAACGATGGAACTAACCGGAAGAATTGACCGAATCGATCAAGCTGAAAACAATGGACGCCTTCTCCTTCGAATTGTTGATTATAAGTCAAGCAGCAGAGGCCTCGATCTATCTGAGGTGTATTATGGAATTGCTTTGCAAATGCTGACCTATCTAGATATGTCAGTCACGTATTCCAAGGAATGGCTCGGGACTGAGGCTGTACCTGCGGGAGTGCTTTATTTTCATATTCATGATCCTTTAATCCAATCGGATGTTCCGCTTGGGTTTGATGAAATTGAAAAAGCAATCTATAAGCAATTCAAGATGAAGGGGTATCTTCTAGACGACCGCGATGCAATTCGGCTCATGGATCAATCGTTAACGGAAGGGCGTTCAGAAATCGTTCAAGCCGGTTTTAAAAAAGATGGAAGCCTTCGATCAGATTCAACTGTGGTCAATGAAGAACAGTTTCGCAATTTAAGGCGTCATATCCGAAAAACGTTCCAAACAGCCGGTGAGGAAATCATGGATGGAAAGATCGCGATTGAGCCGTATAAAATAAAAGATAAAATGCCTTGTACATATTGTTCCTATCGATCGGTTTGCCAATTCGATGAATCGTTGGAGGAAAATCAGTACAGGCTGTTAGCTTCTGAAAAAGATGATGTTATTCTAGAAAAGCTGAAAATGGAGGATCAAGAAGATGAGGAAGCCTGAAGGAAGCCAGTGGACAGACGATCAATGGAAGGCGATTGTATCCAGCGGCCAGGACACATTGGTAGCGGCAGCAGCAGGCTCGGGAAAGACGGCGGTTCTCGTTGAACGGATGATTACCAAGATGATTTCACGTAACAACCCGGTCGATGTTGACAGGCTGCTGGTGGTTACATTTACAAATGCGTCAGCTGCGGAAATGAAAAATAGAATAGCTGAAGCACTGGAAAAAGAGCTGAAGAAGGCTCCCAGCTCACTTCACTTAAGACGGCAGCTTTCGCTGATTAATCGTGCCAGTATCTCTACACTTCATTCGTTTTGCCTGCAGGTTTTGCGCAAATATTATTATTTAATAGATTTGGACCCCGGCTTTCGAATTGCTGATCAAACCGAGGGAGAGCTGGTTGGCGACGAAGTGCTGGAAGACGTATTTGAAGAAGAGTATGCAGCTGCCGATCCAGGTTTTTTTGACCTTGTAGACCGGTACACCGGGGATAGAACGGATGTCGATCTGCAGCTGTTGGTAAAAAAGCTCTATGAATTTTCCAGGTCTCATCCTGACCCGAATGGATGGCTCGATCGTCTCGTTGATCTGTATAACGCGGATCAAGATGGCAAGGTTGAAAACATGCCGTTTTATAGGGTGATACAGGAGGATATTCAAATGGTTTTAAAGGGCTGCCGTCAGGAGCTGCTTCGTGCCTTGGAAATCGCTTCGCAGCCAGGCGGACCTTCTCCGCGTGCAGAAAATTTCCGCGATGATCTCGCTCAAGTGGAGGAACTTCTAACGTACAGCGGCGATTTTTGTGCGCTTTTTGACCGAGTTCAGAAGGTCACTTTTAAAAGGGCAAAGCCTTGTAAGGGAGACGACTTTCTTCCCGAACTGCTGGAAGAAGCTACGAATATCCGAAATCAAGTAAAAAAACAAATTGATAAAGTGAAAAAAGATTATTTCACGCGTGCTCCGGATCTGCAGGTAAAGGATTTAAATGAAATGAAGCCTGTGATTCATAGACTTGTCGAGCTTGTAAAAACGTATAGTGAGAGATTTGAATCCGCAAAAAAAGAAAAAGGGTTAGTCGATTTTTCAGATTTGGAGCATTTGTGTCTTGCCATTTTAACAGAAACAGATCAAACGGGTAAAAAATTTCCAAGTGCAGCGGCGAGATTCTATCGTGAACAGTTTGAGGAAGTGCTGGTCGATGAATATCAGGACACGAACCTTGTACAGGAAGCCATTTTATCGCTTGTTTCAAATGAGGAAGAAGCTGCAGGCAACCTTTTCATGGTCGGAGATGTGAAACAGTCGATTTATAGATTCAGGCTGGCTGAGCCTTTTTTGTTTTTATCGAAATATAAACGGTTTACGGTTGCGGGTAAAACTTCTGGAATGAAAATTGATCTTAACCAAAACTTCAGGAGCAGAAAGGAAGTGCTCTCTAGCACAAACTTTCTCTTCAAGCAGTTGATGGGCGAAAAGGTTGGGGAAATCGAGTATGACATCGATGCCGAACTTAAGGAAGGTGCCCATTATCCGGAACTGGAAGGCTGTGAAACCGAGCTCCTATTAATCGACCGCTCCAACGGTGGAGAAGAAAATGAGGATCAGGAGAGTTTTGAGACGGTTCAGCTTGAAGCTAGGGCAATGGCGAAAAAGATACGCGAGCTTATTGATGAGCGATTTCAAATTTATGATCGAAAACGAAATATGACGAGAAACATCGAGTATCGTGATGTCGTCATCCTGCTCAGGTCGATGCCGTGGGCACCGGCGATTATGGACGAGTTCAAGCAGCAGGGGATTCCTGTTTACGCCAATTTAAGTTCGGGATATTTTGATGCGACGGAAATTGCGATAATGATGTCCGTTCTAACTGTGATCGATAATCCGTATCAGGACATTCCCTTAGCCTCTGTGTTAAGATCCCCTGTCGTTTCACTTGATGAAAATGAACTTGCCCGAATTAGGATACATCTAAAGAAAGAGCCATTTTATTCTGCAGTCAAGGAATTTTTAGAGGCTGTGCCTGCCGATGATTCGACCTTTAAAAAACTTGACTCTTTTTACAGACTTCTGCAAAAATGGCGGGATTTCTCAAAAAATCATTCGGTTGCCGAGCTGATATGGGAGATT